>JADKKO010000004.1:0-302750 GCA_016720465.1 Holophagaceae bacterium
AACCGCTGGGCCACGACAAAGTGGTCCGCAGCACCCACGGCGTGAACTGCACCGGCGGTTGCGGGTGGAAGGTCTACGTCAAGGAAGGGATCGTCACCCGGGAGATGCAGGGCTCAGACTACCCGCTCCTGGAGTGAGACCCTCCCGCCTTACGAGCCACGCGGCTGCCAGCGCCGGCATCACCTTCTCCTGGGGCCTACCTTTACAGCCCGCTCCGGGTAAAGTTACCCCTGCCTGCGCGGCGCGCTCGATGGACCTGTGGCGGGAGGCCAGGGAACTAAGGACTCCGGATCCGTGGCAGCCTGGGCCTGCATCGGGAGTCGAGCAAACGCGCCGGTGCCACCAGGCGCGGGGCAAGGGTGGCTTCCGCCGCTGCCATTGGGACGAAGTGACGAGATCATCGCCGCCTCCAACATCCACACCGTGAAGGCCACGGCCCCGACCCATGTTAGGCTTCCGCCCCATCCCGGCCATGTCCATGCTGAGCCCATGCCGCCGGCTGCGCGCTCCCGGGCAGCTACTGGGCGGCCAACCTCTCAGCTTCTACGACTGGTATTGCGACCTGCCCTCTTGGCCCGAAGTCTGGGGCGAACAGACCGACGTCCAGGAGAGCGCGGACTGGTACAACGCGAAGTACCTGGCGGTCATGGGCTACAACCTGAACATGACCCGCACGCCCCAGTCCACTTTCGCCGCAGGCCCGCAACGCCGGGGACCAAGATGGTGGTCTTCCGCCCGACTTCAGCCAGGTGTCCAAGTATGCCGACAGTGGATCCCGTGCACGCCGGCCAGGACGGCGCGCTTTGGATGGCCATGAACAGGTGATCCTCACGGGAATTCCATCACCAAAACCCGTTCTTTTCTTCCTGGACTACCAGAAGAAATGCACCCGACGGTCCATTTCCTGGTCGGGGCACACCGAAATCGAAAACGGTTTCCGACCGGGGCAGCTTCTGCGCGCGGGCCGTCTCGCTGAAGTACAAGGACGAAGAGCACGGCGAACGGAAGTTTCTGATGTGGGACGAACCCTCCGGCGCGCCCAAGATTCTGCCGAAGGGTTCCGTGGGCCATCGCTGGGGTTTAGGAACAGGGCAGATGGAACCTGCTGTTCCCAGGATGGCAAGGACGACAGCCCCATCGCGCCGGCCCTGACCTTGCTCAATGAGCCAACGGAGCTGGTCCAGTTTGATGATTTCGCCGATGGAAAAACGCTTTCCGGGGCGTGCCCGTCAAGCGCATCGCGCTCGCGGATGGCGACACCGCCATCGTGACGACGGTCTACGACCTGCTCATGGCGCAATTCGGCGTGGACGCGGCCTGCCCGGCGCCTACCCGAAGGATTACGACGACAAGCACGCCGTCCACACGCCGGCCTGGCAGGGAAATGGACACCCCGTCTCTCCCGCGACAACGTGCCGCGCTTCTCCCGGGAGTGGGCCCATACCGCCGAGCTGACCAAGGGCGAGTACCGTCATCATCGGCGCCGGCGGAACCACTGGTACCACAACAACCCGATCTACCGCGCCGCCCAGCATGCGCTCGTAGTCTGCGGCTGCATCGGCACCAACGCGCGGTGGCCTCGCCCATTACGTCGGCCAGGAGAAACTGGCGCCGGTGGCCTCCAGGAGCGCCATCGCGCTTGGCCAAGGACTGGGCTCCGTGAACAGGCTCCAGAACGCGCCGAGCTGGCACTACGGAACAGCGATCAGTGGCGCTACGAAAGGAATTCAAGGAATACAACACAGTCCGGACGGGCGAACTGGTGGAAGGCCACTGCATGAACATGCAGACCCGCGCCGTGGAGCGGCTGGCTGCCCTATTTCCCGCAATACAACGAGAACCCCATGCAGGTCGTGGCCGACGCCCGCAAGGCAGGCGCTAAGGACAACGCAGCCATCATCGCCAGCACCGTGGATCGCCTGAAGAAGAAGGATCTGCGCTTCTCGGTCGAGGATCCGGACGCCTCCGAGAACTGGCCGCGAATCTGGTTTATATGGCGCGGCAATGGCAGCGGCACTTCAGCCAAGGGCCACGAGTTCTTCCTGAAGCACTGCCTGGAACCCACACCAACGCCATCGCCGATGAAGTGGCCAAGGCACGCTGAAGGATGTTGAATGGCGGCCCACCGTCACAGGGAAGATGGACCTGGTGGTGGACATCAATTTCCGCATGGACACCTCGGCGCTCTACAGCGACATCGTGCTGCCCACGGCCACCTGGTACGAGAAGACCGATCTCAATTCCACAGACATGCACAGCTTCATCAATCCCCTTTCCGCGGCGGTCCCGCCCTGCTGGGAGTCGAAAAGCGATTGGGACATCTTCAAGCAGATGGCGAAGAAGGTCAGCGAACTTTCAGCCAAGCACTTGCCCAACCCCATCGATGACATCGTCTCGAATCCATTGGCCCACGACACACCCGCGGAGATCGCCCAGCCCCATATCCGGGACTGGATGGCCGACGAATGCGAAGCCATCCCGGGCAAAACCATGCCGGGCCTCACCGTGATCACCCGCGATTACAGCAAAATCTACGATCAGTTCATTTCCCTGGGACCCAACGTCCGGGAGCAGGGCCTGGGCGCCCACGGTGTGAAATACCCCATCAAGGATGTCTACGACCGGATGCTCGAAACCCATCCCACGGAGATGATCGAGGGCCAGAAGCGGCCGAGCCTTAAAGAGGACTTGGACGCCGCCAACGTGCTGCTGCATCTCGCGCCCGAGACCAACGGCGAACTGGCCTACCGCGCCTACCAGTACATGGAAGGCCGCACGGGCCTGCCGTTGAAGGATCTCGCCGAGCCTACCGGGGCATCAAGTACACCTTCAAGGATCTGCTCTCCCAGCCCCGTCGCGTGCTGAACAGCCCCTGCTGGTCGGGCTTTGTGGATGAGAAGCGGTCCTACTCGGCCTTCACTTACAACGTGGAGCGCATGGTGCCCTGGCGTACGCTCACGGGTCGCCAGCATTGTTACCTGGACCATGAAGGCTATCTGGCTTTTGGCGAGCATCTGCCCACCTACAAGCCCGCCGCCGGCCCAGGTGCTCGGAGATCTGCGCTGCTCCAAGCGCGAAGGCAACACCCTGGCGTTGAACTACCTGACACCCCATGGCAAATGGCATATCCATTCCACCTATGGCGACACGGAGCGCATGACCACTTTGTCGCGCGGCTGCGATCCGCTCTGGCTCAGCGAGGAGGACGCCGCCTCCGTCGGACTGAAGGACAACGATTGGGTCGAAGTCCACAACGACAACGGCGTCGTGGTCACGCGGGCTTGCGTCAGCGCCCGCATTCCGAAGGGCGCCTGCATCCAGTACCACGCCACCGAGCGCACCTATGGCGTGCCGAAAAGCCCGCTCAGGGGCATGAAGCGCGCGGGCATGAACAACAGCCTGACCCGCATCCGCCTCAAGCCCAACCTCATGGTCGGCGGCTACGGCCAGTTCACCTACCACTTCAATTACTGGGGCCCCACCGGCGTGAACCGCGAAACGGTGGTCTACGTCCGCAAACTCGGCCAGCTGGTCTGGTAGGGGGGTGGTGATGATGATTGTTCCAATGAAAACCGCCCCCGCGAAGGGCCGCGAAGCGCGCTGGCGCGCGGGGAAGGGCGCGAAGAAAAACATGAAAAACAACAAAAATAGGTGGATGTCCGAAGACCCAACTTGGTCTGATTCCACGACCCCCAATGCCATTTTTTCGCGGCCCTTCGCTTTCCCTTCGCGGCCCTTCGCGGGCGAGCTTTTCTTTGATAGGGCCACTGATGGATATCCGCTCTCAAATCGCCATGGTGTTCCACCTGGACAAGTGCATCGGGTGCCACACCTGTTCCATCGCCTGCAAGAACGTGTGGACCGACCGCAAGGGCGCCGACTACATGTGGTGGAACAACGTCGAGACCAAGCCCGGCACCGGCTATCCCACCAAATGGGAAGACCAGAATGAATACAAGGGCGGCTGGATCGTCAAGAACGGCAAGCTCGAACTCCGCCTCACCAGCAAGGGCAAGTTCCTGCAGAAGATCTTCTATCAGCCGGACCTGCCTACCATGGACGAGTACTACAGGCCGTGGACCTACCGGTACGAAGATCTGTTCACGGCGCCGGAAACGGACGACCAGCCCACGGCCATTCCCATCAGCAAAGTCACCGGCGAGTACATCGACATCGAAGCCGGACCCAACTGGGACGATGATCTCGGGGGATCGGCCCTCTACGCCCGCAACGATCCGAATCTCGAAGCGATGACCGAGGAGCAGCGCCTGCGGCTCCTGAGCATCGAGACCCTGGTGATGTTCTACCTGCCGCGCATCTGCAACCACTGCGCGAACCCGGCCTGCGTGGCGGCCTGCCCCAGCGGCGCCATCTACAAGCGCGGCGAGGACGGCATCGTCCTGGTCAACCAGAACGTGTGCCGTGGCTGGCGCTACTGCGTTTCCGCCTGCCCCTACAAGAAGGTCTTCTACAACTGGAGCACGGGCAAATCCGAGAAGTGCCGGCTCTGCTATCCCCGCGTGGAAACGGGCCGGGCACCGGCCTGCTTCCATTCCCTGCGTGGGCCGCATCCGCTACATGGGCGTGCTGCTCTACGACGCCGACAAGATCCAGGAAGCGGGCGTGCGGCCCGACGAAGAGCTGGTCACCGCGCACCGGGAAATGCTGATGGATCCCTTCGATCCCGCCGTGATCGAGGCCGCGAAAGAGAATGGCGTGACCGAACAGATCATCAAGGCCGCGCAGAACAGCCCGGTCTACAAGTTCGTCAAGGAATGGGGCCTGGCCCTCGCGCCGCACCCGGAGTTCCGCACCTTCCCGAGCCTTTTCTATGTGCCCGCGCTCGGCCCAGTCACGTATTCCGTTGAGAACGGCGTGGCCTTGAATCCCACCTCGACGGACCAGATCTTCGCGCCGCTGGACCAGGCGCGCCTGCCCCTGAGCTACCTGGCCAGCCTTTTTGGCGCCGGGCAGGAAGCGCCGGTGCGCTACGCCATGAAAAGATGATGGCCATCCGGACCTGGAAACGCGCCGTGACGGTGGGAGACGTGGACATGCAGGTGGCTCTGGATGGCCTGCGCGAAGCCGACTGCACACCCGAGCAGGCCGAGGCAATCTACCGCCTGACGAGCCTCTGCAACTACGAAGACCGCTTCGTGATCCCGCCCAGCCATCGTGAACAGGCGGTGGAAGTGCTCACCAATCCACTTGAAAAAAAGGGCGCCGCGGGATTCGGTTTCCGCGAGCAGCCGGTAAGGGGGGCCTGATGCAGCCTTTCGTCCAGATGCGAGTTCCAACCCAGCTCATCCCCGGCATCGCCAGGTTGCTGCGCTACCCCGATGCGGACACTCCAAAGCTCGCCGCGGCCCTCGCGGATGAAGCGATGAATACCGCCCATCCCCTGCCAGGAATACCTGGAGGCCTTCGCCCTGGTGGCAAGAACTTCCAGCCTGGAGGAAATGGCCGAGATCTACACCCGCAGTTTCGATCTGAATCCCGACTGCGTGCTGGAGATCGGCTGGCACCTGTTCGGCGAATCCTACAAGCGTGGCCAGTTCCTGGCGATGATGCGCCATCACCTGCAGGAGAACGATATCGATGCGGGCAACGATCTGCCGGATTACCTGCCCAATCTGCTGGATCTCACGATGAAGCTGGAGACCCAGGATGCCATCGACCTGGTGGACGACTGCATCCTGCCCGCCATGGAAAAAATCCAGTCAGGGATGAAAGACGGGGCTTATGCACACTTGCTTCAGGGTCTTTTCCTGATCTTTACGGCTCACCGCATGGCAACGTCCTCCGGGGGGACCGCCCGGGCCAGGAGGCCCTCTGCGTCCCCCGGAACCCCACGTCCGGCCCGGGCAAAGCCCAGACCTGCCGTCACCGGCCGAGGTGAGCCATGCTTGATAAATTCCTCTGGGTCGGATTTCCCTACATCGCTGGCCCTGGCGGTCGTGGTGAGCATCCTCCGCTTCACCTGGAAACCCTTCAGCTATTCGAGCCTCTCCAGCCAGTTCCTTGAGAACAAGCAGCTCTTCTGGGGTTCGGGGCTCTGGCACTGGGGCATTCTCTGGGTGCTCACCGGGCATCTCGTCGCCTTCCTGATTCCGCGGCAGATCCTGGCCTGGAACTCCGCGCCTTTTCGACTGTATTGCCAGAAATCTCCGGTTTGATCATGGCCCTGCTGCGCTCGTGGGCGTCGTGGCGCTGATGGTCCGCCGCAGCAGCAGTTCCCGCGTGAAGGCCGTCACTACCGCCATGGATTGGGTCCTTCTGTGCCTGCTGCTGCTGCGGGTGACCACCGGCATCGATACCGCCCTGCGCTATCGCTGGGGCAGTTCTGGTATGCCTCCAACGCGGTTCCCTACCTGTGGAGCCTGCTGCTGTTGAGCCCCGGCCTGAGCTCATCAGCCCCTTCCCTGGCTGCCGAAGATCCACATCCTCAGCGGGTTTTCGCTGATCCTGATCATTCCCTTCACCCGCCTGGTGCACTTTCTCGTGGTCCCCATCTTCTACTACTGGCGCAAGCCCCAGGTGGTGATCTGGAACCGCCGGGGCCTCAGATGAGGGTGCGCACTGCGGCCCTGGCGGGCCGTGGCTTTCGGGGCTTCCTGATGATCCTTGCCGTGAGCGTGGACACGAAATTTTGGCAGGGACAACTCGGGCTCAAGCCGGTGCAACCCATTGCCTATTCGCACGCGCTCCGCGGGCAGGCTGAAGATGGACTGCCTCTTCTGCCATACCGGAGCCGAGAAAAGCCGCCACGCCGGATCCCACCCACAAGCACCTGCATGCGAAATGCCACGAGACGATCCTGAACAAGGCGGGGCGAAGCCTGGCATGAGCGATCCGAGCCCCGAGATCGCCAAGCTCACGAAGGCCATGAAGGATGGACGTCCGGTGGAGTGGGTCCGCGTTCATCGCCTGCCTTCCACGTCGACTTTCCCCACAGCCGGCACGTCAATGCGGGCGTGGCCTGCCAGAACTGCCACGGCGAGATCCAGGGCATGGAGCGCGTCAGAACAAGCCTGGCCTTGACCATGGGCGAGTGCCTGGCCTGCCACCGCGCCGAGAACCAGAAGCTGCAACTGAACGGCAAACCTCCCCGCCCCCCCCACCGACTGCGGCGCCTGCCACCACTGAGGAGAAACCATGCGCGTATGGAAGAGCCTCGGCGAACGGCGGGGACTCATCAAAAAAACCAAGGCCGAGTTCAGCGATGAACTCCCTGTGGGAGAGCGTCCGCCAGATCAGCCGGCGCGACTTCTTCCGATTTTCAGGGGTTGGCTTCGCCGCGGGCCTCGCCATCAGTTGCAAGAGCAAGACCGTCGAGAAGGCGCTGCCCTATCTCAATGGCCAGGAAGGCCTGACGCCCGGCGTGGCGCAATGGTATGCCACCACCTGCCAGGGGTTGTTCCGCGAGCTGCGGCGTGCTGGCCCGCAGCCGGGATGGGCGACCCGCGTGAAACTTGAAGGGAACCCCGACCACCCGATGAACCGTGGCGGACTTTGCGCCATCGGCCAAGCCCAGACCCGCGGCCTCTACGATCCCGCCCGCCTTAAGCAACCGCGCGCGGCAGGCCAAGATTGCGATTGGAAATCCTCGACGCCGAACTTTCTACACGTTTTACGAAGTCAAGGCCAAGGGCGGCAAGATCCGCGTCCTGAGCGGAACACTGATCAGTCCCACGCTGAAGACTGCCATCAATAACTTCCTTGCTGGCTTCAAGGAGGAAAGCTCGTCAGCTATGACGCATTAAGCTGCGCCGCCATCCCCGCGGCCTACGAGCGCACCCACGGGACGAAGGCTTTGCCCCACTACCGAATCGAAGAAGCGGATCTCATTCTCGGGATCGAGGCTGATTTCCTGGGTACCTGGATCGATCCCGCCGGGTTCACGCGCTCCTACGCCAGCCGCCGCGCCCGGACAATCCGCGGCCATGTCCCAAGCATGTGCAGGCTGAATCCGGAATGTCTCTCACGGGCAGCAACGCGGATGAGCGCATCCGGCTGGCGCCCTCCGAGATCGTTCCCTTTCTTGGATCGCTGTCCCGCTGCGCTCGGCTCAGGAAAGCCTGGGGCGAACTGCGGAAGGAACTCGGCCACAAGGCCGAAGCCCTGGCCCAGGAATTGATGAAGCACAAGGGTTCCAGCCTGGTGCTGTGCGGGCTGAACAGAGCTGTACGCGCAAATCCTCACCGCCCGCATCAACCATCTGCTCGGCAACGGGGCAAGAGACGGTGGATCTCGCCCATCCGAGTCTGCAGAAACAGGAGACGACCGCGCCCTCGCCACCTTCATCAAAGAGATGAGCGAAGGGCAAGTGGACGCGGTGCTCGTGGTGGGTGCGAACCCGGGTACGATCTGCCCACTGAATTCTCCGCCGCCTTCGCCAAAGTGCGCCTGCGCGTGAGCACGGCTCTGACCGCGGATGAAACCGCCATCGCCTGTACCCATCTCGCCGGACCATCACTGGCTGGAAGCCTGGGCGATGCGGGCCCGTGTCGGGAACCCTGAGCCTTGTCCAACCGCTTACCAATCCGCTCTTCCAAACCCGAAATTCTCTCGAGAGTTTCCTGTCCTGGAGCGGTCGACCTGCGACGGCCCTGGAACAGCTTCGGGAACAATGGAAAAAAGATTTCTTCCCACGTCAAAAGGCGGTTGGGGACTTCGATTCATTCTGGAATGGCGTATTGCAAAAAGGCGCCGTTCAACTTGATGGAAGCCTGGAGCAGCCCTGCCTACAAGGAAGAAGTGAACGCTTCCTTCCGGGAGCGGATCGCGGCGAAATCACGACCCTACGAGCTGCTGCTCATGGCCAAGGTCGGCCTCGGCGATGGGCGCCACGCCTTCAATCCCTGGCTCCAGGAACTCCCGGATCCCATCACCAAGATAACCTGGGATAACTACCTTTCCGTTTCTCCAGCCGCCGCAAAAGGTCTGGGTCTGGAACAGGGCGACATGACCGCCGTGCGGCCGGAGGGCCTGCCTGAACTGACGCTGCCCGTGGTGGTGCAGCCCGGCCAGGACGACCGCACCATCGCCGTGGCGCTGGGTTATGGCCGGAAGGAAGGCGGCCCCAAAGATTGGAAGATCGTGGGCGGCAATGCCTATCCATGGCGCAGCTTCGCGAGCGGATTCCTTAGCGCCAACCCAAGCGCCTTGCAGATCCGCAGGACCGGAAGCCGGGCCGAGCTGGCCGCCACCCAGGACCACCACAGTTTCGAAGGCCGCGAACTCGTGCGCGAAAATGGCACTGGCGCCCTACCTGCGCGATCCGGCCTCCGCGCGACCGCATGAGGAGATTGGTCCTTCAGCCTATGCGCCCCATCCCCACGGCAAGCACCACTGGGCCATGGTCATCGACCTGAACAAATGCACCGGCTGTTCCGGCTGCGTCATCGGCTGCCAGGTGGAAAACAACATTCCCGTGGTGGGCAGGCCGAAGTCGCGAAAAAACGCGAGATGCATTGGCTGCGCATCGACAGGTACTACGAAGGCAGTGAAGCCGAACCCAAGGTCTTCCATCAGCCGATGATGTGCCAGCAGTGTGACAACGCGCCCTGCGAGCACGTGTGCCCGGTGCTGGCCACGGTCCACAGCGAAGAAGGACTGAACCAGCAGGTCTACAACCGCTGCGTAGGCACCCGCTACTGCGCCAACAATTGCCCTACAAGGCGCGCCGCTTCAATTGGTGGGAATACCCCACGACAGCGCTCGAGCGCCTGGCCCTCAACCCCCGATGTCACGGTGCGCAGCCGCGGCGTCATGGAAAAGTGCAGTTTCTGCGTCCAGCGCCTGATGACCGCCAAGATCCAGGCCAAGAACGAAGGCCGCGAACTGAAAGACGGCGAGGCCCAGCCCGCCTGCATGCAGAGCTGCCCGGCCCAGGCCATCGTCTTTGGCGATGTGCAGGATCCCGATAGCCAGATCAGCCATGCCATGCGCGATCCCAAGCGTTTCCTGGTGCTGGGCGAACTGGGTGTCGCACCCGCGGTGAGCTACCTGACGAAGATACGCAACGCGGAACCGGCCGAATCCAAAGGAGGCCGCCATGGCGCTCCGAAGACCACGCATACGCGCTGCCCTCCCTGGATGGGATCGCAGAAGAGGAGCTCCGGGGCTACGGCCATGTTTTACCGCTCATCGAAGGCAACAAGAGCTATAGCCAAGTAACCGAAGAAGTCTTCAGCACCACGGAGCGCATGCCGCCGTTGAAGTGGTGGCTGGCGCTTTCCGTGTCCCTATCATTGCTTCTACTCGGAGCCTGGGCCGTCACGCAGACCGTGACCCGGGGCATCGGCACCTGGGGACTCAACCGCACGGTGGGCTGGGCTTTCGACATCACCAACTTCGTGTTCTGGGTCGGCATCGGGCATGCCGGAACGCTGATTTCGGCGATCCTCTTCCTGTTCCGCCAGCGGTGGCGCACCAGCATCAACCGCGCGGCTGAGGCTATGACGATCTTCGCGGTCATGTGCGCGGGCACCTTCCCCATCATCCACATGGGCAGGCCCTGGCTGGCGTTCTGGGCCACGCCCTATCCAAACACCCGCGGTTCGCTCTGGGTGAATTTCAAGAGCCCGCTGCTCTGGGACGTCTTCGCCATCAGCACCTACTTCATCATCTCGCTCACCTTCTGGTACCTGGGCATGGTGCCCGATCTCGCCACCATGCGGGACCGCGCCAAGTCGAAAGTGCAAAGCCATCTTCAGCATCTTCTCCCTGGGCTGGAACGGCTCGAACCACACCTGGAGCCACCGCTATGAGACGGTCTACATGCTGCTGGCGGGCCTCAGCACGCCGCTGGTGATCTCGGTGCACACCATCGTGTCCATGGACTTCGCAACCTCGGTGATCCCCGGCTGGCGCGACGATCTTCCCCCCGTACTTCGTGGCGGGCGCGGTGTTCAGCGGCTTCGCGATGGTGCTGACGCTGATGATCATCGCCCGCAAGGTGATGGATCTGGAGGAGTACATCACCGTGCGCCACCTGGAAGCCGTGACCAAGGTCATCATCGCCACGGGCATGATCGTGGGCATGGCCTACGGCAAATTCTTCATGGCCTGGTACGGCAACGACTTCGAGCGCTATGTCTTCGTCAACCGCGCCCTCGGACCGTTCAAGTGGGCCTACTGGTCCATGGTGAGCTGCAATGTGATCATCCCGCAGCTCTTCTGGATCCGGAAGGTGCGCACCACGCCCTGGATGATCTTCATCCTGTCCATCTTCGTGAACATCGGCATGGTTCGAGCGCTTCGTCATCATCGTGACGAGCCTCACCGCGACTACCTGCCGTCTTCCTGGGCCGGGTACAGGCCGACCTTCATCGAGGTGGCCATCTTCCTGGGCAGCTTCGGGCTTTTCTTCACCTGCTTCCTGATCTTCACCCGGTTGCTGCCGGTCATCGCGGCCAGCGAAGTGAAAGGAGTGCTGAAGCATGAGGAGCACTGAACTGATGGTCCCGACCCGCTTTCGCGCCAACTTCGCCGCGCCCGGGCTGCTGCTCGAAGCCGTGAAGCGCCTGAAGCTGGACGGTTATCGCGTCATCGACACCTACACGCCCTTTCCCGTGCATGGAATGGACGAGGCCATCGGCTTGAAGCCCTCGCGGTTGCCGCAGGCCTGCCTGGCCTTTGCGATTCTGGGCCTGGCCATCGCGCTGAGTGTCCAGATCTGGACCTCGGCCTTCGATTATCCCTTGATCGTCGGCGGCAAGCCCTTGGTGTCCCCTGCCGGCCTTTGTGCCCGTGGCCTTCGAACTTACGGTTTTGTTGGCGGGGCTTGGCGTGGTGGGCACGCTCTTCGTGGTTTCAGGCATGCGGCCGAAGTTCAAGGTGCCTGACCTCCCCCGGGCGTGAATGACGACCGTTTCGTGGTGGCCGCCGAGATCCGCCTGGCGCCAACTTCGCGGTGGTCCAAGCCATGATGGCTGAGCTCGGCGCCCTGGAAACCGAGCTGCTGGTGGATGACCGGATGCAAAAGGATTCCTCGCTTCTGGATCGCGAAGCGACGCCCCTCGCGTTCATCCTGGCTTTCATCCCGGCGGTCCTCGTGCTGACCGCGCTACCCCCTGCTCAATCGCGATTACCTGCGGCGGAACGTGGCCTGGGACGGTGGAATGATGGATCCCGTCTCCTATCAGTCCTTTGATTCCCATCCCTCCTTCCCCGCGGCCAAGTGCTGCGGTCGCCGCCCACCGGCACCGTGTCGCGGAATGGTCTGGTGCCGTTGAGCTACGGCCCTGGCAAACCTGAAGCCGAGCGCGCAGGCCGAGAATTAATCAACCCTTCCAACCCACCCAGGAGAACTTCAGCCGCGGCAAGCTGGTCTACGAACGCAGTTGCGCAGCCTGCCACGGCAAAGGATGGCGACAACAACAGCAGCGTGATCGTGGCCAGGGGCCTGCTCGCGCCCGCGATCCTTAGCGCCGGTGGTCAAGAACATGCCCGATGGCCAGATCTTCCATGTCACCACCTTCGGCGGTCCCCAGAAGATGAAAGGGCTGGGCGACCTCATCAGCCGGGATGATCGTTGGAAAGTGGTGCTCTACATCCGTGAATTGCAGAAGGCCTCCGCGCCCAAACCCGCGCCAGCAGCGGTTGCCGTTGCACCGGACCCGAGCACCGGAGTCAAGCCATGAACCCTAACCAGGTGTTTACCGTTCCGGCCCGCGATCTCACCAAGCCGCAGTTCCCCACCCTTGCGGAAATCGGCGAGAAGTTCCGGTTGGCAGCCCTGACCCTTTCGGTCCTGGGTTTCCTGATGATCGTGGTGGGGCTCGCGACGAATCCCGTCCACGCCTGGGCCAATGTGCTGATCACCGCGTTCAATCTGACCTGCGTGGGATTAGGCGGCCTCTTCCTTCTGGCGATCCAATCCACCACCGGCGCCCGCTGGGCGATCCCATCCTGAAAGCCCGCCGGGCCATGCCCGCCCTGCTGCCCATCGCGGGCCTGATGATGCTGTCGCTCTGGTTCGGCGCGGAGTACATCTATCCCTGGGCACGGCCTGAAGCCCATTCCGACCACCTGCTCCACGGCCGCCTGGTCTGGCTGAACCGTCCCTTCTTCTTCGGCCGCATCCTCCTTTTCTTCGGCCTCTGGATGCTGGTGGGGCGGCGCATCGTTCAGCATGGGAAAGGCGCCGCGGTCTTCATCCTGGTGTTCGGCGTCACCTTCGTCGTGGCGAATTTCGACTGGATCATGTCCCTGGAACCTGGCTGGTACAGCACCATCTTCGCGATCTACGGCTTCTCCGGGATGTTCCTCCAGGGCATCGCCATCGTCACCATCAGCGCCATCGTGCTGCGCCGCGTGGGCCTGCTGCCGGAGATCTCCAAGGCGCAGAACCACGATCTCGGCAAGCTGCTTTTCGCCTTCAGCTGTTTCTGGGCCTACATCTGGCTGAGCCAATTCCTGCTGATCTGGTACGCGAACATCCCAGAGGAAACGGGCCCCATCCGCCTGATGCTCAACAGCAAATGGACGCCGTTCTTCTACCTGAATATCGTGCTGAATTTCGGCCTGCCCTTCGTGCTGCTGCTCCAGCGCAAGGCGAAGACGAATGAAACAGTCCTGATGGTGGCCTGCTTCATCGTGCTCGCCGGACATTGGCTGGATCTCTACCTCATGGTGCTGCCCCCGGTGCTGAAGGGCGCCGCGCCCTCCTTCGGCCTTTCCGAAGCGGGCGGCGTCCTGCTCCAGTTCGGCCTCGGCCACATGGCCTGCTGGCCGGTCTTCATGAAGAATGTGAATCCGGAGCAGGAAGTGCCGAGGGGATAGGTATGGTTGGGGCGAGAGGATTGTTGTTTCATCCTCCAATTCTCACCCTCGCACCACCCATCTCCCGCGGCATGGCTGCGCACGCCCATCCGCTTCGCGGACCGGCTTCGACGCATGCGTCTCAGCCTTGGGCTACCTGCGCGCCATTGCCGATCGGAGATTCGATTCCTCTCGCGGCCCCATTGTGTTTAACATAAAAAACCGGTCCGAGGTCTCCCCTGAACCGGTCTCTATGGTCGGGGCGAGAGGATTCGAACCTCCGACCCTCTGCTCCCAAAGCAGATGCGCTACCAGGCTGCGCCACGCCCCGATTTAGTTAGTCTAGCTGAATTATTTGGATGGGGCGTTGGCGGAGACTTTGGGGGCCATGATGTTCCAGCCGGCGCGCTGGAGGTCCATCACGTTGCCGGCGACGCCGACAAGCATGAGGGTCTCCTGCTCGTCGCCGCCCATTTTCTTGGCGCCGGCGGGAGGCAGGGCCGCGATCTGGGAGGACTTGAGGTCCTTTGTCCAGTTCAGTTTCAGATCGAAGGCGACCTTCTTCTGCTGGCTGTTGAGCTCGCCGGCGATGGTCTTCATCAGGCCAGTGGCGTCGTAGGAGATGCGCAGGCCGCCGGGGCCGTCGAAGCCCTTGCTGTGGTTGGCGATGTCGATGCTCTGAAGCTTGCCCTTGACGTAGTTGAAGCTGAAGCCCGTGCGGATGCCGTTGGCTTCGTTGGTGTAGTTGAGCTTGCGGGGCAGCTTGGAGGTCTTTTCGAAGGTCAGGTCCATGCGCCCGCGCTTCCAGAAGCCCAGGGTTTCCGTGAGGTTCTGCTCGCGCTTTTTCGGGTCGTAGGAGCCGGTGGGCGCGTTGAAGGTGAGCGTCTGGAGGGTCTCGCCGCCCGCGGCTTCTTCCTTGCCCAGGGTCGCGGTGAAGGCGCTGGATTCGGCGTAGACCTTGCGGATATCGATGATCACTTCGCGGAACCAGCCCATGTAGGAAAGCGGGGCCTCCGCGGGACCGGGATCGACCCGGGTCGTGTAGGCGTTCAATTCCTTGCTGTAGAGGAAGCCCTTGTTGCCCACGCGGGTCCAGATGCCGTTGCCCAGATCGCCGCTGAAATCGGTCTTGAAGTCGCCGTTGGCGAAATAGGTGGTCTTGATATTCACGTTGGCATTGCCGCTCTTGGTCGCTCCGCCTTTGACCTGGCCGGCGGTGTCCGCGGCGATCTTGGCGTTGATCGCGGAAGCGGAGACATTGGCCCGGACGGTGCCTTCCATCTGGACGGCGGTGATGTTCTGGTAGGGCTGGCCGAACCAGGCGGCATTGATCGAGTCCAGGACCGACGAAAGGGTTTCCCGGGCGAACTTGGCCTCCAGGGAATTGGCCTTGGGGGCTTCTTTCGCCGAGGGCTTGGCCGCGGGGGCGGCTGGTTTCTTGGGGGCGGGGGTCAGGGCAGTCTGTGCGGCCAGGATGGCGGTGAGACTGAAGGGCAGCACGTTCATCAAACGCATGTAAAACTCCTAGGTGTGGAAATTAGTGACGCGGGTCGAGTTTTTGTTCCCGTTTGCGGCGGCCGAAGCAGGCCGTGCACAGCGCGAGGGACGCATCCTGCGGAACGAAGCTCAGGTACTCGGAAGTTCCGCACTCCACACAAGTGATGTGGGTGAGCACTTGGGTTCCCGCGTTCCGCGATTTTGAGCTCCGGTGGAATTCCTTGGCATAGCACTTGGGGCAGAGAAAGTATTTCTGGTCCGGGGTCACCGTGAAGCCGGAGCCGCAGGTGGCGCAGGCCTTCTCGCGCAGGGTCGGCACCTCGGTCCGCGGCGTGGGTTTCTGCAGGCGCACGACCCCGGAGTCTTCCGGGCTCGGACCGGCCGGCCCGCGGGGGTTGGAACCTTTGGTAGCCATCAAATGTTCGAACATCCCTTCTGGACAAAAGGAAAGTCTATCATTCCACCCGGATTCGATCGAGCGCGAAGATTGGCGGGCAAACAGGCTCTTCTGCTGGCATTCTTGGCAGATGGACACTGCCGATGGGCTGTTGGGGCCGCTCCTGGAAGGCAATGCGCGGGCCCTGGCCCGGGCGATCAGCTGGATGGAGGATGGCCACCCCCAGGCCCGGCCCCTCATGGCCAAGGTCTGGCCCCGGCTTGGCAAAGCCGTCGTCCTGGGGCTCACGGGGGCCCCGGGCTCGGGTAAATCCACCTTGACCGACCAGATCGCGAGGACGCTGCTCGAGCAGGGCCAGAAGGTCGGCATCCTGGCCGTGGATCCCACCTCGCCCTTCAGCGGCGGCGCCATCCTGGGGGACCGGATCCGCATGGGCCGCATCGCCTCGGATCCCCGCATCTTCATCCGGAGCATGGCCACGCGCGGGGCGCTGGGCGGGCTGGCGCGGGCCACCCAGGACGCCATCGACCTGCTGGACGCCGCCGGTTTCGATACGGTGATCGTGGAAACCGTGGGGGTGGGGCAGGACGAGGTGGACGTGGTGAGCTGCGTCCATACCTGCGCCGTGGTGCTGGTGCCGGGCCTGGGCGACGAGATCCAGGCCATCAAGGCCGGCATCATGGAAGTGGCGGATCTCTTCGTCATCAACAAGGCCGACCGCGATGGCGTCGAGCAGGTGGAGCAGGAGATCGAGGCCATGAAGAGCCTGAGCCCGCCAAAACCCTGGGACCCACCCGTCTGCCGGGCCATCGCGACCCAGGGCGAAGGCATCCGGGAACTGCTGGACCAGGTCCGCCGGCACGGGGCCTGGCTGCGTGCCCATGGCGGCCTTGAGCGCAAGGCGCAGGAGCGAGCCAGGCTCCGCTTCGACTCCCTGCTGGCGGAGGAGGCCTCCCGCCGCGCCCGCGCCCGGTCCGGACAGCGCGTCCAGGAGCTCATCACGGCCATTGCCAGGCGGGAACTCGATCCCTACGCAGCGGTGGAGCAGGTTCTGGGTCCTGAGAGCTAAGTCCCAGGTCCTCAAGTCCCAAGTCCCAAGTCCCAAGTCCCAAGTCCCAAGTCTCAAGTCTCAAGTCTCAAGTCTCAAGTTAACAAGAATGCAGGCTTTGGGGTTCCTTGGGACTTGGAACTTGGGACTGATTTTCCTACTTGTGGTACGGCGAGCCCTTGAGGATTGCGAAGGCCCGGTAGAGCTGTTCCAGGAACATCACGCGCGTCAGGTCATGGGGGAAGGTCATGGGGCCCAAGGACAGTTTCTCCTTGATGGCGGCCTTGAGGCCCGGATCAAAGCCATGGCTGCTGCCGATGGCGAAGCCCAGGCTCAGGCCCTGGTCCATGGCCCTGCCCAGCCAGTCCGAAAAAGCCTCGGAACTCCGGGCCGGGGCCTCGGGAGTCAAGAGCACCGGGCACTGAAGGGCCGCCAGCTTGGGCAATAGCCGGGCGGCTTCATCCTTCAATTGCTGGGCAGGGGTGCCCCGGCCCTCCGCCAGCTCCACCAGATCCAAGCGGGCATGGGGTTTCAGCATGGAGAGGTAGTGCGCTTCCCATTCCCGGGCGAAGGCCAGTTTGGGCCGGCCGAAAACATAGAGCCGGACAGGGTATGACATTGATCACCTTCTTAACGGCACCTAACGCGAAGTGAGAATAAGTTTGGAAGTACTTGTGAAATCACGGCAAGATTCCAGAGTAATCGGTGATCGGAGGCCACATGGCAAAGATTGGACGAAACATCACGGGGTTTGGAGCGCTGGCTTCGCTGGTGATCTCCATGGGCTGCGGGAACAAAGAAGGTCCGATTCCAAATGTCCCCCCCACCGCCGCGCAGACTCCGGCCGCGATCCTGCCCCACCTTCAATACCTGGCTGCCTGGAAGAATTTCAAGCACCTGATCCTCATCGCGCCCATCAGCCCTGATGTGGTTTTCCCTTCAGCCTGGTGGTTCCACAAGGAGGCCAAGGATCTCAAGATTTCCCTGACCCCGGAGGAGATGCAGACCCTCGGGATCAAGCACCTGGCGAGCCGCCTGGACGAACTGCCCCGTGCGCCCGAAGAAGGTTATGGCATCGAGGACGCCCGGATGGCGTTCAATGCCGGCATCTACCGGCTGATCAAGGGTCTTCCCGTGCATGTCTGGGGCGCGATGAAGGTTTCCGACGTCCGGGTGAATGCGTCCAGCAGCAAGGTCATGGACGTGACCCTTTCCTACAACGCCAAGCCGATGATCCGTGTCAGCTGCATTAAAAAAGTCGATGCCGGCGGCGGCGGCGAATTCTATGGCATCGGCAACATCCAGTACCTGGTCTGGCCCGGAACCATCAAGTAATCCAACGGGCGGACCGGGGAAGACGGCTGGGGCGGACCACCATCCCCGGCCGGGAAATCCTTTCGCGTTTTCCAGAAGCAGCTAGGCTGGATTTTTCGCGGGGGAGACATGACCGAGCACGCCAATCTATTCGAGAACGTCAACCGGCAGTTCGATGAGGCCGCTGACATTCTGGAAATGCCCCCGGAAATCCGGGAGATCCTGAAAACACCCTACCGGGAAGTGTCGGTGGCCCTGCCCATCCGCATGGACGACGGCAGGATGAAGGTCTTCCACGGATTCCGCGTGCAGCACAACGGCGTCCGCGGTCCCCAGAAGGGCGGCATCCGCTACCACCCCGAGGTGGATCTGGACGATGTGCGCGCGCTGGCCAGCCTGATGACCTGGAAGACCGCCGTGGTGAACATCCCCTTCGGCGGCGCCAAGGGCGGCGTGCAGTGCGATCCCTCGAAGATGAGCCTCCATGAATTGGAGAGCCTGACCCGCCGCTACATCGCCAAGATCAGCATGGTGCTTGGGCCCACGCGCGATGTACCAGCGCCCGACGTGAACACCAACGCCCAGACCATGGCCTGGGTCATGGATGAATACGGCCGCAAGGCCGGCTACCAGCCCGCCTGCGTCACCGGCAAACCCATCGAACTGGGCGGCAGCCAGGGCCGCGAGGCCGCCACCGGCAAGGGGGTGGCCATCATCACCCGGGAAGCCTGCGGCGCCCTCGGCGTGCCCCTGAAAGGCGCCCGTGTGGTGCTGCAGGGTTTTGGCAATGTGGGCTCCTACACCGCCAAATTCCTGGATGGGATGGGCGCCAAAATCATCGCCGTGGCCGATCACACCGGCGCCGTGCGCAAGGCCGGGGGCCTGGACGTCCAAGGCCTCATCGCCTACGTCAAGGAACACAAGGGCGTGGGCGGCTTCACGGGGGGCGAGGCTTTCGAGGCCGGCACGGTGTTCTCCCAGGACTGCGACATCCTGATCCCGGCCGCCCTCGGGGGCGTCATCAATAAGGACACCGCGCCCGGCGTGAAAGCCAAGCTCATCGTGGAGGGCGCCAATGCGCCGACGACGACGGCGGCGGACCAGATCCTCAAGGACAAGGGCGTGACGGTGATCCCGGACATCCTTGCCAATGCCGGCGGGGTGACGGTCTCCTACTTCGAATGGGTCCAGAACCTCCAGCAGTTCTTCTGGGAGGAGGCCGAGGTTTTCGAAAAGGAAGAAAAGATCATGGTCCAGGCCTTCAACGATGTGCATGGGAAAGTCGTGCAGCATGGCTGCACCTACCGCACCGGCGCCTTCGTGCTGGCCCTCGACCGGGTCTACAAAGCCAACCAGATGCGCGGCTGGTAGCCACGGGGCTTTTTTAAGTTGGCGGGGCTCTCCTCCCCTGGGAAACTAGACTGTTTGGATCGGCGGGGCGTCCCAGAACAATCCGATCCGCCACGGAGCACCCATGTCGAAAAGGATCATCCACTTAGTGGGAACCGGCACCATCGGCGAGCCGCTCATCGGCCTGTTGGCCCATTACAAGCAGGAGCTGGGGCTCGACGAGATCACCTTCCACAAGCACAGCATCAGCGACCGGCCCAAGGTCAAGGCCCTGGTGAACCGCGGCGCCAAGCTCGCGGTGGACGCCGACAAGATGGAGGCCTTCAAGGCCGCGGGCATGAGCCCCGAACTGACCCACGAGCAGGCGCTGGAACAAGCCTCGGTGGTCATCGACTGCTCGCCCAAGGGCATCGAGATGAAGGAGAAGATCTACAAGCACTACGAACACAACACCCTGGGCTTCATCGCCCAGGGCAGCGAGTTCGGGTTCGGGAAGATGTACGCCCGCGGCATCAACGACGAAGTCATCACGGCCGACGACAAGTACATCCACGTGGTGAGCTGCAATACGCACAACCTGAGCTGCCTGCTGCAGACGCTGGTGCTCGCCGAAGGGGACGACAACCTCGACGAGGCGTCCTTCGTCTGCATGCGCCGCGCCAACGACATCAGCCAGGTGAAGGACTTCTGCCCCGGCCCCCAGGTGGGCACCCACAAGGAGGGCCGCTTCGGCACCCACCATGCCCGGGATGCGTACCATCTGTTCCAGACCAAGGGCCTGAGCCTGAACCTTTTCTCATCCGCCGTGAAGATCAACACCCAGTACATGCACAGCCTCTGGTTCGACCTGCGCATGAAGCGCCCGACGAACCTCGAGACCCTCAAGGCCAGGATCAAGGGCAACGACCGCATCGCCATCACCGAAAAGAAGGATGCCAACACGGTCTTCTCCTTCGGCCGCGACCAGGGCCATTTCGGGCGCATCCTCAACCAGACGGTCATCCCCTTGAGCACCCTCACCATGCCCAGCGAGCACCGCCTCGTGGGTTTCTGCTTCACGCCCCAGGACGGCAACAGCCTGCTCTCGAGCCTGGCCGCCGCCCTGCGATTCATCCATCCCACCGATTGGGAATCGCGCATCCAGGTGCTGAAGCCGTTCTTTTTTGATGAAGTGTGATCCTCTATCGCGCGCATCTCCTGGATACGCCCGAACGGGGCCGCCTGCGTTCCATCCCGGATGGCGCGCTGGCCGTGGATGAACAGGGCCAGATAGCAGAGTCCGGCCCCTTTCATCCCCTCGCCCAGCGGCATCCCGGCGCGGAGATCCTGGATCTGCGCCCCCATTGGATCCTGCCGGGGCTCATCGATCTCCACGTCCACTTGCCGCAATACGAATCCGTGGCCATGGACGGCCTTGAGCTGCTGCCCTGGCTCAAGACCCACATCTTTCCGGCGGAGGCGCGGTTCGCGGATGCCAGCCTGGCCAAAGCGGCGGCCCGGAGGTTCTTCGAGGACCTGCTCTCCCTGGGCACCACCACGGCCGTGGTTTATTCCACCATCCACCAGCAAGCCACGGACGCGGCCTTCCGCGAGGCTGAGAGCTGCGGCATCCGCGCGGCCATCGGCAAGGTGATGATGGACCAGAATGCTCCGGAGGCATTGTCCGAGGACACGGAAGCCTCGCTCCAGCAGAGCGCCGAGCTCATCCAGCAGTGGCACGGAAAGGACGGCGGGCGCTTGATGTACGCCCTGGCGCCGCGCTTCGCGCCCATGTGCTCGCCGGACCTCATGCGCGGCGTTGGCAACCTTTCAGAAAAGACGGGCGCCTACATCCAGACCCACCTGGCCGAGAACCTCGACGAGATCGCATGGGTCCGCAAGCTTTTCCCCGAGTGCGCGAACTACACGGACGTCTACCGCCAGCACGGAATGCTGAACGGCCGCACGCTGCTGGGCCACGGCATCCATCTCGACGCAACCGAACGCGGGATGATCCGCGCCGCGGGCGCGGCCATCGTCCACTGCCCCAGTTCCAACGCCTTCCTGGAGAGCGGCGCTATGCCGCTGCGGCGCTGGTTGGAGGAGGGCATCTCCGTCGGCCTTGGAACCGACGTGGCGGGCGGGCCCTCGCTTTCCATGTGGAACGAGATGGCCATGGCCTGCATGGTTTCGAAACTGCGGTTCTCCCTGTTGAAAGAGGCCCGCGCCACGGTGAAACCTTCGGAAGCCTTCCACCTGGCGACCAGGGCGGCGGCCCGCGGCCTGGGATTGGAGGGCCGCATCGGCAGCCTGGACCAAGGGCTGGACGCGGATTTCATCGTGGTCGATCCGCGGTTGTCGGATCCCGCGGAGCGCGCCGAAGATGCGGCCGACCAGGTATTGTCGAGGCTCATCTACCGCGCGGATCCACGCATGGTGAAGGCCGCCTACGTGCGCGGGAAGCGATGTTCCGCCCAGGGAAGCTGATTCCCCAGTCTTTCTACAGGCGCGATGTGGACCTCGTGGCGCGGGAACTCCTGGGCCAACTCCTGGTGCGCGATGCGGTGATCCTCCGCATCACCGAAGTGGAGGCCTACGGTGGGCCCGAAGACAGCGCGAGCCACGTGCGCCATGGCCGCACCGGGCGGAACGCCGTCATGTGGGGAGAGGGCGGCCACGCCTATCTGTACCTCTGCTACGGACTCCATTGGATGCTGAATGTGGTGACCGGCGAGGCAGGCCAGGGCGCTGCCATCCTCATCCGGGCCTGCGAACCGCTTGCCGGCATGGACACGCTCCTGGCCCGCCGGGGGATGGCTGCAGTGAAACCCGCCCTGCTGGCGGGGCCGGGCCGCGTGGCCCAGGGCCTGGACCTGGACCGGAGCTTCAACGGGAAACCTCTCTTCCGAAAGGGCGGCCTGGAACTGCGGGAGGGGGAGCCCCCGCAGGGCATCGTCCACGGTCCCCGGGTGGGAATCCCCTTCGCCGCCCAGGAAGACCAGCAAGCCCTGCGGCGCTTCGCCCTGGCGGGCACGCCCTGGATCAGCACGCCGAAGCCCGGTTGATCCCCCCGCCTTGACATCCTGGTCCCGGGACGCACCTTGCTTAGTGCGAATTGCATATGCAGGTGCCCCATGAATACGGATTGGATCCTTCGCGAACCCCTGGTTCTCCTTGACTCCGAGGACCACCCCTACCTGGAGAGCGCCCGGGGGCGGATCGGCGCCCATGAGGTGGCGGTGCATCTCGCCGGGGACTGGCAGCGGAAGGAGCACTATCCGGAGTTCCGCATCTTCCTGGATGGCGCCGAGATTTTCGAATGGGGCGACCCCGCCCCGTCCAAAGAATGGTTCACCCTCTGCCATCAGATGGGTTACACGCCAGAACGGCACTGGGATTGGGATCCGGCCCTGATCCTGTTCCAGCAGGTGCTCCCGGCCCTCGCCGTCCAATGGCGCCACGTTCCGCTGCCCTACGGGCCCGCGGGCGTTCCGGCGGGCGTGACCAGCCTGGCCACGCTGCGGCTGGGCCTATCGGACTGGGCGGCCCGGCTCCAGCGGCCCAATCCGGGTCCGGTCGACGAGCTCATGGCGCTGCTTTTTGGAAAGCTGCCCTTGAGGTCCGTCATCCTCCACGATGACCCCGAAAGCCGCCTGGATTTCGTGGGCAATCCGCTGGATGCGCCCTACATCGGTGAATTCCTGTACCTGGGCGAGCGGCGCGACACCGCCGCGGTGCTCAGCCGCATGACCTTTTCGGGCACCGGAGGCATGCGCTGGTCCCCCTGGCTGCCCGGCGGGGAATGGAGCGAACAAGGCCGGGAGTTCGCGGCCACCCAAGGCGCCAAGGATTTCCTCCGCGCCGCGGGACTTCCCGAAACCATGCCCACAGGGTTCGAACACGCCTTCAAGCGCACGTTCGAGAATCTGGGCCGGTTCATGGAGCCCCTGGTGGAGGCCTACCTCGAGACCTGCGCCACCGGCATCGCCTGGCACCGGGATCCCAAGAATCGCTACGTGAACCACATGGTGGTGGAGGCCCGCATGGAGGCGGACCAGACCATCCTGGTCCTGGACGACGGCAGCGAACTGGTGGTCGTGGAACACCACGGCATGCCCATGGCCACCGCAACGGGGGTTTGATCCCTAAACCCTGTGGCTGCGGATTTTCGATCAACGATTGAGGCGCGCGCCCGTGGCGATGCTGTCCCGAGGGCTCTCGACCCTCGCCCCCAGCTACCCCGGCAGCTTGTCCCGGTCGAGGATGCTCGGTCCGGACCCAGCGGCCTTCTCATAGGTGCCATCGCCCCGGTTCACATACTTGGTGAGCCCCTTCGACGCAATCTCCGCATCGGTGAACTTTTCCTTGTGGAAGAAACCGCCCAGCCGTTTAAGATCCGCCGGCGCCGACACCAGCCGCGACAGCTTGCCCCCGCAGGCCGCGCAGAGCGCGGGCTCCGCCTCCGCCCCCCGGACCAGAGCTTCGAGTGTCCCGCCGCAGCCATCGCAGCGGTATTCAAAGATGGGCATCGCGGTCCTCCGAAAACCGAGTGTAGCAAAGGCTTCGCTTGAGCCTCATACTTGACATCCGCGCGATGCGGCCTCCCGCGGGAGGCGCAAGTGCGGGTCCTCCCACCTATCGCGGAGGACATCTAGTCCTCCGCTCCCAATCGCCGCTTTGCGGCTCTTGGAGGCGGGTCCCTGGGGGTGACCGGTTTCGACAGGTTATGACTCGGGTGCATGGTGCAGGCGGGGGTTGGACGGATGGCCCCCTTAACAATCCGCCCAAACAAAACTGCCAACGATAACTTCGAACTGGCCCTCGCCGCTTAATTTTTTTAAGCAACGAGCGAGTCCCCGCGATCTTCTGGTAACGGGCTCGTAAAACCTTCCAAAGGGTGACTCCGGTCTGCCGGCGGAAGGAACAGAATGGGCCTCGCGAAACACCCCCGCAGCCGGGCCGAGATCAGGGGGAAAGTCCTCGATGTGGGTCGTCCGCGCAAACCCCTAGAGGCCACGACAGCGGAACAAGCCTGTGAAGAGCCACCATTCGACGTTTCTTGGACGAGGGTTCAATTCCCTCCACCTCCACCAAAACAAAAAAGCTCCGCCTTGCGGAGCTTTTGTGTCGAGGAACCATAGTTTGTCGCAAACGACAAACTATGGTTCTTTTACACGACGCGACAAACTATGGTTCTACAATTTCTGAATACATTGGGTTGGTTTTCGTCATCTTCATGCTGAACGTTTAGGACTAAATTTTGCGATGGAATTTGGCAGATCAACTTCTACTCGAATGAACGCCAGGCATCCAAAATGTGGATCAAAAAACCAGATCCCGGTCGATTCTTCGTTGGCTAGAAATCTCACACCATGTGGCATCCGACGGCTCCACCCCCCTGATCAGGTATTATGAGCCCAACAAAATGAACTGAAATTAGGCATGTTAGAAAATTCATGCCGGGGAGAGCACATCAAAATTACAACTATTTCTGGAAAGTGGTAGAACAAGAAAAGCATGAAGTGGTCTAGAACTAGATTCCACCATAGATGACCCTTGAGGAACCCCAGTGAACTTTGCCATCCGAAGCACATTCGATATAGCGTCCAAGATTGGAAATCCCGGAAAAGACAATGCCAACGCATTAATTGGATTGCCTTTGACACGACAACCGCACCGAGCCTTGTTCAATGTGTACTCGACGAACTTCCGGAGAAATATCCATGACCACGAAAGAAGCGTCTAGTCCCAAACCTGCGACGAGGCCTGTTGCAGCGATAGCAGACCATTCGTTGCCTTCACCGAACCCCCGCCTACTTTCGTCAGGGTTCATGATTGGCGAGAATACAGGCCGGAAGATTGAGGCCTTTCTTAGTCGTATTCCGGGCGAGGCAGGTCTCTTCAAGCCTAATCAGGAGGAATTACTCCAAGCAGTCGTAAATGAGCTCCTGCAAAACCAGTGGGCTGACGACCAGGCCGTGATTGCCCTTGATGCATGCATTGATGAGCTCACCGCAAACAAGACTCTCAATACTCAGTCACTAGGATCTTGGCTTCGTCGGCATCGAAATGATCCAGAGGCGGTCATAGACTGCCTAACCTTGGATCCACCAGTAGAGCTAGACCTAGTCTATGAACGCCTCCCCAAAACGGGAAGTCAGAAACAGGTATTCCTTGCACGATGGAAGTCAAGCCAACGTAGAGTTGTCCTCAAGCGCGTCATGGGATCAACCGAAGTCCGTGATCTCATTGGCGAACGTGAAGGGAAGTCCCATCCACTCTCGTTGGAGGGACCACATCCAAACATTGTCGCCTCGTATCCCTTAAGAAACTCTGCGGGCGAACCCTTTTTAGTTGAGAAGGAAGTATTGGTTCTCAACGATGGCTGGAAGGCCGATGGATACCAAGAGGCCGCGAACGCGTTACATGATCTTGCCAGTGCTCTGGCCTTTATTCACCACGATGGATTGGTGCATGGCGACATAAAGCCAGACAACATTGGACGGGATGGATGTTATGTCCTCCTGGATTTTGGCATTTGTCGGCGCGTTAAGGATTTTTTGCCAGAGAGTACGCCAACAGGATCGCTTCGAACAAGGCCACCGGAACTCCTTACAAAGACATCCATCGACAATCCCCAGGCCATCGACATTTGGGCACTCGCCGCAACAATGTTCAAGGGGTTGACTGGGCGCTTTCCTCTCATCACGGAACGCGAACCTATCCCGCGGGTATCAGATGCGGTAAATCGTATTGCATTCGAAAAAGAATTGGCTCATCGGGTTACGGATGAATGGGACAAGTGGGTTCGAGTAGATCTGATCCCGCTTCCTTTTCAACAGGTACTTATGCCAGCCTTGGAACGTTCTGCTGCAAAAAGGCCATCCGCTGCAGAATTTCTGACCTCAGTTAACGCTCATCTTTCTGCTTATTTACCAAGTCGAAGCGAATCGGGTAGCTTTTCTCCAATTGAAGCTCTAAGGCAAATTTTGTTATACCTTCCCGATCCGCAGAGTCTTGCATTGGCGCCACAATCCCGTAAGGAAGCGCTTAAGAAGAAAATTGATCAAATCGAGCGAGTTGAAGGCCTTGATGAGGCGCAGCAACGCTCACTGACAGAACTTAAAAGGGCGCTCCTAGGCGTTGCTGTCTAACAGTTTAGTTAGAGAGATCCCAACGATGCTGCGCGGGCCCGTTCAACGAGTACAAGATTCAGTTCACGGTCTTATGGAATTCCGTGGCATGGAGGGGATTGTAATTGAGCTCCTCAGCGCTCCAGAACTTCAGAGGCTTCGGCGCATAACGCAGCTTGGACTATGCCATTTTGTTTTTCCGGCAGCCGAACACTCTAGATTCAGTCATTGCCTCGGTGCTGCATATCTAGCAGTCCGATTTGGCAAGCAATTACAGGAAGAGGCAAAATCCTTCTGTATCCCGGAGCTTGGGCCGGGTGAGTACGAAATTAGGGATCTTGCAGTTGCGGCGCTATGCCACGACCTAGGGCATGGTCCCCTCTCACACGCTTGGGAGAGAGAGATCGTTGGAGTGCAGTATGCCCGGGAGGAATGGGCTCATTCCCTCGGCCTGTCATGGTCCCAAGGCGATTATGGAAAACTGAAGTGGCACGAGATGGTAAGCCAGGCTCTCCTTTCCTGGGAGGATGGACCGCTTTATCGACGCCTCAGCAAGAATGAGCACGATCTCCCCCCCCGAATTCGTGAGATGTTGCTGGGGCGTCATTGGGTGCGATGTTTACCACGGTTGCTCTCAAGTGATGTTGACGTGGATCGTGGTGATTTTCTTCTGCGCGATGCTCACAATTGTGGGGTGCGGTATGGGCACTATGATGTCGATTGGTTGATATCCACCTGCACAATTGGGTTTACTGAGTCGGGTGACCCCGTCATTGGGTTCGATCGCCGCAAGGGATATCGTGTCGTCCAAGCGTTTCTAAACGCACGCCGGGCTATGTATGACACGGTCTACACGCACAAGACGACCAGATGTGCCGAGGGCATGGTTGGGTTGTTCTTGCGTCGTTTGAAAGATCTCGCCCTAAGATCTGGCGACTTAAAGGTCAGCGATGCTTTCCAGTCTGTCGTGTCACTGGTGTCCGGCCGCCCCTGTACCCCGAAGGAGTTTCTGGCCTTGGACGACCATGTGATCTGGGCGCTCATTGAACATCTAGCAAGGCGCGATCAAGGTGACGAGGTACTTCGAGATCTTGGAGAGCGGCTATTGAGCCGCGTTTTATTCAAACGAGTGCCAGTTGATGGCAAGAAAGCGTTAGTCTTTCTGGCACAAGCCGATGGTCGCGATAAAGTACACAGCGTGTTGCGTAGACACGGAATAGGGGAGCCGAAATACTACCTCGTCGAAGAAAATGTGGAATTCAAGATGCTTGGAGATGCCGAACCCGATCGAGGCTACTTTGTCGATGTAGACGACTCAGGTCGGCTAGCAGTCCCGATTAGAGACACCTCTGTTGGACTCTTCGATTCTAGTGATGACCACGATGAATTCCGCATTTACGTTCCGGAAGATGCTGTGGCAGATATTGTTGCGTTGATGAAGTAACGAAACGAGAGGATTCAAATCGTCAACTTCTGATGAGCCCGGTACGGGGGGATCCGAAACGAAATCCGTTTTTAACCGATTTGCAAATCGCCGCTACCGCCTTCGCCTCTACGGAAAGAAAGAATTTTGGGACGCCTTCCAGTCGAGCCTCAATCCTACGCCGCGTGGTCAATTCACCCTCCTGGACAAGTTGGGCCACAACCACACGAACGCTTTCCAGCCTCGTTAGCCTTTGATTTACGGCGTCTTCCGTAATCCTGGCCTGCCGTCTGGCCGTGATCGTTTGGCAGATGTCTCCACAGCGACGATGCAACTCACGGGGGGATGTCTTCATGATCTGTGCAGCCGTCGCAACGGAAACAGGAGGCTCGGCTTCCAACAACTTCTCCAGTTCCTGGCACATTTCGGCAGTCGGACGTTTAGAAGCAGGCTTGCGCTTGCGTGGCCACGGTCGGGCATTCCTTTCCTGGCGAACCAATAGGGAGACAATCCCCTGTCCCGTAAGCACCTCCTTAACCGCGACGTGAAGGGTCCCTGCAATGGCAATGATTTGGTCCAAGCTTGGATTGTGGTGGCCATGGACCCAACCGCTAACGGTGCCCTTACTGACACGGAGGGCCGCCGCCAACTTAGCCGCGTTACCTTCACATGCAACTCGAACGGCCTCTTTTATAAAATAACGAAACATTCGGCTTGTTGGCTGCGGCAAACCCGATTTAAAGAGTCTGCTTCCCAAAAGACCCGCCACCAACCTGGCATCGCGAATCTCAGTTTCAGAAGCGGATTCCAAACAACAACCCGGCTCCTTCGCCAACGTCATCCCGCAATGATCACAGAGATGGGGAAGGTGCTTGATCTTTAAGGAAGAAAGTCTTTCTGCTGGGTCGCACCCACACGTGCTCACTAACTTCACTTCGTGTTTGGGGCATGCCTTCACGGCACCGATCTCCCATAGGAGCTGCCCATAGGGATTGCCAGTAACCACTCCCTCATGGAGGCAGAGCGGGCACCAATGCCTTTCGTGGGTCGCGGTTCCTGGTAGCCCAACCAACCCTTGCAAAGGGAGCAGTGTGAGGTAATTCAGCCCCTGGACTCCGGTAAGGTTCTCGATCGTTTTGACCCAGTTGGATGGCACCTCCCCCATTCCATTGAAGAACGAGGATCTCCAAAACCTATCAGCCTGATGCGCCCGGACACCCGCACGCAACCCAAGCTGCGGAATCACGAATTCCCGGGCGATTACTTTAGGTGAAAGGCAATGCTGATCCGACAATCGCTGAAAGTAGCTGCTCAGACTCTCCCGAAAGGGAGTTCCCAATCCAAGTGGCTGGAGCGAGGCGAGCGTCGACCTTCGAGGGAGGGGATCGACAAGGCCCAGCATTAGCAGCTCAATTTCCGGGGAAGCTTCAGCCACCTGGCTCACGTCGTTGCTCCAATCCGACACTCCACCTCTTTGGCTGCAAGGCCCATGGATTTGAAGGTTCCGGAACCAAACGTGGCCTTCTGGATCAGCCTTTCCCCCGTCACTGTCTCTTCGAGAATTGACTCCATCTGGCTCTGGGACAACATGGCTTTCTCCAGCAGGCTCTCTGACCACACTCCCTTGTTTTGCAAGGCATGGGCCAGTGCGCGGGCCAAGATGTCCTTGAGGATTCCGATACACCCCACTGAGCCTGCTTGAAGGTCATCAGCGTACGGCATCAAGTCAGGTTGGTTCTCCAACGGGATGCACCGCTGGAGCTTTTCGAGTGTGATACGGAATGCCTGTTCATCCGCTTCCACTCCGGTCAGGTAACGCCTGAAATGAACGACCGCACTGCGACGGGCAACCTGGCCGCTCAGCTCCATTAATTGATAGAGGTCGTAGGATCCGACGAGTGTCAGCGTTACACCGCAGATATTTGATAGCGATTTAAGGGCGTCCATATAGTTGGCCAGGGAATTCCCGTGAAGGTTGCGTAGAAGATGCACCGCCTCATCCACCACCACCAAGGCTGTACGCCGGAATTTCAATACGTTCTCAATAGCTACACGCATGGCTGTCACTGTGTTGCCAGAAGCGACATTACGTACGGTAGTCCTGCCATCACTGAGGGTAGTTTCCTGTTTCCGCCCCATTAGGGGCTCCTGCAACGCCTCTCCGAGACGGAGGTAGAACATACGCCACGAGAACATCCGCTCACCAGAGGAAGGTGCTTCCATCACCACCACTGGAATGAAGCTGGGATCTTCCTCTATTGCCTGGAGATGGTTCGTTATAACCCGTTTTCGGAGGCCGTCCACCACAGTGGATTTCCCGACCCCGGTGGGTCCAATCAAGAGTGCGATATCCGTCCCTGATCCCGGAAGGGCCATCGTCTCCAAATCATGCAACACCTCGTTGATGCGAGGGTGAAGAAGCCTCACCGCACGAAAGTAGGCCAGCTTCTGCTCCACCGACAGCTTGAGCGCCTCGTCGTGGCTGATGAGGCCGGGCATGAGATCAGAAGAATTCGTAGTCATCGTCTCGCTCCTTAAGTAAGGTTTCGTTTGGTACCTGCCGTGTCGTTTTAAGGACGCCAAACGGATTGGCGGGTTTAACTGCCGCAGGAAGTGTCCTGGAGGCTGTTGCTGTGCTGGTGGCGGTTTCTCGTTGAGCCTTCCGTGCCTTGGACTGGCCTAGCTGCTTAGTACCGAGGGCCTCATCTTTGCCTTCGCACCGGGTGGCTTGAACATCGGAGGTCGCCAGGGTCATTCCCAATGGACCATAGAGCGTCTTTGCCTCGGCCTGCTGCTCACCCAATCGTGGATCCCAGGCTTTGGCATCCAGCAGCCGCAGGTGCTCCGCAAGCCGCTCGGGAGAAAGCTCCTTTTTCTGGATCCTGGATTTTTTTGCAAGTTCGGCAAACGCATACCGAAGTTCGATCTCTGTACGGTTTCGGATCGTCCCCATGAGCTTGGATACGCACCGGTGCCATTGGTTTCCAACCAACACATACACAACTCGAACATCCCAGGGGTCGACGCGAACCTCCACAGGCTGTCCGGCGACGCCTGGTTTCCGGAGCACATCGTTCCAGTACCAGATGTGAGTGATTTTTACGCCGCGTTGTCCATCCACCACCCTCGTATCCCCTTCCTGGGGGCTCGGACAGGTTTCAATCCGGAAGGTGTCGTCGTATCTGACCAGCCGATTCCGGCGTTCGCCCGTTTCCGTCAGCCGACGTTCCAGATGCTCAAGGGGTGCCTCACCATGGGCCGGATGAATCTCCGTCCCGTAAATCCGCTTGCAGAAGAAATCCATGGCGCCATGCAAGGCCGTAAGGGTCCAGGTGACGAAGTTTTCGGGTAGCACGCTCTTGGTGGTCATCCGAGCATGCTTCATGAGCTGAGTGTTGCCTTCCAGCAAATGGATGAACTGCGTGTTCACCGTTCCAAACAGGCGCTCCATTACCGATCCGTGCCGCGATTGGCCCGCTGGCCGGTATCGGATGCTGCACCCGTATAGTTGGCAAACCCGCTGCATGGCCCTAGATTTGAAATCCTTGCCATTGTCGAGCACCAGCATTTCCGGCATCCGGCCGTGCCTGCGGACGAGGTCTCTCAGCACCATCATGCAGGAGCGGTAGGACGGCGCCTCGAAACTCAAATAGAAAGAGAGGACCGCCCGTGACTCAGCGTCCACTGCCAATGTGAGCCACACCTTTCCAAGGGAATTCTTCCCACCCGGACCGCACATCAAAAGATCCAATTCGGTGTGGTCGATGTGAACGTACTGGAAGGGGCGGACGCCGTGGATGGACTCATTCAGATGGAGGTACCAGACGATGGGATCGGTTTGGTAAGCCCAGCGCTTCCCCTTCCTGGCCCGAATGGATTTTAGGTTTTCGAGTTCTTTATGGAACGTCCTAAGCGAGCAGGGGCGCACACCCGCCTCCTGGCAGCCATCCAGGAGGTATAGGTAGGCCGCCTTTTTGGTGATGTTCTTCGGATTGTTGAATTGTTCCTGCGCGACTTTCGCGATCAGATCAAGCAATTCCTGCGGAATCTTCCGGGCATGATTTCCGCATCGTTCATATTTTGTAGCTAAGGAAAGATGCTGTTCGGCCACGCTCCCGCCTGCTTCACGCATGGCCTTGCGATACCGTTCAAGGCTCCGTTTCGATCGAGGCACCGAATTGGGATCCACGGCGGCCATCTGGAGCCATCCACCGCGTTGTAGCGCGGACTCGATGGCATTGGGAGAGACTGCATTAAGCGTGTCGCAAATGGTTAGCCCAGGATGTTGACTAGCCTGCAGCTCAAGCTTTCCTTCAGCGTGCAATGTCTCAAGCACTGAGATATCCACCTCGCTCGTGCCCTGTTCTCCCTTCAACAGGACCTTCGTATCACCGATCAACGAGATCTCGTAGGGAAGGCCTTCATAGGTCAGCTTGGCCCCTACCTCAATTGATGCGACGCGAGTCTCTAGACATTCAGCCATGGCTGCTTCTTCAATTCGGCGGTGGAACTGCATCGCTGCCAAATCCCGGTAGATGAGCACTCTGTCCGTCTCCCCGAGGTCGTCATTGACCAGGTCGACAGTGAGTTGGCCATCTGCGATCGCTTTGTAGATGTCATCCGTAGTGACTTTGGGTACATCGATTTCGACAGAACCCATGTCGCCTACCGCCACACCAGATATACCCTCGTTCACTTTCGTTCCAATCCGAGCAATCAGATGAACCAGCGGAATGACAGCCTGGCCTTCGAAGAAACCCTTCAATGTGGCTATGGCCTTCTGCTCGACAGGTGGCCACCCCGGTGTCAGGTAGTCTCCTAAAAAGATCAGGTTCTGGACGTACTGCTGCGGGTGCTCATCGGCTGAATGCAGTCGATAGTCGATTCCCAGAGAAGCAAGATATTCTTCGGCCTCCGGGAAGCGCCACCCATCATCGGTTCGGAGATACCGTCCCGGCGTTTTTCGCGCCAGGCCAATGAGCCGTTCCTCCTCGCGCCATTCCTCCAGGCGAAATCCGTCTGTGGTGATCAGCAGGAAGTCGGGGGTATGCTGAAGCCGGAAGGGTTTCTTGGTGCCACGCTCTGTCAGCATCAAGTCCAACTTCACCGGCTGTGGGTAGTACTCCAAAATCTTTGGGTCATGCTCGTATTGGACGATGGCCGGGAATTCAACCGTCCGGCTCTCCGCAGCGATTGCCCGACCCATTTTCTGGCTCGCATAGCGAGTGATCACGTTTCCGCGATGGGATTGCACTTCCCTGACTGGGGCTTCTTTGCGGGCCTTCTGCACCAACCGCATTCCAGCGCTTGGGGTTCCAAGGCTTTTGAACAAGTCGTGCAATTCAATTTGGGTCAACATGGCTTGGACGCTTTCTGAAAGTTCCTCTGCATCGAAGGCCGCTTTAAAGACGCGCCTCCCCGAACCCCTCGATTCAATGAGCGGTTTAGCATTGGCAAGATTTCTGGAAATTTTTAGCTGGTTGCCGACTGGGATCTGACCATCCCAGGGTTTTTCAATGCGGGTTGTTTACTTCGGTTCTCCCCGGTGCAGAGCCCTCTCTATCTTGTTCAGGGGGCGAAGTTTGGTTGCCTGGTAAGTCGTGGCCGCATCGGTGCTCACCTTCCACCCACCTGGCCGATGCTTGGTGCATGATTCCTTGGCAACAGTGGAAGGGGCGTTTGTTGGATCATCTGGGGAGCACCTGAGGGAAAGATGTTGGTTCTAATAATCAAAGTATATACATCAAATTTGATTAAATCAAGTCAAAAATTAAAAATAATTTTCTTTTTTGTGCTTGAATGGAAAGGGAGGAGCCATGGACAGTCCTTGGGACAAATACGCCGCGCGGCTTGTCAAGGATCTGCTCCACGTCCGTCGAATGGACTATTCGCAGTTGTCCATAGGATTCTTCGAGAAAGTCGGCCAGGAAGTAAAACCGCAGATATTGACGAACAAAATCAATCGGGGCACGTTCTCGTTGGGTTTCTTCCTGCAATGTCTTGTAGCTATGGAGATGGATATTGATGAGGTGCCCTGGGGGACTCTGAGAAACCTAAATGGACCACCCGAAAAATTCGAGACTCGCAAGATGATCTTTGATCCCGACACTTCGTCGTACATTCGAAAGCTTCCCCCTTATGAACCCGTCAAGCCCCCCCCTCCTGATGAAGAGCTTGACTTCATAGATCTGCCACCATCACGCCTACCGAAGCGAACCAAGTAGAGCGGCCGCCTGCGAATTCCTGGCGTGTTCAAGCGAGCGCCGCTTTTTAGTCGAGTTCATGGCCAATGGAAAGGTGCAGCTCCAGCAAAGCGAGCAATTCAGATCTGACGTCTCCACATAGAACTGGGCCAAGGATAATGTGAGTCCTCCCCCTTATTGACCCGCCCCGGTTTTCCATCGCAGTTCTAGAGTGAGGAATCTGGCCTGTTGGGGCGGTCGATCAAAACCTTCAGAAACAGGGAGACGGAAACAAACTGATATTCACAAAGCGTTATTCATTCAGCTTTTCATCGCGGTGCCTTAAGTTACCAGATGGAATCATGAGAGCCCTAGCCGTCCCTTCAGGATCAATGTCGCGCCACGGCTGGCCAGCAATTCGATGCCCCCAGGAAGGGTCACGATCACGCGCCCACCAAAGGTAGGTTTCAGTCCCACGATTGCTTCCGGCCGCACCAGCAGATGCCGGTGGATGCGCAATAGGCCCGCGTTGGCGAAGTGCTGTTCCACTTCCACCAACGTCTTCCACTGTGTCTCGAAGCGCTCGCCCGCATAAGCGTAGACCACCTCGGCCTCTACTTCGAAGTGGGTGGTTCTGGATAGATCCACGAAGACCACGCCTTCGCCCGCTTTCGGTAGTGGGTCAGTTTGAAATTTCTTTCCGGGAAGGCGCCCTTGGAGCCCTTGGACGCCTGTCCCATACTTGAAGCATGAAGAAGGTTCCCTCCAGGAAGGATGTCAACCAAACGGCCTTCGACGTCGTCCAGACAGCGACCGCGAATGTGAACGTGCCCATGAAGCTCTATCCCGTCTTGGGACTGGAGACCGAACGGGAGATAGCCTCGCAGCTCAAAAAATTGCCCATCCGTAATCTAATCGATGGTGGAGATCCGGATATTGGTGCCTGTACGCATGATTGACTACCATTCTGAGAATTCAAAATGGGGACTCGTAAAGAGTCCCCCTGAACTTTGGTGGGTCCGCTTACAAAACCAAGATCCTTTTCAAGTTAAACAACGCGGCCACCACACGATGTGGGCAAGGCGTCCAACAGACCCACAGCTCGGCCCTCTCCACAAGTCGAGTGCGCCTCAGGCGAGTAAGAGGGTGTCCAATTTTACTTCTTTGAGGGAGGCCAAGGGTAGGTATCGCTCTTGTCCCGGTTGATCTCCCACTGAAGAGGTTGGAGGTTGTCCAGATCGTCCGTTCCGTCTTTCGCGACCGGCTTGATGTGATCAACCTCCCAGCCGTGGTTCGATTTCGTGTTGCCGTAGTCTGTGAACTTCAGTGGCTTGCCACAGATGTCGTAGCGCCAGTCCTTTGGTTCATAACCATTTATGGGTCGCCCCTTCGCCCACACCACACCGATTGTGGTTTGGCCGAAGGGTTTGCCTGCGATGTCGGTGTTGCGATTGCGAGACATATGGACTCCGATCAACGAGATGGGGGGAAGACAGGGCTAATCGCTACCTTCCATTATGGTCCAGGCTCGGTGATATGCCTTTCCGATGGGCCCTAATGCATCGACCCATGGCCGTGCGCCATTGCCGTGAAGATCCATTCGGATCTGCGACAAAGGCCTGGCCAAGAATTCGTTCCCGAGACCGTGGGCCAAGGGTTGCGCGGCCTCTCTTGGGACTCCCAGCAAGCGGAGTGTGATTGCTTCGTCGGAATTCACACCGTAGAACACCCGAGCTGGAAGATTTTTCAAGGACTGCTGTTCAGAAGGAGGGAGCTTTTCCCTGTCGGCGTCTTTCACCGTCATGGACTGCAGCGCCGCCAAGCCCCAAGAAGTAGTTTGAGTGAGCCGTCCGAAAAGGCTTTGGCCGCAGTGAGTCATGGCGAGTGTGGCCTCGTCAGGGGGGGTTTCGGAAAAGGGTTTGCCACCGTTGTAGTAACGCTCAGCCATGATTTCTAGACTGGCGCCCTGGACCCAGTCCGAAACGATCCTGGCCAACAGATTCCCATCAGGTTTCGTTCCCCCGATTGCCTCGGATAGGTTCTCCCGCAGCTCAGGGACCGCAAGCAGAATTCCCATCATTTTCTGAAGAGGAAGGCTGGGCCCAGCGAACAGACGCGAGGTGTCCCAGGATTTCGCTGTGATCTGTTCGGTCCTCAACCTGGCCAACGCCAAGCTGACACTCTCCCAAGAGAAGCCTGTGAGATCGACGAGCTTCAATGGGTGCCCTTGGAGCTGTTCCGCGTACTGGCGGACGACATCAAGGAACTGCATCGCAGCCCTTGGGTTGGTTTGGCGAAGGGAGGCAAATCCGAAAGTGCCTCGAAGAATCTCCTCGATCTGCGTAGCGAATTTATAGGGGTCGCCGATTTGACGGTAAGTGTGGGCAAGGTACTGAAGGAAGGGTGACCACTCAACGCGTTGATACAGGTCAGCAAGATGAGGTAATTCACCAGCCGCTGTCAGGACAGCCTGGACCATACTGACGAGCCTTGAATTGATGTCCTCAACGCTTTTATTCACGAACTGTGTGAGTGTCTCTTCCTGCTCATCGCCGTCGCATGCAATCGCTACGATGCCCAGGTCTCCTTGATCGACACGACCGGCCCGTCCGGCAATGTTCCAAAATTCCGAAGAGGTCATTGACCTCCTGGGCAAATACTGAGAAACCAGAACGACGGCGGACACCGGAAAGTTCACGCCCTGTGCAAGAGTTGTGGTCGCTGCTAGCACATCGATGTGATTGTTCGTCAACAACCATTCCATCAGGCACCGAGCATCTTCTGGGAGCCCTGCGTGGTGGACCCCGACTCGACGTTCCACTAACTCGGTCAGAGGAAAACGAGACCCGAAGGCTGCGTGAAGGAAGTCGCAGACCTCCTGCACGTCGTCGGGCAAGTTCTGGGTGGGCTGTGGTTGGCGGAGGAGATGCCCCGTTACCTTCCAGCAGGACCCGGGATCCCGGCAAAGCACAACCACAGCTCCCCGGTGCTTGAGGATGTCAGCTGTGGCTGCCGCAATCTTTCCTAATCCGTTTTTTACGTCCGACCATTTAAAGGAGAGCGGCCTGTTTTCCGGGAGAGCCACGGACTCTGGGAGGGTTAGTGTGTTCTTGCTGGTATGCAGGGTTGTGAAGGTCAGATGGAAGTCATCCCGGGCTGGACCTTGCACGGGCCTGCTCAGGGCAATGACCCTGTCGTTCGGTTGCCATTCAACCGACATGTCGAAATCTTCGTTGTTGTTGGGATCCAACCAGCTAGCAATTTCCTTGGCGTTTCGAATGAAGGGAGTGAGCAAGAGGAATTGGGCTTCACGGCATTCCCGGTTGATGGTGGCCAGCATCAGTTCGAGCTTCAGGCCACGACTCTCTGAATCCAGGTTGTGGGCTTCATCCACCACAACGAGCGTGAGAGGTCGGCCGATCTTGTCCTCCCATCCCATGCGGAGCATCAAGTCGAGTTTCTCAGGCGTCGTCACCAAGACCCGGAATCGGGATAGGGGATCTTGGTCGTTCAATAAATTCTCTTCCTGGCCATCCACATCCAGAACCGGGCTCACACGTTCGACGGAGATGCCCAGCGGGCTAAAATCCCGCCTCAGATTGGCCGTGATCTGGTTCACTAGTGCCCGGGTGGGTGCCAGGTAGGCTACCCACCCGGCAACGTCCTCGAATTGGTTCAATGCTTGGAGAATCCGGAACTGGGCGATCAGAGTCTTCCCGCTAGACGTGGGCAAGCTAATCACGATGGAGCGACGGCCAGATGAAATCAGCCCCCTTTCTTGAAGCGTTCGCCGTTGCGGCGGCAGCAATTCGAACAGCGGGTTCAGACGGTCAGGGGAAGCAAGACCTTCAATAAACTTGCGGACCTTGGACGGGACTGCACGAGAGATGGACCAGATGGAGTTGCGACACAACTCGGTTGAGGAAAGGGCAAGAGTCCGTACCAATACTTCTAGGGCTGCAAGATTGCCATGCTCACAAGCCAACAGCGCACGGTCGAATTGGGCCTGGAGTTTCGGACCGATATCGAATGTGCCTTCCACAACCCCTTGGTTGGTGAACGCGGCCATCAATTCGGCGGCCTTAGCGAGGTGGTACAAGGCCACCAGCTCCCAGGCGGCGGTCTTGCCGACTTGGCCTTCGCCTTGAGCTTCCAAGTAGTGCTGCTCAAATTCACCTTGGAGCGTGCGGAGAGTATCAACGCTTTCCTGGACTTTTCGGAGGTCTTCCCAACCTTGTTTTCGGATGATAAGTAACCATGCAGAGTAGATCGAATTCTTGACGCGCTGCCCCCATTCGTTTGAAACGCCATCTACCTCCAACGGTTCCAATTTGAGGATGCGTCGAGCATCGGCTGACCTATCCGCCAGCACAGCCAAACACGTCAGCCGAAGCAACCATTCGAGATGGTCCGCAGACCCCTCGGGTGCCGTGATGGTGCGCATCACTTCAAACGTCCGTGATGCGAGACTACGAATCTGTTCAATATCCGGCACCGGCTGAAGAAGCTGCCCATACAAAGCCAAGTCCAGCACCCGCGATGCATGATCCAGATTACTTTCACCGAATGGAAACCCAGGCTGAAGTTGGAGAGCTTTAAAAATTCTGCGTCGCGCGGCTTCTCCTTTTGCTTCTTCGATACGCGACGCATCAATTGAATCAAGAATCCAAGAAGGGCTCATGATGCCCCTCCAGAAATCAGGCCAGGCCAATCAGGAATGGCGCAGGGTGTGTACCAAGCAAGGAAGTGAAGTTGCGTCGGCGCAGTGATCCGGCTCCCCATCAAACGCCCCTTGGAACTCAAGTCCAATTCGTTGGGCGGGGTGTCCCGGACCATCGCTCCTACGAGGAGGAAGTCCTGCCCTTCAGACTTCAAATATCGCTCCGTGGCCTGTTTGTAGAAATCCTCCATTTCCTGGTTGCCGATACACCTGGCCCACAACCACTTCAAAAGGCAAAGATGCTCCTCTGAAAAGGCCACTGAATGGTTCTCAACCTGATAAGCAAGACCCTGATTCCGCCCGTTCATGACACCTGGCGGATTTGAAGCATCACTTGAAGTCTTGACCTCGCCAATGAGCAAGAGAACTTCGCCACCGGCTGTTTTGAAACCCACCAAATCTGCCCCGGGCAGGCTTGCACGAGGAGTCCTTGCATCTCGCTGCATATTCCATGGCCATCGGGCCTGCCATGCGGAGCCTTCTGCGAGCAAACACTCCGCGATCGCTTCTCCGATTTGCCATGATTTGATTGGTGAAACAGCCCCTAAGAATTTCTCTAAAACACCTAGTTTCATGCCGGTCCCGCCAAGATCCCGCATCTGATCCTGGAATGACGCATCGAGCGCAAGATCTCTTACTCGGTCATGCGCTGGGCCACGCAAAAACGCAGTGAAGGCCTCCACGTCCGTGATGTGGTAACCCATCCAGTTGACCTGTGAGGAATTGCCGTGGAAGCATTGCCGCGCGTCAATTCGAGCGTCCACGTCTCCCCCAAAATGCGGCATTAGCATACTGAAGGTATCAGTCGTGACCCATGAACGGCCACGATGAACTGGGAATGAACCGTTTGAGTTGGGCCAAACTGGGCCCCGACCCCCGACCTCTGGCGAGAAGCCGGGTTTTACCCGATAACGAACTTGCTGCTGCCACATGGCTAGGCCCTGGGTACAAGATAGGCGAATATTAAGCGAAAGTCAAATTTTGGAGCCCTCCTCCGGGAGCGAGAGGTTGGCGATCGGACATTAAGCAGAAAAGTAGCTACCCTTCCCGCCGAAAGCACCAAATGGAAGCCCAGTTCCAGAAGGCGCTCCGTAAAACTGGCCTTCTTAGCTCGCCTCAAACCTGGGCTATTGCACCACCCTTCGAAGCAAGCAGTCTGGCGGTGGCCCGAGACCAGTTTCCCAGGGCGGAGGGCTTTGATCCGGCTTACCACTTTTCTGGCCAACATCACGCCCGAAGGCGCTGGGCGCGAGGAACGAAGAGCGATCCGGAGACGTTTCATCGGACAAGGGCGTTCACTTGCGGCAGTGAAGATCTGGCCCGCAGACTGCCTGAGTTTCTTTAACCAGGCCACGGCAGTTTTGTAATTCTCAGCGCCGATCACCAACTGGAGGTCCTTGGCCGTCAATTCGCCTTTTGAATCAAGAAAGACACGGATGGCGAGGAACCAACGGGTCAGCGGAAGCCGGGTGCCAGAGAGCAATGTCCCCTTCAACACCAGAATTTGACGGCCACATTTTGAACAGGCCCAAACGCGGCGGTCGACACGGATCTTTCCCTTGGTCCCGTAGCAGATTTCACAGGTTGGACTTCCTCCCCATCGCTGTTGGACCACATGGTCCAAGCATGCGAAATCGTTGGGGAACATCCGCTGACATTCCGCAATTCCATCCAGGTTCATCGACTAAATCTCCTGCCACAAATTATGAAGGAGATGGATATAAAAATCAAGAATATTTGCTAATATTTATGTCCTTGTGGAGCTGATAATTTGGGTGCGACCCGTAGGTCATTCTCGCTGCCGCCTATTTGGGTTACAGTCGTAGATGGTGATGGCGTTTGCCTTGTAACCGCTCCCTGTAAGGAGGCTCCATGTCAGGGACCGAACATTTTGATCAGGCTGCGGCGACCTGGGATCTCGCGGACCGGCGCGTGGCGCTGGCTCATGAGGTGGCACAGGCCATTGCAGTACGGGTGCTGCTGACGAAGGAACAAACCGTCCTGGATTTCGGCTGCGGCACGGGGCTCGTCACTTTGGAGTTGGCACCACAAGTCGGATCTATCACTGGAGCCGACACCTCGCCCGGCATGCTGAAGACCCTGGCGGAAAAGGCCGAAGTACTGGGGATTTCCGTGCGCCTGATATCGCTGGACAACACGGGGGTTGGGGGTCTTGGCGGCCCTTACGACCTCATCGTGAGCTGCATGACCCTGCATCACCTCGCCGATGTGCCCGCACTGTTCCGTCAGTTCATGCAGCACCTCCGCCCCGGTGGACAGGTTGCCTTGGCCGATCTGGATGAGGAGGATGGCAGTTTCCATGAAGCCAGTGTGAGCATCCATCACCGTGGCTTTTCACGGGATCAAATCCAGGCCTGGCTAGAAGGCGCAGGCTTCCAAAAGATTCATCTGGAGACCGCCACAGTAACACTCAAGGAAGGGAAGGAATATTCCGTGTTCCTGGCCACTGCTCAATGATTGGCTTGACTGCCAGCCCTTATGAACAGCGCCCTGCTCAGCATTGCGAATGCTAGAAGACCAATCTGAAGGGCGGTCATGCCCGCCCAGACCGTGACATCCCTGTCTCCATGGAGGAATTCCAGTCCGAAACGCAGGACGGAATAGCCGCCGAGATGGAACCAAAGAACGATCGGCCATGGGCCGTCCCTTTTCGCCAGGGTTCGTCCAAGGAAAACCAACATGCCCGCCAGGAGCAGATCTCCGAGAGCTTCATAAATTTGGGTGGGGTGGAGCGGCACGGTGGTTAGGGCTGCAGGGTTCGTGAAACCCTGGTTGACGCACCAGGTCCATGCCTCGCCTGGGACGCGATGATCAGCTTTCCATTCAGGAAGGAGAGTTCCGAACTTCGGCAGTGAGACCCCCCAGGGCACACGGGTCGGGATGCCCCACGCATCCCCGTTCAGGAAGCACCCAACACGGCCAATAGCCTGTCCGATGAGGACCGCTGGGCTAGCGGCGGCGAAGTAGCGCCAGAAGTCTACCTTCGCGCGGCTGAAGCAGATGAAGGCTGTGATGACGCCTCCCACCAAACCACCCGTGATCGAAAGCCCGCCTTCCCATATGCGGAAGAAGGCTAGAGGGCTTGTGAGCATCGCCTGCACATCCCAGAAGAGGAAATGAAAGATCCTGGCTCCGAGGATCGAACCCAGGAGAATCCAGGTGAGGCTGCGCGTGAAAACCCCGGCATCGAGCCCAGCCTTTCTGAACCGATGAATGATGAGGATTGCTGCGGCCAAGATGGAAACGAGGAAATAGAACCCCTCGTAGTAGTAGACGACCTTGAAACCCAGGTTCAGGTGAATTGGCCACATGCGGTGTCCTTCAACTGCAGAGGATCTTGGTCCTCCGGTTCGGTTGGCAGTTGGAATTCTGACTTAACAATATCGACGATATTCTTCATCTTGGCCACAGCGGCTGCCCAAGTGATCTGGCCGGATCTGGGAGGAATGGTTGAAGGGAACCGGGGAAGCGCCGGGCTGACTGAATCCTAGGACTCGAGCGTAAGAAGGGTCTTAGAATGCATTGTCTCCATTTCGACAGTCAGTCCATCCAATCTCCACCTTTTGGAACATCTTGAAATGCCGACTTTGATCCCCGAACTGCTCACCCTCTACCGCCAGGATCCAGAATCCGTCTACCAAACATGGTTCCTTGGGGGCGATCGCTTGAAAGCCTTCCGAACGATCCGGCGAGGGGTGCAGCAGGTGGTGGAGGACATCCTTTCTGGGTCGTTTCCAAGCGACTTCAAGGGTTCAAGCCTGGAAGTCGTGATGGCGGCCATCACAGAGCAGAAGCAGGTCTTTCAGGGAGCCGCGCATGCGTTCTACTGGAAGCCGAAGCTGAGGATTCCGGACATCTATGAGCACCGGGGAAATCAACTGGCCTTCGCCCGCTTCCTGGAAACCGCGCTGCGGGCGACTCGCGAAGACCAACTGCTCGATGCCATCCATCGGCTGGACGCAATGCGTATCAAAGGCCTGGGCCCGGCTGTCGCCAATATCCTCTACTTCCTTCACCCCACACTGCTCCCGCCGTTCAATACCGCCATGGTAAGGGGGTTCAACGCGCTCGTGGACTCCCGTATTAAGTTGGGTTCGTGGGAGGACTATCTCGTTATGCGCCGTGGCATCTCGGAGTTGAATGCGACGCACCTCAGCGCCCTCTCCAAAGATCTCGGGGCCATATCTGGCCTTCTCTTCGACCTGGGCATCGGCAAGCTCGCAATTGAAGTGAATGCGGAAACAGCGGTGGCCTTCGATCAGTCGAGTTTCCAGAAAGCCATTCAGAAGCGGCACAAGGAAGTGTTGAGTGAAGCTCAGGAAGCTTCTCTCCACGCCCGCATGCAAGCGCATTTGCTGAAAATTGGTCGCGCCCTGGGCTATCAAGTTTGGGTCGCACGGAATGATCGCCGTTCGCCCGATTGCTATGGCGGTACCTTGGGAGAGCAATCTCTGGCTGCGCTTCCACTCGAAAGATTGAAATCAGAAATCCAGAGCACCATCGAATTGATCGATGTCCTCTGGCTGAAAGATTCCGAAGTTGTTTGCGCCTTCGAGGTGGAGAAGAGCACCTCGATCTACTCGGGCATTCTCCGCCTTCAAGACCTCAGCCTCTCGATGCCGGATCCATCGCCCCACCTCTATTTGGTGGCGCCAGATTCGAGAGAAGGTGAAGTCCGCGCTCAGCTGGCCCGTCCCTCCTTCGGCCAACTGCGCAACAGGCCAAATTTCATTCTCTTTACGGATCTCGAGACTCACTGCGACGCCTTGTGTCGCTTTGGGGTGGACCGAGAGGTTCTGCAACGGTTGGCGAAGCTTGCATAAGCATGGCGTTGTTGGCCCGTAGCTTGGGATTCGGCGTTACTCCAAATCTTCGGGATGTGCCATTTCCAAGAGCGCCAGGAGTTCAAGGCTGTCCATACCAACCATACCGTGCCTGCTCGGCCCTATTGGATGCTCCAAGAAGTTAGCGGACCCACAAGAAAGGCCGCTTCAACGGCACGGGACCTGGGTGTTAGTTACTTACTGGAGCGCTTTCCCATCCTGGAGTCCAGGTACCAGATGCCGCCGCCCTGGTCGCCCACGGCTCGGAGATGGTCCACGATCTGGCCTACGTTTGATTCTTCCTCCACCTGTTCAGTGACGTACCACTGAAGGGTTATCTCGCTGGCGTAGTCCTTCTCGGTGCGGGCCAGTTCGAACAAGGCGTTGATCTTGGCGGTGATGCCCTTCTCATGCTCGAGGGTCTTCTCGAAGACCTGGATGACACCGCCGAACTCCGCGGGGGGAACGGTGATGGGCTGCAATTCCAGCTTGCCGTGGCGCTCCAGGATGAAGTCGATGAGCTTCATGGCATGGGCCGTTTCCTCGACGGCCTGGATCCTGAGCCAGTGGGCGAAGCCCTTGAAGCTCAAGGCATCGCAGTGGGCGCTCATGGCCAGGTAGAGCTGGGCTGAGTACTGCTCGAGGTTGATTTGGGTGTTGAGGGCGGCTTGCATTCTGGGGCTGATCATGGGGGCTCCCGATGTTTGAGGCAATTGTAGCCAGCAACCTCAAACCTATTAACAAATTGTGCGCATTGGCTTCTTGTCGGTGTGACGTTTTTCACAATCTTATTGCGACTGAGTCTCTGTCCTATATACTGAATCCATGGAAAACGTTTTCGCCCCTTCTGCCCTTTCCGCCTCCCTAGGTGAATGGCCCATGGCGCTAACTTCGCCGGTTGTTGCCGCCACCGAGGGAGCACCTACTCATTTGCCCTTACCAGAACCTCCCAGTCTCGGCGCTCCTCCATCGGGGTCCAGGGTGCGGGCGCTTGCCCTCTCGCTGGTTGCTTACGGTGGACTCCTGGTGGGCGGGATCGCGTTGATCACGAGTCGCCCGCCTGAAGCGGCTCCTAAATGGATTGTGACGGTGGATCTCAACGACTTCGAATCTATTTCTGCACCACCGCCGCCACCCGCTAGCCCTTTAGGGAGACCTCGCACTTCAGCCCCAACACCCCCTCAACCCGATGAACCCATCCCTGTCCCGACACTCGATGAAATTCGTCCTGCCCCGGATCCACCGGCAGCCTCGATTCACCTTTCCGTCCAGGCAAATGGCCGGGCAGATGGCGCTCCTGGGGGCCGGGACGGCGGTAGGATCGGGGGCGTTCCAGGTGGGGCATCGGGCGGCATGGTTGGTGGCCAGGTGGGTGCCGTTGTGCCACCACAATTCGATGCTGCCTACCTTCAGAATCCCGAGCCCGACTACCCGATTCTCTCAAAGCGCCTGGGGGAAGAAGGCAGGGTAATCCTTCGTGTGTTCGTTAATCCTGAGGGCCTCGCCGAACAGGTGGAGATCCGCCAAAGCAGCGGCCATCCTCGCTTGGATCTGGCGGCCCTCGGAACAGTCCGCTGTTGGCGATTCACTCCCGCACGTCGGGGCCTAGAGCCACTCGCCGCCTGGGTCCTGGTCCCGCTTTCCTTCCAACTGGACGCTTAAACAACTTTTCTAACCTGATCCTGGCCCTTTCCGAGGGCTGGGGGATCCTCTGCCCAAAGGAATTCCATGCTCCACTCCATGCTTTTCTTCCTGATCACAGGCCTATCCCCGCAGGAGAAACCCAACCAGGCGCCCCCACGAACCGAGGCCGTTCTTCCTGAAGTGAAGGTCAAAGCCAAAAAAGGCCCCAAGAAGTCTGCTCGCCTTAATGCCTACCAAGCCCCTGTAGCCACCTCTGCAGCCAAGCTGGACGCCCCTCTCAAGGACATTCCACAAACAGTAAACGTGGTGACCGAAGCCCTGCTCCAGGATCAGGGGGCGAAATCCATGCAGGACGCGCTGCGCACTGTCGCTGGCGTGGGCCTCAGCAGCGGCGACGGTCAGCGGGACCAGGTTTCCATCCGCGGCTTTTCCGCCATCGGCGACCAGTTCGTGGACGGCCTGCGGGACGACGCCATGTACTTTCGTGATCTCTCCAACGTGGCCCAGGTGGAGGTCCTGAAGGGCCCCGCCTCCGTGCTCTATGGCCGCGGCAGCTCCGGCGGCGTCATCAATCGCGTTACCAAGAAGGCTGACGGCTTGCACCACGGGACCTTGGAACTCACGGGCGGATCCTTCAATCAGAAGCGGGCCGCTTTGGATTTCGGGAATTCGGCCACGGAGTCAATCTCGTACCGCGCCACGGCGGCCGTGGAGCGCAGCGGGGGATTCCGAAACCAAGCCTTCCTGGAGCGCGAGGCCGCCACCCCCTCCATCCTTTTCACCTTCGGCAAGAACACCCGCCTGGTGGCCCAGTTCGATCATCTGCGGGATAAGCGCCCCACGGATTTCGGCATCCCTTCCCTGGATGGCCGCCCGGTGGACGTCCCCCGGGAGACCTACTATGGCTCGCCCGACGCCCGCCGCGAGGACTTCACCGAGTCCACCATGGACGCAGAGTACCTCCGCTTCGACCACCGCTTCACACAGACGCTCGAACTGCGCAACACCTTCCGCACCTACGATTTCGAACTGGACCGCCACAACACAATGCCCGGCCAGGTGCTGGCCGCCACGCGGCAGGTGCGCCTCAATCACGGCGACGTCTCGCGCCAGGAACAAGGTTGGTTCAATCAGCTGGAACTGGTGCAGCGCATTTCCACGGGCCCCGTGTTCCACGAACTGCTTTACGGAATGGAGCTGGGCCATCAGTCCAAGTACGGCCGCTTCGCCACCTTTACCAACGTGGCCACCGTGGAGCTCTTCAACCCCATCCTGAAACCCCTGACCCTGGGCACGCCCGCCGTGACCGAGACCGTGGCGGACCAAAGCACCACCGCCTTCTACGTCCAGGATCTCATCACCTTCTCCGAGCATTGGAAGGCCCTGCTGGGCCTGCGCCACGACCGCTACCGCCAGGAAACTGAGCTGCAGCGGCCCGCGCCCGGGCGCCTGGAGCGCACCGACGCCGCCTGGAGCCCCCGGGCGGGCCTGGTCTTCCAGCCGGATGCCGTGCAGTCCTGGTACCTCTCCTTCAGCCGTAGCTTCCAGCCCTCAGGCGAACTCTCCCAGTTAGCGGTCAATACCGCCAAGATTGACCCCGAACAGACCCGCAATCTGGAAGCGGGCCTGAAGCTGGATCTCCTCGAAGGCCGGGCCTCCGCCACCTTCTCGGTGTTCGACCTCGAACGCACGGGCATCAAGAGCGCCGATCCCGCCAACCCCTCCCTCCTCGTGCCCATCGGCACCCAACGGACTCGCGGATTGGAAGCGACCTTCGACGGCCAAGTGAGCTCCGCCTGGCGTCTGCACGGGGGCTATGCCTACCTGGACGCGCGCCTGACCAAATCCACACCCGGCACCAAGGTATCGGGAGTTCCCGTGGAAGGGCATCGTCCCTCCCTCACCCCATTGAACAGCGGGAATTTGTGGGCGGATTGGGCCTTCGCGCCGGGCTGGAGTGCGGGCCTGGGCGTCAACGCTTCCGGAGACCGCTTCGCGTCGGCTTCCAATCTGGTGCGCCTGGGGGGTTACGTCACCTTCGACGGGGCCCTGCGTTACCGCGCCAAAGCTTGGGAGGTGGCCCTCAACGCCTACAACCTGACCAATCGTAAATACATCGCGTCGGGGCACGGAGGCAGCGACATCCTCCTGCTTCCTGGCGGGCCCCTCGCCGCCCAAGTGACCGCTCGTTTTCATTTCTAGTTTGAACACCATGCCTTTCCTGAGTGGTCCTATGAACCCCCGGTTCCTGCGTTGGCTTCGTCAAGCTCACGCCTGGGTCGGGCTGGCAGGCGCCACATTTGGCCTCCTGTTTGGCATCACGGGCTTGCTGCTCAATCACCGGTCCGTGATGAAGGTGGAAGCGGGACACCTGGACGAGAAAAGGGTTCAGGTGGAGGTCGCGCCTTCCCCCGCAACCGCCGAGGTTCTGGCCCGAGACCTGGCCGCGCGGTTTGGCTTCCCCCTCGAGCGCGCCCAGTGGCGCGTGGACACGGCGCGCTCCGTCCGTTTCAGTGGTGCTCCCGTCATCACCGCCGAACAGTGGACCGTGAAGCTCAACGGCCACGCCCGTTTCGCTCGGGCCACCTACACCCCCGGAAATCGTACGGTGGAGCTGGAACAACGGGAAGCCAACGTCCTTGCGGCCCTCCAGCGACTGCACAAGGCCGACGGATCCCAGGCTGGATGGATCCTCCTGACGGACGCCTTCGCCGGGGGCCTGATTTTCCTCACGCTCACAGGGATCGTGCTTTGGACCCGACTTTCAGGCCCCAAGCTGTTGGCGGCGGGCCTGGTCACGGGAGGGCTCGTCACCGCGATCCTGGTGGCCAGCCGAGCTTGGTGAGACGTGCATGCTGAGTGCGAAGGTGGTTCTGCTGACGCGAATCTCATTACCACCGACCGCACCCCGACAAAAAGCATGGCTGATAATGAAAGGCTGGGAGAACTCATGCTAGAAGCCTCATCGACACCACGTCGCCGATATTCCAGGAGACGGATGGCTCTGGGGCTTGTTGTCGCAATTGCTGTTGGCATCGGAGGTTGGAATACCTACGACATCCATTTCCGGCATCGTCTGGGAACTGTGACTCAGGGGCAAGTCTACAAATCAGGAGCCATGTCTCCGGACCATCTGAAAAAGGTGGCCAAGGATCTCGGTCTCCGTTCGGTCATCGATTTGCGGACCTACACACCAAGCCAGGACAGCACGAATACGACCGAGGTTGAAACAATTCAAGCCGAAGCATCCGCGTTAGCCGCAATCGGTGTGCGGCATATCCATCTCCCGACGCCCCAGGTCCCCACAGAAGAAACCGTGGACCTTTTCCTGAAAGCGTTATCCGACCCTGCCAACCGACCCGTGCTCATTCATTGTTATCACGGCATCGGCAGAACAGAGCTGTTCGTGGCAGTTTATCGAATGGAATTCGAGCATTGGCCGAGCGGAAAGGCTCGGGCCGCCACGCGCTTGCTTCTGGCTGGGAGCAGCTTCTCTGATCGAGCCGAGAAGGGGCAGTACCTAATCCAATACAAGCCGCACCTCGAACAGCTGGCATACCAACAGGTTCGGGCGAATGCGCCTCGGTGAAGTGTTGGATACTCAACAAACCACAATGAAGCTATCAATCATTGAAGACGAACCGAAATTGATGATGGAGGCAGCGAGTCGCCACACCACCTTGGTTTGGCGCCAACTCTATATTGAGCGGTGATTGAAGGCACTACTTCAACTGAACCACGTGGTGTTGAGTCATGAGGGCATAGAATTGTGCCCTTGGATATTGGGGGCCGACGATCCAGCAAGGTTGGATTTAAATTTCAGTCGGTGAAACGACCTATTGAATCTTGAGATGCGAATTGAGTTCAGCGATGCCCGCGCGAGCCTGGGCCGCCTGCTGGCTCGTGGGAGCAATTTCGATGACACGGTTCCAGGCTTTGATAGCCTTTTCGTTCTGCTTCAGATCCTGAGAGTAGACGATCCCCATGTTGAATAGGCTCTGCACGTGCTTTGGGTCGAGTTTGGAAGACTTTTCAAAGTTGGCGATAGCTTTGTCATAGGCCATCAACTGACGGTACATGATGCCTTGATCGGTGAGAACATTTGGATTGTTCGGCTCCAATTCCAAGGCCTTGGCATAGGCCTCCACGGCTTTCTGGGGCTGGTGAGTGTCGAAGTAGTCGTTGCCCAGCTGCGTCCATGCCACAAGGTTCTTAGGCTCACGGGCGACTAGCTGCAGGTTGCTGAACATGCGCGCCTGAGCTTCCGTCGTGTTGGGAATGGTGCCAGCATCGGGGGGGATCCCAATAGGAGCCGCGCCGGAAAGAGGCATGGGAATCGCCGCAGCGATGGCGGGTGGCGCCTGGCTGGATGAACGGCTGGTGCCGGTGAAATATCCGATGATGAATCCCCCTAGGAGGCCCATCACGATACCAATCAAAATGTCTCGGTTCATGAATCAAACTCCGTTCTTTCGATGTGACGTTCGCGTTCAAATTTTTTCGGAGAACGAGTCCCAACGCGGTGGCCACGGTCTCACGTGGAATTGATCAACTCTTGAATCAGCGGCTTCCTGCCGAGGCTGCTGACGGCGAGCCCGGCGCCTCCTGCCCGCGGCATGTTGTCCTACCTTGCTGCGATCCCCCCGGTCGAGGCGCCTAGAGCATGGATCTTCAGCAAATGGGAGCGGCCTCGCACCGTCACCGGATCCATTTCTAGAAATTTGAATTCACTGGGATCGGTGATCGCCGCCCTTGTAGCCTCGGAAACCAGTATCGGAACGTCATATTCCTTCGTCAGCGCTTGAAGCCGGGAGGCGACGTTGACCGTGTCTCCCATCACGGTGTATTCCATCCGCTCCAAGCAGCCCACGTGGCCAGCCATGAGCGGACCCGTGTGGATTCCGATGCCAATGTTGATACGCACATCGCCGAAGAATTTTTTAGCATTCAATTCTTCCAAACGCCCGATCATGGCAAGGGCCGTCCGGACCGCGCAAGCCGCATGGTCGGAGCTCCGGATGGGCACGCCGAAGATAACCATCACGGCATCACCGATGTATTTGTCGAGTAGCCCGCGTTCGGCGAAGACGATTGCCACCATTTCGCCAAAAAAGGCGTTCAGCAATTGGAACACGCGCGCAGGCGCCATGCCCTCGCACATAGTCGTGAATCCGCGGACGTCGGCGAACAGAACCGTCGCCTCCGTCTCTTCGCCTTCGAGAACCGCCCCGCGTTGCAGGATTTCTTTCACGACGCTCGGAGAAACGAACCGAGAAAAGAGGTCGACGGTGCGCTCTCGCTGGCTTTTCTCGCGCCGGACGTGGTCACGGAATAGTCCAGTGAGTGTGCCAAACAAGATGAAGAAGGGCGCCTCGATCAAGTGTTCGATGTAGGAGGCATTCCACGCGCCTCCGTACAGATGGCTCGTGTGTGAGAGCATGACCGCGGACAGGGAAAGAGCAGCGGCGAGCCCGGCGCTGAATCCCTGGGCAAGGCCGCCAGTCACAGCAGCATATATCACCGGAATCAGGAACAACCGCGCTGTGATTCCAGCGAAGAGTGGAGAATCGGCTCCTTGAGCGACCACGTGAAGACCGGACAATGAGGCGATCAGTGCGGTCCAGAGGACGATCCCCCGGAAGGGATGACCTGGTGGCGAGATGGCATTGGCTAGCGGTCGGATCAAGAATTCCCTTTCATTAATGGTGATCAGTGGCGCAGACGAAGAGCGTTTGCGACCACTGAAACCGAACTCAAGCTCATGGCGAGGGCGGCAATAAGCGGCGAGAGCAATAGGTGGTTGAAGGGATAAAGCAAACCCGCGGCAATGGGCACGCCCAACGCGTTGTAGACCAGGGCGAAGAGCAGGTTCTGTTTCATGTTCGCCACAGTGGCCTCGGAAATGTGGCGCGCCCGCAGGATGCCCCGCAAATCTCCCTTCACTAAAGTCACCTGGGCGCTGTTCATGGCCACATCGGTGCCCGTGCCCATGGCGATGCCCACCTGGGCCTGGGCCAACGCGGGGGCATCGTTGATGCCGTCTCCAGCCATGGCGACGATATGCCCTTCCGCCTGGAGTTTCGCCACGAGTTCCGCTTTATCCTGCGGCCTCACATCGCCATGGAATTCCGCTATGCCCAATGAGGAGGCAACCGCCTTGGCAGTAGTCACACCATCGCCGGTGGCCATGATCACTCTGATGCCAGCTGCCTTGAGGAGGGTCAGTGCTTCTGGCGTCGATGGCTTGATGGGATCGGCCACTCCGATGAGCCCGGCGATCTTGCCATCAACACCCAGGATCATGACGCTTGAGCCTTCCGCCCGAAGGCTTTCAAGGTCGGTGTTGAGAGGGGAAATATCCACCTGGGATTCCTCCAGGAGCCGCTGGGTTCCCAGAACCACGGCCTTCCCATCCACTCGGCCCCGGACCCCCATCCCGGTGACTGAATCGAACTCTTCGATCTTCCCAAGAGCGAGCCCACGGAGCGTGGCTTCATCCACGATGGACTTGCCCAGCGGATGTTCGCTTGCCTGGTCGAGGCTGGATGCCAGCCGGAGGATTTCATCTTCCGTGAATCCTGGAGCGGCCACCGCACGGCGAAAGGCTGGTTTGCCAATGGTCAAGGTACCGGTCTTGTCCACAATTAGGACATCCACTTTTTCCAGTGTCTCAATGGCCTCGGCGTCGCGGAAAAGCACACCGCTGGTAGCGGCCCTCCCCGTGGCGACCATGATCGACATTGGTGTGGCCAAACCCAACGCACAGGGACACGCGATGATGAGCACCGAGACACCATTCAGGATTCCGTAGACCCATGAGGGCTGGGGACCGAACAGCCCCCACACCAACAATGTGACCAACGCGATGCCCATCACGGCCAAAACAAAACCATATGAGACTTTGTCGGCCATGCGCTGCATGGGAGCCTTGGAGCGTTGGGCCTGGGCCACCAGGCTGACGATCTGGGAGAGCATTGTCTCGGAGCCCACGCGGTCGGCTCGGATCACCAGCGCACCGGTTCCGTTCAAGGTTGCGCCGATGACTGCCTGCCCCACTTCCTTCATCACCGGGATGGGTTCCCCCGTGAGCATGGATTCATCCACGGTGCTGCGGCCTTCGAGAATGGCTCCATCCGCCGGAATCTTCTCCCCAGGCCGCACCCGGAGTCGGTCGCCGATGGACACTTGATCAAGTGGAACGTCCTCTTCGGTGCCGTCCTGCTTGAGACGGCGCGCGGTCTTGGGCGCGAGGCCCAGTAAGGAACGTATAGCCGCAGAAGTCTGGGAGCGCGCCCGTAATTCGAGGATCTGGCCCATCAAGGTGAGGGTTACGATCACTGCTGCGGCTTCGAAGTAGACCCCAACCCGGCCATCCATCTGGAAGGACACGGGAAAGACCGCCGGGGCTAGCGTGGCCACCAGGCTGTAGAGATAGGCGGCCGCGACCCCCGAGCCGATGAGCGTCCACATATTGGGCACACGGTGCCGCACTGATTGCGCGAACCGCACGAAGAATGGCCATCCGGCCCACAGGACTACCGGTGTGGCGAGTCCCAATTCCACCCAAGAGCGGGCATGCAGCGGGACACCTGGAATTGGGAAGTGAAACATCGCGATGATGAACACAACGGCGGTGAGGGGAAGGGTCCAGAAGAAACGGCGTTGGAAATCCAAGAGCTCCGCGGTCTCCGCTTCTTCTGCTTGCGGAGCCACCGGCTCCAACGTCATGCCGCACTTCGGGCACAGGCCCGGTTTCGGCAAGAGGATCTCTGGATGCATGGGGCAGGTGTACACCGTAATGTCGTTAGCGCTCATAAATCCTCCTCATTGACTCGAAAGCGGGAGCCATGTAATTGGCGGATGGGCTTGGGACCTGCCGCGCCTCCTGCACCCCGGGGGTGAAGCTTCATGGCATTTCTCCGAGCAGCATTGGCAGGTTTCGCACCCGTACCTTGTGCATAGGGGCGGGTGCGATCCCGCAAGCAGCATGGTCAGATCCACCACGCCATCGCTCACCAAGGACCGTTCCAGGGCCACCTTCGCATTCGCGCGACTCAACTCATTCCGAGCTTCCCGCAGGGCTTTCTCAGCCATTCGCTTCGCCGTCCAGAGAGCGTTGAGTTCACGTGTGCCCACGGTCTCTGATAGACGCGCAAGAATGGCGACCTTGTTACCGTGGACCTCGACGATGCCGCCAATCAAAGTCATCCAGTGTTCTTGCCCTTGGATTGTGAACCAGAGAAGGCCGCTTCCAACAAGTGTGATCCAAGGCGTGTGTCCCGGAAGAATGCTGTGCTTCTCTCGATATCGTGTGGAGAACTGGACCTCTGGAACGTGTCCGCAGAACACGTTTTTATACGGCGTGGTCACTTCAAGCAATAGGGTGTCTGACATTGGGACCTCCCTAGGTTTTGATGGGGCGCTTTTGGCGAGATGGGAGTAGTGCTTCTTTCACGAGCATTGCCGTCTGACGAATCCCATCCATGAAGTTCGAAGTGGATTCCATCTCATTGAAGTAGGTCTTCTTGGATCCCGGCCCGTAGGCCCACCCAAAGGCTGCTCCGCATCTACAGAAGGTGTGTGACATCTCGCACCGCCATCATTCATTTCTTGGGTGATTTGTTAGCCTTTGGGGCCGAGGGATTTTTCGAATCGATGGATCCACTCGCTGTCGGGTGGACCGGAGCCTTCCGGATTTTCGGTTTCTTGTAAATCACTAGAAGCAGGAGTGCCGCGAAAACAATCGCTCCGGCCACTGACAGAAAGATCTTCGCCATTCGGCGGTTTGCTGGATTTGGCGGAAGCGCACACGATTCAACCAGTGCCCCTGGTGGATGGGAGACGGGAAGCATCATCAAGCCCTTGAAGTACCGCTTGGGCGCCCGCTTCCGGGGATTGGGATCAGGGGAGGCCTGCTTGCGAATAGGCATGTTCACCTCCCTCGGGGGATCTGGATCAAAAAGCGCGTCAACCCACCGTCCAGTTTCTCGGCACAGATGGAGCCACCCATCTCGTGAACCGTGGCGGCCACATTGAAGAGTCCGAAGCCGCTCTCCGGTGTCTCCATGGAGGTGAGGTAGACCGGCTCAAAGACACGAGAGATCTGCGATGCGGGAATGGCATCGCCGGAATCGACGATTTCAATGCAGTGGAATTCTTCCTCGCCCCAGGTCCGAATCCGGACAGTAGGCTCTCCGCCTGTCGCATCCAGAGCCCGCTGGATCAAAAGATCGAGACTGACCCTGAACTTTTCTCGTGGCCCCGTTACCAAGGCCGGATTGGCTGTCAATTCGAAAACCAAAGTGCCAAGGGGAACCCCATCGGTCTGGAAGGACACCACCATTTCCTGGATACAAGCATTCAGGTCGAACATGGTGTCCTGTTCAGGCATGAGGTCCTGATTCGCGAAGTGGACGATTTGGCGCAAAAGGTCTGAAGCGGTCATGGCGCTGCATCCCAATTGCTCCCAGGTCGGCCATCCCGGAAGGCTTTCCTCTCCGTCGCGTTTGAGGCTGAGCATCTTGATGGATTGGAGAATGGGGTTCAATGAGCGCTGGAGATCCCGGCAGAAGGCCACCATATTTCCACCCACCGCCGCCATGCGCTGCGTTTCCACCAACCGCCGCTCTGCCTCTGTGGATCTGGAGATATCGCGAAATACAGCAAGGTGAACCATGCTAGCTGAAGATCGTGTGGCCCCGGCGGAGGCTTCCACCGCCAGTAATCTGCCGGTGGCATGGGTGAGATTGAAGGTGAAGCGCTCTCCCTGGTCAGCCTCCTCAATGCGCTTTCGGATTTCAGGAGGTAGGAGTAAATCCACATGCATCCCAGCCCTGAAGGTGGGAGTCGGGTGTCCCATGATTCTGCCCAACCCGGGATTTGCCTCCAGGGCGATTCCATCGTTTCCCCAGGCCAGAAGTCCCATCGGAAGGGTGTCCACCAGGGTCTTCGCAAAGCTGGCCGCAGAATCGCCCTTGAGCTTGAGCCACAGGGCCACGCATCCCGCTGCCCAAAAGGCCAAGGCGATCAGGAGTGAACCCGCTGCGAAAAATGAGAGTTGGTCATTGTTCCGTTGGCTGGCCTGGATGGAGGCATCCAGGCGGACACGATGGGAATGATCGAGAACCCGGAAGGCTCCCAGTGCTTCCTGATGCCGATGATCAAGGTGAGCCAAGGCCACGCGGGCCGTGGCGAGGGCTTCGGCCTTTCCGGGCCCTGGCTGAGCTTTCTCCCAAGCCAAGGCGGATCGCATGAATAGGTCTACTTGAGTCGCATATCGCTTCACCACGCCGTCCACGGCCGCCATGGAAGCGTCCCATTCCCCCGAAGTCCTTCGCGCTAGTTCCTCACGGGATCTGATAAGTGCATCCGAGGCTGCATCCACTGAGGCAATTTCCCTAGCGATTGATGGGGCGCTCAACAGGGGAGAAGTCCTCTGGTGAAGAGTCTCGAAGGCCTCCAGATGTCGGCCCGTTTCCAAGGTCCATATGGTGCAGTGGTCTAACTCGTGATGGGCTGCACGCGCACTTCGAACCAGCAAAATGGACCAGATGCCAAGCAATGCAAAGGGCACCAGGCACGCGGCGATGAACCAACGGCGCCTGACCAGGGATGGAATTACATCAAGCACGCGCATGGTGCCTCGCTAGGAATGGCTATTCGGCTTGTGTGACAGGCGGCGGTGTAGCGGGCGGCGTAGGCTCGGCTTTGGGATCACCTGCGGGGTCAGGTTGGGATTTAGCGCCAAGGGACTCACCTGAACGATGAGTGGCTCCTGGGGGTTCGGGCGGTGCTGGTGCCACAGCAGGTTTGGCCGTGTGGTGGTTCGGTTCTGGAGAAACTTTGTGATGTCCCCGGCCATGGAAGACAAGCAGCATCAGGCCCATCATTCCGAGCATCAGAAGAAAGTTCATGGGAGGTCCTTTCAAGAAAGATCACGTTGTCGCGACCAAAAAGATTTATTCATTGCGGTTGGGGGCGGACATTAAGCGCCGTATCGTCTTGGCCAGAAAAGCGTTGGCCAAGACGATACGGCCCTTAATGTTTGTGGGGTGTCGCATCGTGGTGAGGCGGTTTAGGTGTGCTCTTGGCGGATGCATCGCCCTGAGGGGCGGCCTTTGACGGGTCCAGCTCCTGTCCTTCCCCGTGGCTGTGGCCTACACTTCCGTGCACTATGCCCTCCTCCTCAGGGGTTGGGAGGGATTGCACGCCTAGTCCGTGGTGGAAGACGAGTTCTCCCCCCCGGAAACCCGTGCTTACGAGCAGCGCGAGACCTAGGATGAGGACGGACCCCATTACCCAGCCCGATGGCCAATGCTTGTCTCTCCCACGCCACGCAAAGACGACTAAGGCGATGAACACACCTGAAGTGGCAAGGGCCCAATTTCGATGGAGGGTCATGGCCGCGTGGCTGGGGGCGTCGTGCGCCACTGTTTGGTAGGCGGCCCAACCCGTCAGCAGGGCCGGGACAAGAGACAAAGCGCCAATCCAAAAATTCCAAAGAGCGGCTGACTTGAGTGCCTTCTGGGTATCCTCTCGACGCACCAAAGTTGCGCAAAAGCTGAGCATTCCACCAGATATCAACAGAGCCAAAGGAAAGTGGATGGCGATGGGATGAAGACGTCCTACTGCTTCGAGCATGTCGCTCCTCCTTATGAATGGGGCTTCTCGGTGATTAGTAAGGGTTCAAGTTCACAGGCGGATTGGAACTGAAGCCTTCATCAGTGCTTGTGTTCAGAGGTGGCTGGCTTTACGGGCGCCACGGATTCACGCGATTTGGACTCATCTGAATCCTTCGGGGTGTTTTTCGGGCGACCTTCTTTGTCGAGATACTTATCGGGGTTATCGGCCATATCAGGGCCGCAGCCATCGCAGCAAACGAGGTAGTAGTTACCTCGGATCACCACCTCACGATCCCGCCCGGGCTTCACGGGCTGGCCCATGACGGGGCAGATCGAATTGATGGCATGAACCTTTGGTCTGTCGGGGTCGGGTTGGCGCTGACGCGAAGGGGCCGCACCATGCCCGCTATGACCGCCCTGGGAACTTCCAGTGCCTCCACAACCTTGGGGAAGGGGCGCCGCCAACGTGGCCGCCAAGATGAGGGTTCCAAGAAACAACATAGGATCTCCTTCAGGTAAGAGAGTGGAGTGATGGGGTTACTCGAAATGGGCACCGAAGAATGCGGTTCCACCGGGCATTGGGGAGGTTGGGATGCTGGACTAGCGTTTGGCGCTCCAAAGAGAGAGCGTCCCTAACGGAGTGTGGAAAGTGCGGGTTCGCGTGACGTTTTGAAAGTCGGCTTGACGGAGCCATTCCTCCATGCGACCTTCCGCATGCCCACGCGTGAGTTCCCAGCCGTCGAGGATCCGCACCAGGGTAAAGCCGATCCATTGGAGGGCGTTTGCAGGGCGGTCCCAATCCGCGATGTGAAGTTCTCCCTCTTCTTTCAGGGAATTTCGCACCTTATCGAGAACCGCCTTCCGTTCAGATGCGGGAATATGGTGAAGGAAGAGGCTCGTGACCACCCGGTCGAAGGGGCCCAGGTCAGGATCCAGATCCTGGGCGAAACCGCGGAGGAATGTCACATCGCTGCCCAGCCGCAGTGCCTTGGCTTGCGCCCGCTCTAATACATTAGGATCCGCATCCACCCCCAGGAGGAAGGCACCAGGGCAGTCGCGCTTCAGGGCGAGCGTCATGGTGCCCGTCCCGCTGCCCAGGTCCAAGACATTCTGACCAGGGCTGAGTGCTGCCTGGGCCACGAGGGCGGCCTTGAATGCCTTCTCCCGGCACAAGATGGCAACCAAGGCATCGTATAGACCCGTCAAGGCGTGGAAGCGCAACGCGGGAACATAGGCGTTTTTTGTCATGGTGGCTCCAAGGGATGCCCGGGCCCTCTCGCGCCCGGGCAGAGGAAATGGACTCAGTGCTTGTGCTCGCTGGGCTCCTTCGGGGCCTCGGGAGCCTTGTCCTTTTTCGCGTTCTTGGGCGTCCCATCCTGTTCGAGATATTTTGATGGATCAGCCAAGAGCTGCTTGTCGCATCCCGCGCAGCAGACGTAGTATTCGTGCCCCTTCACTTTGACGATGGGGCTCTTGCCGGGAGTTACGGCGTTCCCCAGGACGGGGCAGATCGTGTTGGTTGGCCCGCCCGTGGTGGGACTGGCGATAGCAGCCAGGGCACTGAAGATGAGGGTTGTGTACATGAGACGTTCCTTATGAATGGAGGCGTTGAGCCTCAGGGTTGGAAAAGACAGACGATGAAAACCCGTCGCGAAGACTGGGGCAAAAATCCTCCAGAAGGGCTAAGAAGCAGCGCGCATCCTCGAAATTGCTGGCAAGGCCGAAGGAGATTCGCACCGCCCCCGAACCCTTCCCTTCGATGCAATGTAGAAAGTCTTCTGGATTGAAGTGGTGCTCGTGCTCTGGAAGGCTGAAGCAATCTTCCAGTTCCTCTTTCCCAAGGCCCAGGGCGGTCTCGCCCGATCCGGGGTTGCAGAAACAACCCGTGCGCAATGAGATTCGAAGAGATTCGGCTCTGAGCATGACCTCGCGGTGATCCACGAGGTTCCCCTGAGGATCAAGAAGGTTGAACGTGATCGTCGCACCCCGTTGATTCGTGTCCGAGGGCCCATAGATGCGAACGGCGGGAAGGCCATTCTGATGCTTGAGTTGTTGCATCTGCTCCAGCATCCAGCCCGTCAGGCATAGCCCGCGAACGCCGATGGATTCGAGACCCAGGGAGTCGAGGTAGCGGAGTCCCTGAGTGACTGCGGGAAGGTCCAGGAAATTAACGGTTCCATCCTCGAAGGCCTGCTCGCCCTCCGCGAAGTAATGGCGGTCTCCCTGGACCGAGGCGGCGGTGACGGTTCCTCCCGCGAACCAGGGGCGTCGCAGTTTGGAGAGGGCCTCGCGTTGGGCCAAGAGGCAGCCCACTCCTGTTGGATAGCCAAACATTTTATAGAAGGAGATGGATACGAAATCCGGTTTCCAATGGCTGACCTCCAGGCGATGCGAAGGGACGAAGGCCGCGGCATCCAAGAGCACGTCCCATCCATAGCCGTGGGCCAGAGCGATCCATTCAGGCGAGTGCAGGACACCGGAAAAGTTAGAACGCGCGGGATAACCGAAAAGACGTGGGGCGCCGTTGTGGGAGGAGGCTAGCGCAAATTCTAGAGCGCCTTCGTCCAAACGCATCTCAGGGAGGGTCAGGGGGGCGTAGGTGGTTTCGCACCCCTTTCTCTTCGCGAATTCCCGGATGCCATTCATGGAGTTGTGGTTGTCGGAAGACAGGAGTAGGCGCCCTCCGGCCTGGAAGGGATAGGATTCCCCCACCAGCTTCAAGGCCCCCGAGGCGTTGGAGGTGAAGATCACGGTGTAATCCACCGGATCGGCCCGGAAGAAATCAAGGACCTCCCTCCGTGCTTCCTCCAAGTCCTGCGAGGTGAGCCGGGAAGCAGGACTCAAAGAGTGGGGATTTCCCAACACGTGATGGGAGAGATAGGACAGGTGTCCCTGGAGCTGGGATTCGGCGTAAAGACCCGACCCGGAATAATCCAGGTAGACCTGATGATTCTCATCCAGACGGGCGTAGTCCTTGGCCCGGGCGGCGTCCAGGTGGCGAGTCTGGGCGTACATCGCGTATTCAGCGAGAAAGCGTTCCTCTAGGAACGAGCTGGGATTCAGCGGCGTTGCCATGGGATGTGCCTTAGGAATGGAAGCATCGCGGCCCCGGGGAGTCATGTGATTGCCAAGCCAAGTTCAGGCGCGGAATCGGGGGTGATTGGTCCATCCACCACCTCGCGTTTTTCCAGAGGTAGTACACCGCTGGATAGACGAGCAGTTCGAGGATGAAGCTGGTGGCCAGGCCTCCCACCATGGGCGCGGCGATTCGCTTCATGAGATCCGCACCGGTGCCCGTGCTCCACATGATGGGGAGCAGTCCGATGAAGGCTGCGAAGACGGTCATGGCCTTGGGGCGGATGCGCTTCACGGCGCCATGGATGATGGCCTCCACGAGATCGGCCTTGGTGTTGAGCTTGCCGGCTTCCTTGGCCTCATCGTGGGACAGGTCCAGGAAGAGGAGCATGAAGACGCCGGTTTCGGCGTCCAAGCCCATGAGCGCGATGAGGCCCACCCACACCGCGATGGACATGTTGTAGTCCAGGAAGTACAGCAGCCAGAAGGCGCCGATGGCGCTGAAGGGCACCGCCGACATCACGATGGACGCCTTGAAGGCCGACTTCGTGTTCGCGTAGAGCAGGCCGAAGATCAGCACCAGCGTGATCGGCAGAATGAGCTTCAGCCGTTCTTTCACGCGGATCATGTTCTCGTACTGGCCGCTCCAGCTGAGGCTGTAGCCAGCGGGAAGCTTCAGCTCCGTTTCGATGGCCTTCTTGGCCTGGTCCACGTAGGTTCCCACGTCGGTCTTGGACGTGTCGAAGTCAACCAGGACATAACCCGCGAGCAGTGCGTTCTCGTCCCGGATCATGGCGGGACCCGTGGTCCATTTCAGCTCGGCGATCTCCGCCATGGGGATGGTGGACCCGTTCGGCAGGGGCACCAGCACGCGCTTCAGGGCCTCCGGGGACTCGCGGTAGTCCCGGGCATAGCGGACATTGATGGGGTACCGCGCCCGGCCATCGAAGACCGTGCTCTGGTTGTCGCCGCCGATGGCGGTCATCACCATCATGTTGGCCTGCTCGACGCTGAGGCCGTACCGCGCCAGCTGCTCGCGCTTGAGGACGAAGTCCAGGAAGTAGCCCTGGGCGGTGCGCTCGGCGAAAGCGCTGCGGGTGCCCGGCACGCGCTGAAGGATGCTTTCAGCGTCCACGGCGATCTTCTGGATGACATCCAGATCAGCGCCGTTGATCTTCAGGCCCACCGGCGTGCGGATGCCCGTGGAAAGCATGTCGAGGCGCGCCTTGATGGGCATGGTCCAGGCGTTGGGAATGGCCGGAAGCTTCACCACACGGTCCAGTTCCGCGACGATTTCCTCCTGGGTGATGCGGTCCCGCCAGAAGGGGCGAAGCATGGACTTCCCCCAGTCCGGGGCCCAGGAGGAAAACCACCGGGGTTTTTCGCGCCATTGTTCTTCGGGCTTCAGCACGATGACCGTCTCCATCATGGAGAAGGGTGCGGGGTCCGTGGCGGTATCGGCCCGCCCGGCTTTGCCGAACACGCTCCCCACTTCGGGGACCGTCCGGATCAATCGGTCCTGTACTTGAAGGATTCGCTGGGCCTCGGTTTGGCTGATTCCCGGCAGGGTCGAGGGCATGTAGAGCAGCGTGCCCTCGTTCAGGGGCGGCATGAATTCGCTGCCCAGGCCCATGAAGGCCGGGATGGTGGCGAGGACCAGCAGGAAGGCCACCGCGATGGTCGCCTTGGCGTGCCTGATCACGAAGCGGCAAGGGGGTTCGTAGATCCGGTGGAGGAAGACACTGATGGGGTGTTTTTCTTCCGAGTAGTACTTCCCGACCGCGACTTGAGTGAACGTCCAGGCCAGCCATTTGGGCTTGAAGGTGAAAGGTTCGACCCGGGCGAAGAGCATGCGCATGGCCGGGTCCAGGGTAAGCGCCAAGAGCGCGGCGATGCCCATGGCGAAGTTCTTGGAGAAGGCCAGCGGCTTGAAGAGCCGGCCTTCCTGATCCATCAGCGTGAAGATGGGCAGAAAGCTCACCGCCACCACCAGCAGGCTGAAGAAGACGCTGGGGCCGACCTCCATCAAAGCTTCGAGGCGGACATGGTAGAAGTCGCCGGGCTTCCCGGCCTCTATCCACTTCTCAATCTTCCGGTAGGCGTTTTCCACCTCCACGATGGCGCCATCCACCAGCACGCCGATGGAGATGGCGATGCCTGCCAGGCTCATGAGGTTTGCGTTTTGGCCGATCCCATACATAGGGATGAATGCAAGCGCCACCGAGACTGGGATGGTGATGATGGGCACGATGGCGGAGGGGACATGCCAGAGGAAGATCAGGATGATGATCGAAACGACGATCATCTCTTCGATCAGCTTGTGCTTCACGGTTTTGATGGAGCGCTCGATCAGTTCCGAGCGGTCATAGACGGGGACCACCTCAACGCCCTTGGGTAGGCTGACCTTCAGTTCAGCGATGCGGGTTTTCACCCGTTCGATGACATTGAGCGCGTTCTCTCCCTGTCGCATCACCACGATGCCGCCAACCACATCGCCGTGCCCGTCTAAATCCGCGATGCCCCTGCGCATCTCTGGACCAAGGCTGACAGTGGCTACATCGCTGAGGCGGACTGGTGTTCCATTCTCCGCCTTGAGGACGGCGCTTTCGAGGTCCTTCGTGCTCTTCACATAGCCTCGACCTCTGACCATGTACTCGCGCCCGCTGAATTCGACCAGGCGCCCACCGACTTCGGCATTCGCACCCTTCACGGCCTGGATCACGGTCTCGATTGAGATTTTGTAGGACGCCAGTTTGTTCGGGTTGATGCTGACCTGGAACTGCCTGGATTGGCCGCCGATGGTTGCCACTTCAGCCACTCCGGGCACGCTCTGGAGCGAGTAGCGCAGAAACCAGTCTTGATAGGACCGGATCTCGTCCGTGCTGTGTTGGCCTGAGTGATCCACCAAAGCGTACTGGTAGACCCAACCAACGCTCGTGGCGTCCGGTCCCAATTCTGTTTTCACGCCAGGAGGGAGGTTCGATGAGATCTTGCTCAGGTATTCGAGCACCCGGGACCTGGCCCAGTAGATGTCCGTTCCATCCTCGAAGATGACGTACACGTAAGAGAATCCGAAGTCCGAGAGCGCGCGCACCGTTTTCACCTTGGGCGCGCCGAGGAGGCTGGTAACGATGGGATAGGTGACCTGGTCTTCCACCAGGTCGGGGCTGCGATCCCATTTGGAGTAGACGATGACCTGCGTGTCGGAAAGATCCGGCACGGCGTCCAGGGGGATGTTCCGCATGGTCCAGAAGGACATGGCCAAGGCCAGGGCGGTGGCCGCCATGACCAGCCAGCGGTTCTCCGCCGAGAACCGGATGATCTTTTGCAGGAAAGTCGGGTGTTCGGGATCGTAGGCGCTGTTTCCGTGCATGGCGATCTCCTTAATGCTTGTGCCCATCCGCAGGCGCGGATGGGGATGCGGATGAGGAGCTCGCCTTTTGGCTGAGGTGCGCCAGGGCAGCCCTTAGGCGGGATTCGGAATCCACCAGGAAGTTGGCGCGGGTGACCACTTCATCCCCCGCCTTCACACCCGACAGGATCTCAACCTGTTCTCCAACCTTGGTACCCGTGGTGACCTCGCGGGGTTCGAACTTTCCGTCCCCCAGCGCGACGAACACGACCTTCTGGATCCCGGCATCGAGGACTGCATCCAGAGGCACAAGAATGCCTTTGTGGCCCTGTCCCTTCAGCACGACTTCTCCGAAGAGTTCAGGCTTCAACTCCCCCTTCGGATTCGGGAACTCAATGCGGACCTTGGTGGTGCGCGTCTTCGGATCCAGGAGCGGATCGATGAATACAACCCGACCGGTGAAAGTCTTGCCAGGGAACGACCCCAAGGTCATCGTGGCGGTCAGGCCGACCTTGGCGAGCCCGATTTCGGTCTGGTAAATGTCCGCGAGAGCCCATACCCGGCCCAGGTCCGTGATCTCCAGGGGTATGTCCGCGGGTGTGATGCGGGCTCCTTCCACGACGTTCTTGACCGTGACCACGCCCGAGATGGGGGACCGCAGGGTGAGGGCCCGTTGGACTTCCCCGGTCTGCTCAAGGCGATCGATCGTCTCTTGCGGAACATCCCACAGGGTGAGGCGGTGTTTGGCCGCCTCCAGCAGGTCGGTCCCACTAGAGGTCAAAGATCCCCCCGCCAGAGCCTTCTGGGTCTTGAGCGCCAAGAGGAATTCCCTCTGGGAACTCACGAACTCCGGGCTGTAGAGGCTGAAGAGCGGTTGGCCCTTGGCCACGGGCTTCCCGACGAAGTCCACGAAGAGTTTCTCGACGAAACCTTCGACCTTGACGTTGATCTTGCGGACGCGGGTTTCGTCCACGGCCAGCCGGACGGTGGTGCGGACCTCGCCGCTCACCATGCCTTCCTTGACCTTGGCCGTGTTCAGGCCGATGAGCTGTTGCCGTTCGTGGTCGATGGTGACCGTTGCATGGTCCTCGACCTTGGGTCCTTCACCCTTGAGTTCCGCCTCGTAGACCGGCACGTAATCCATACCCATCTCATCCTTCCTGGGCGTGGGAGAAGTCATGGAAGGGTTCATCGGCGAGCGGTAGAAGGAGATCTTGCCCGGGGTGTTGGAAGGTTTGGTGTCCCCACTGCCTTCCATGGGCACCAGCTTCATGCCGCAGATGGGGCAATCCCCGGGATGGTCCATGATGATCTGCGGATGCATCGGGCACTGGTACATCTGCTTCGTTTGCGCCTGGTCCGTGGGGGCTCCGGGTTTAGGTGAGCCAGGCCTTATGAGGAGGGTTCCTCCCACGCCCGCGGCCAGTCCAAGGGCGACCAGGCCAAGGGTCCGGAGTTTCCAGGAGCGCTTGGGCGTAACTTCGTTTATCTCGTCATTCATTGGGAACTCCGTTTCGCTTAGGATTGGGGAGTGAACCCGCCTTCGTCTGATTGGAGGCGCGCATCTCGCAGACTTCTGGGGTTGTGGCCTTGGTTGAGGGTGGCTTCCCTCGGGGTCCACAGCCGTTGCAGCCGACACCCGCAAAGGCCGAGGTCCGTCTTTCCTGATCCCGGGTTGGTTCGGCCACTGGGCACGTTAGCACCACGAAAGCGAAGACAAGGCCCATCGCAGTAGCCAAAAGGCTGAGGTACGGCCTGAGCATGGCGGTGAGATTCAAGGCTTCACACGGGATGGGCTTATTTGGCTCTGGAGTCATGGGTGTCTCCAGATCACATGGATTTCGAAGGAGCGCCACTGTCGCCCATGGCAGCGGTGGCGCCGGACTTCGAGGGCGCGGGTGTGCCCATGGCGGATCCACCGGGAGCGCCCCCCATTCCAATGGAACCCGCGGCAAGGCCTTGGGCGCTGATGGCGGGTGTCCCCGAAAGGTTGATTTCCTCAACGGCGATCTGGATCGCTTCCGCTTGGGCTATAGCCTGCAGGAGTCCCCCGCGGTCCGATACCCAGCCATTGAGCGTTTCCAACACGCTCAGGAAGGGGGCGCGGCCCGTCTCATACTGGGCGAGGGTGGCTTGAAAGGTGGCCTCGCTCTGCACCAGCAGCCCATCCCGGTAGATCCGGATGGTTCCCAAGGCGGAGTCGAACTGTGCGAAACGTTCGCGGATGCGCTGGTTCAAGATATTCCGCACGCTTGTGGCTTCGGAACCTTGAGACTTGCGGCGCCAATCCTGCTCAGCCACGGCCCGCTGCTGTTTCTGTTTCGACCAGACCGGGAGGGAAATCGAGAAGCCGACCGACCACATGGGCTCAAGGGCGCCCCGGGGCATGACGGCACCGCTCACTGCGAAATCCGGATAGCGGTCCCGTTTTGCCAGATCCAGACTACGCTCGGCCTGTTTCACACCGAGGCGCGCGGCCTGAAGTTCGGGGCTTTGCGCCTCGGCTTGGGCAAGCATTCCTTCGACGGGCGTGGCCTGAAATTGCATCTTCTCAAGCGACGCTGTAGTGGGGATGGGCGAATCTTCCGTCGATCCACGAAGGCGATTGAGCGCCGCCAAGAAAACTCGTTCCTCTGCCTGCAGGGAGAAGCGCGTTTGGCTGAGGCGGTTCAGTTCGAGCTGGGCCCGAAGCAGATCCGCTTGCGCCCCCTGCCCGACCTCATAACGCGCCTGGGTGATAGCCAGGGCATTCTTAAGGAAGATCGCCTGATCCTCCAGAAGCCTGATTTGGCCGCGCACCAATAGCAAGCCGAAATAGGCGCGTTTGACATCCGCTTGCAGGCTTAATCGGGTTCGCTCGACCGCTACCTTCGAGATGTCCGCACCGAGCCCGGCGACTTCCCCACGCAGGCCTCGCTTGCCCGGCCACGGCAGCGGCTGGGTGAGCATTACCTGGTAGAAGGATGTCTCCATCTTCCCGACCTGGATGCTCTTGAAACTGTCGTTTTGGATGCCCAGGGAGAGGCTTGGATCGGGAAGCGCCTTTGCCTGAGGAATGCGTTCGCGATCGGCTTCCACCAAAGCATTGGACTTGGCAAGATCGGGGTTGCGGTCGAGGGATTCACTGATAAGGGATTTGAGGACGGGGTCCTCCGCCGCTGCCGGTTCCTGGCGGGACGGGGCGGCTGGCTCCTGGGCTTGGGCCCTGCCGACCATCGGCATGAGACCCAAGGCCAGGCACAGGAATGTGCGCATGGCTTTCTCCGGAAATGAGAGACGTGGCTGATCTGCTTAAGAAATCTGCAGACCGCCTCTCAATTCCGGAAGACTGAAAGCAAGGCTAGGCGTTCGAGGCATCGTGAAGGAGGGGGGATGCCTCCTAAGAAACCGTAACCAGTCCGAAGGAGGGAAGCACCTGCATCACGTGCGACCTGGGCAACCTGAAGGGGCCATGGATGGGGTTCCGGCTTTGGTTCAGGGTTCTTAGCCGGTTCCTCTGCCTGCTTGGAGGCCGTAATTACACTCGTGGCGAGATTGCTGGTGGAACAACCACTGGAAGAATTGGAGCAAGGCTCCGGGCTCTTCGGTGGAGTTGCAGGCTGTGTAGGCCCCTTACATGTGCAGAGATCATCAGAAGGGGCGCCACATCCGCAGACGCAAGCTTGAAGCGAGGGAACCACCGCAATGCGTACGCCCTCCACCGACCCAGAGAGGGTCAGCAGGAAGAGCGCCACGAGGCGGAGGATCAAGCGCAACCGGACCACCTTTCCTTTCTTGAAATATCGAACATCCCCTGGAGGTGAAGCCAGGTTTCTTAAAATATGCACAAAACTCAGACCTCTGCATCTCTTTTCTGAAACGAAAGTTACCCTTGTGACCTTTGCTATAGCCGCTCTTTGAGTGTACATAGCTGTACAGATTCTTCTACGACTCCCTGCATGCAGCATTTACCCGAAAGGACGGCGCTCATTTAGACATTGAGTTGAGTGGGTTCACGGCAACTCCGTGGTCAAGGTGGACTTGCCAGCTCCCAGGGGGGCATTGGGCCTTCGTTCGCGGTAAGGGCCAGCACCTTGCAATTGCATGGTGCTGGCTTCCGTAAGACTGTTATCAAGTTGATGGGCTGTTTCCAACCCAGGTCTCGAGGTTGAAGACCGCCTCACATGCCTCCGCCGCCCATTCCACCCATTCCGCCAAGCACGAGCCGTGTGGCGACGAGGGTTGAACCTGAGGGGGTGGGGGTTCCAATGGCTTCCACTCTGCTGCCCACCTTGACCGCTGTCCAGAAGCTGGCTGCCGTCATGGAAGCACCTTGAGACGCATAAGTGGTGCTGGAGGTGACACTGACCGTGAAGCCGTTAAGGACGAGAGTTTGCGCGCTGGCATTCACCGAGGTCACCGATCCCATCAGGTCGCTGGAGCCCATCCCGCCGCCGCTCCCGATCATTTCAGAAATCCGGAGGGCGTAGGCATACCCAGCGCTGTTCTTCCGCGTCGAGTCCGCCATCACAGCCACCCAGTCGCCCACCTTCAGTTGTGGGGCGGTCATGGGGGTGTCGTGGGACATGATCAATGTAGCGGTGTCCAACCAGAATGTCGTTCCCGACACCGTGAGGGTCATCGCGCTCAGGTCCAGGGCGGTGATCGTTCCATTCACCTGCAGGTTGCTCATCCCTGTTCCAGAGCCCATCCCACCGCCCATGCCCATGGATTCCACTTCGACCCGTGTGGCGTTTACGGTGGTGGTCGAGCCTGAGGCTAGGCTTCCCTCAACTTCCACCATGGCGCCCTCGGCGAGGGTGCCAACCACCGTTGCCTGGGCGTAGTTCACCGTGAGAGACATCAGGCTGAAGGTTTTGGCGGAGGTGTTCAGGTTCAGTACCAGCCCACGGAGCCCCATTCCGCTTCCTGGATCTCCCATGGCGCCCATCACGTTCACCCAGGCGGCAGTGATCTGTGTGCCGGAGACGGTGCCGCGGACCTGTGCCCAGGCGCCGTTGGCCAGAGTACCGTTCACAGTGGCGGAGCCATAACTAACGCTCCAGGTGCCGAGGTTGAACGTTTTGGCCGTCGTATTGAGGTTGGAGACCTGCCCCATGGTGCCGTTCTGGCTGGTGTCCATGCCGGGTTTGCGATGTTCCACGCGGGTGGCCATGTAGGTGCCGTCTGCAAGGAAGGAACCATGCACCGACACGAAATCGCCCGAGTGGAAGTCCGCCATGGTGAGGCTGGTATAGGTTCCGTCCTGGTTCTCCTGGGCTAGCTGAGTGAGAGCATTCATCTGAATCGCCTGGCCCATGACGGTCATGCGGGCAGAGGACTGATCAACTGCCTGGATCGATCCCATGAAGGAGGACATGAGCTGAACGCTCTGCATGGTGTAGCCGCTCCCACCCATGCCCATGCCGCCCGCGGTAGTCATACCTGTCATCACCGTGCCTGGCTGAACCATGGTAGAGGTCGCCGACTGACCATTCATGGTTACCGTTGCCCCGTTCATCCCCAAGGGCGTGTGGTTGATCTGAGGCGCATCGGACGTGCCACCCACCACACCCGCCACAAAGCCCGCAATCGGAGCAGGAGGGTGAGTTGTGGTGGTCCCACCGGTCCCACCACTGCTGCCTCCACAAGCCAGCGACAGCCCGGCGATCAAGATTGCAAAAGAGGCGAAGGATTTCATGAGTACTCCTGTGGTGCAGTGGTCCGAGGGCATTCCTCGAACGAGCAGAGGAACGATTTCAACGGAACAAATTTCAAGGAACGTGCCAGGAGTTTTTTAAAGGACTTACCTTCAACACCGAGACATCGTGACCCGTTTCCGTTGGCAGGGTGGGTAGGAATGTCTCGGTCCAGGGTCCGAGGGAGATGAGCGAAGGAACAGTCCCTGTCAGTCATCCATGGACAGTCATCTACGGGAAAACACGAACGAGAGCCACGCCCACACTCTGTTTGGGGCCGCCGTCGCTAAATCCCGCCGTGATTACCGCCTTCATGGCCCACTTCGACGAGATGGGATGAAACACGTCCATAGAGAGTTCCTTTATCCCTGGCTCGCCTTGGAAGGTAGCCCCACGCGCTTCGAACGCAACCCCCCAGCGATTCCGGTTGAGGTCCCATGTCCCACGGAGGCCCACAACGTAGGAACCGGACGTGAGAGTGTCAGCGGTGCCCGCCTGGTTCGTGGAGGCGCCCTGAATCCATCCGCCGAGAAGTGTCCATTGGAAGAGGCCTAGCCGCTGGTGCAGGGCAAGGAAGCCCCCCACATCAGTCCTCCCCGTACCAAGCCCCTTGGTGTCGCTGGCGGTGGGCAATTTGACGGCGCCCTCTCCATCCAATGACCAACCGTCCTCGTTTTCTGGAAGGAACCGGTAGCTGCCGCGAACGACAACGTCGCCGATTCCCTGATCTTGCGAAGAATCCCCTCCGCCATCACGATTGAGCCAAAGGAATGGGACCGTCAGGCTCGCATCCCATCGAGCCCCGGTGACACCATAAGTGGCATAGCCTAGCCAGAATGTGCTTCGAGTCGGTGAACCGAAGTCGCCCTGTTTTCGACCCACACCCGTCTCCATGTAAGGAAGAACATCCTGGCTCCACAGGGCGCTTCCCGGCAGTGAGAAAGCAAGGGCGGCAAGCATGCTCCAAAAGACCCGAAAACGGGTCTGGAGACTTTCGCAGCAATCGGACATCACTCCTCCACCACGGCCACATCGCCCCCCAGCTTATTGGCCATATCCCGGATCACATATGCTTATGGCCAGGGCCCGAAGGCATTCCCTTGGGCATGGTACCGCCGGGTGACATGGCCCCGGTCCCCATGGACCCATCCGGGCGCATTCCCTGGTTCCATGTCCTCTCCATGAATCCACGCGTGTGCATCGATTCAATCTTGGGTGCGCTAGCAGGCCCGAAGGTAGACCACTCGCCCGCCTTCACGCGGATCGGTTCCGCGTGTGGCGCATCGTGGAGTATTTCCACGACACCTTCGAAGACCACCAGGATGGATTTTCCATCTCTGTCTACCTCTATGCCATACCTCGTTCCCCGCACGGCCAGGAGTGCTCCGGGGACCGCGACACGCCGCTCCTCGCGGCCTCCTTCGATGAGGGCCTGGAAGAATGCTTTGATGCGTCCCTTTTCGAGGACGAGCAAAACCCCGGGTTCACCGCCTGCAAGTTTGACTTGGGTGTTTGCGAAAACCTCGAATCGCGAATTTCGAGCTGGCACGGCAATCACTGTTTGACCCAGCCAGCCCGTCCGAACCATGTCCCCGGAGTTTGCGGCACCGCCCTTTGCGACCTTGGACTCTCTGCTCTTGTCACCACCAGGCAAGAGGAAGACCGATCGTTTGACTTCATCGAACCGGTAAACGAGTGGTGCCTCGGTTCCAGGCCCCGAAGTTTGGAGCAGGGTTAACGCTAGCGGAACAAGAAAGGGGATCATACGTCGCCTCCATCAAGGTCTTCCATTTCGCCACCATCGGTCCGCCTGAGTTTGCGTGCAAGAGTCTTCCGCTCGATTCCGAGGATGCGGGCGGCCTCGGTCTTGTTTCCTCCGGTGTGGGCCAACACCGAAAGAATGTAAATTCGTTCCATGTCGTCCAGCGGCACGAACGGTTCTTGAAAACATCCGGGGAAAAGCACCGATGCGGCAGCAGGTTCTCGAGGGTTTGCAGTGGCTCCGAGAATCTGTTCAAAGACGGCCACATCATCGAGTGAGCCCGTCTCGATGAGCACACGCCGAATCACATGTCCGAGTTCCCGAACGTTCCCCGGCCAGGGGTGGGCCGCCAGGATTGAAACCACTTCCTTCGGCGGGCTGCCGACTTCGGGAAGCCCGAGTTCATGATGGAAACGCTCTTGGAAGTGCGCAACCAGGGCCGTGAGATCCGAGATCCGGTCCCGGAGCGATGGAATCCTGATTTCATATCCCGCCAGCCGATAGTACAGGTCCTCCCGGAATTCCCCTGAGGCCACCATGGCTCTCAAATCGCGGTGGGTCGCAGCAACGACACGCACGTCCACGGGTTCCGCCTTTTCCGCGCCGAGCGGCTGGACGACTCCGTCCTCGAGAAACCTCAAGAGCTTCACCTGAAATACCGGGGAGATCTCGCCGATCTCATCGAAGAAGACCGTGCCGCCATTCGCCTGGGTGAGAGCGCCGCGCCGGTCATTGTGGGCATCTGTGAAGGCGCCGCGCCGGTGGCCGAAGAGTTCGCTCTCGATCAGCGTGTCCGGAATCGCACCGCAGTGGATTGGGATGAAGGGCCCCTCCGGGTGGGCTCCAAATCGGTGGAGCGCCCGGGCCACGAGTTCCTTCCCTGTTCCGGTTTCACCGAAGATTATGACTGGGACCCGCAGCGGCGCAACCCGGCTCGTTGCCTTGTAGACCTCCACAATGGATGGATGGGAGCCTATGATCATGCTCCTCGGGCCGCTTTCCTCGCGTGGGGCTGCGGGGGCATGGCTCGCCAATGCAGCCCGCACCCGTTCCAGCATGACGTCAAGATCGAAGGGCTTGGCTAGGTAGTCGAAAACTCCATCTTTTAGAGCCAGGGCCGCGGTTTCGATGCTCCCTTTGGCCGTCATCAGGATCAGAGGCGGGGGATCGGAGAGTTCCTGGACCTCCTTCAGCAGATCCAATCCACTCCCGCCCGGCATGTAGATGTCGCTGACGATGAGATCTGGCCGTCGTTCCCGAATCGAGGCTCGGCCAGCAGCGTAACCATCGGCGCGTTCCACGCGATAGCCGCTCTTCTCCAACGCCATGGCGACCATCTCGCGGATCGCCAGATCATCATCCACTACTAGAATCCGTGTCATGCCATCCTCAACCGGTGCTTTGAATCGTGATCATCGGGAGTCTAACTCGAAAAATACCACCGCCGTTGGTGCCACTATCGGCCTCCACAGCGCCACGGTGCCAGTCAACCACCTCAGCGACCAAAGCCAATCCAAGGCCGAGCCCCGGCGCAAGTGCCTGGGCGCTTCCCCTTGCGAACCGCCCAAAAATCTTTGAGCGCTCGTGTATAGGAATCCCGGGCCCACGGTCTTCGACTTCTAGCACAGCTAGCGATCCATCTGCCCTTAACCCAATCCGAACCGGGGATCCTTCCGGAGAGAATTTAATGGCGTTGGAAACGAGGTTTTCGATGACCCTCTCAAGGAGGGCTTTGTCGCCCAGCACCTGAAGCCCAGTCCCAATGTCGGCCACTATGTCCCGCTGAGCACCGGCGCGAAGGTAGTCCACCCTCTCGGCGCAGAGAGCCGAGAAATCCAAGAGCTGTGCATCCCGGCCGAAATCCCTTAGCCGCAGTCGCTCCAAGTCGAGCAAGGCATCAACCATCTGCGCGAGACGGGCAGTTTCGGAAACCACCATCCGTGCCACGCGATTTCTTTCCGGCGCGGAAAGGTCGAACTGGGCCAGAAGCTGGGCCAACCCCTTCACGGAGGTCAGGGGAGTCTTGAGTTCATGGGCGACGACACGACGTGCCTCGGCATCCTGCTTTCTTGCTTCGGAGATGATCACCTGGAGGCTCTCCAACTCCGAAATCCGGTTCTCGGCAGTGCTCATGGCTAATTTGGATCGGCGCCAGCGATCAGCCCCCACGACCACACCCACAAAAAGGAGGGCGAGAATCACCGAAAGCGGAGCCAACTCCAGATTTAGAAAGTGGAGCGAAGCTGCCGAGACCATTAGAGGTGCCAGCGCAAGGCCAGAGGTGAATAAAGGTAGTGTGCGGCCTGGGGCCATCGGAAGGAGAGTTCCCAGCAAGGCCAGGCCGAAAGCTAGCAGAACGTTGACGAGGGGCGATGCGCGGTGCAGGAGATCCTTTGACAGGATGGCCTCGGCTGAAATCGCCTCGACCAGGACTCCGGGTTCGGGAGAACCACCCTGGGAAACAGGAGTAACGAATCGGTCGCCTACACCAGCGGCACTCGTGCCAATGAAAACGATCCGGTCCCGGAGGATATCTATTTTGTGCGAGTCAAGAACGGATGCAGCGCTGACAAAAGGAATGGGTCGTGTTCGGAACGCGGGCCGGAGCATCAAGCCCACGGGGATGGGGAGCTGGGCATTGCCAAGCCGCGCTGCAGCCACGGGAAGTGCAGGGAACGCCCTCCCTTCCATCTGTTTCGTCGAGGAGAATCGCCGCACCACACCGTCCCGATCGAGATCGAAGCTGACGTGCCCGACAGGGGTGGCCTGAAGAACCTGATTCGGCAACAGCCAGTGGCCCGCATCATCAACACCCGCTGCCAAAACCGAAGGCCCGCGTCCTAAAGCACGCGCCAAGAGATCGTCGCCTTCTCGTTCCTCCGGTAGCAGTAGGTCGATTGCAACTCCCTTCGCTCCCCCCGAAATCACCTGTTCGACCAGTCGCGCGAGATGTGCTCTATCCCAAGGCCAGCGGCCTCCCAAGCAAATTGCTTCTTCGTCGATGAGCACCACCGCGACCCCTTTTGCAGGTCTGGTTGGTAGATTTCTGAGCATGGTATCCCGGACGAGCAATTCGGCTGATGTCATCACGCCCGCCATCTGCAGGATGAGGGCAAGGACGGCAGCCAGTGCGGGCCAGAGCAGTCTCAGGGCGGGATCTCCTCGTGATTCACCGCGGGTCCATTAAGGTTCGCGGCACCCCTGGATTGTCACTCATCCAGGGGAATGGTCCTATGCGTCTTGCTTGTTGGGTCGTTGGGTTCTCGGCACTGAGCCAATCTCAAGGAACGTGCCAGTGGTTGATCAAGGACTTACGTTTGATACCGAGGCATCCTGACCCAATTTGGGTCAACGATGCGGGTAATAATGTCCCGGCTCTCTCCTGATCACTCCCCGGTGGTGGTTCGCTAGCTGAGGAACGAATTCCCAGTCGAGGCGGCACATCATGAAATCCTTGATGGTCGAAGATGAAAAACGGTCTCAGGTGCTGGTACTGGGCCTTTGAGAAGATGGGTACATCACCGAATGGATCGAGGTTGGGATCCAAGGTTAAGAGATGCCATTCAAGGTCACTCTGAAATCCTCACCCCCTGAGAAGCCGCAGCCCATTGAAGATCACAAGCAGGGACGCTCCCATGTCCGCCGTGATGGCGGACCACAGCGAGGCATGGCCCATGAGGGTCAGGACCACGAAGACCGCTTTCACAGCGAGCGCGAAGGTGATGTTTTGGCGAATCACTTTGAGGGTGCGCCGCGAGTGCTGGATCAGCCATGGCAACCGCGTGAGGTCGTCGTTCATGAGGGCGATATCGGCGGTCTCGATGGCGGCGTCGCTGCCCATGGCGCCCATGGCGATGCCGAGGGAGGCTCGCGCCATGGCGGGCGCGTCGTTCACGCCGTCGCCGACCATGGCTACCTGACCATACTTGGCGACTAGCGCCTCGATTGCTTTCACCTTGTCCTCGGGCAGTAGTTCAGCTTGGATCTCGGTCAGGCCGACCTGTCGGCCTACGGCTTGGGCTGTACCCGAATTGTCACCCGTAAGGAGGACAAGATGCTCTATTCCGGCATCGCGCAGGCCCTGAAGGGTTGAGGCACTGGTGGGTCGAACGGCATCCGCCAGGGCGAGGAAACCGATCAATTCCCGCTCCACCCCGAAGGCCACCACGGTCCGGCCATCACTCTCCAAGGATTCCAATTGGGCATGGATCTCTGGTGTCTCTGCACCCTGATCCTCCATGAAGCGATGGGAGCCGAGCCAGTGGGCACGTCCTTCCAGAACCGCTTTGGCGCCTTTGCCCTGAAGGGACTGAAAGTCCTTGGCGGGCGTGAAGGCTACACCTTGGGATTTCACGTGGGCTACGATCGCCCGGGCCAAGGGATGATCGCTTTGGGACTCCATAGATCCGGCCACGCGAAGGAGTTCCTGCTCGGTGTGGCCGTTGAACGGAGCGACTTGCACGACGCTGGGATGACCTTCGGTGAGGGTTCCGGTCTTATCGAAGGCAATGGCCTTCAGGCGGGCGGGTGCTTCCAGATACATGCCGCCTTTCACGAGGACCCCATGCCGGGCGGCGGAGGCCAAACCCGCCACGATGCTCACAGGAGTGGAGATCACGAGGGCGCAGGGACATGCGATCACCAACAGCACCAGGGCCCGATAGAACCAATCCGCCCAGACGCCGCTCATGAGCAGCGGCGGAATCAATGCCACTAGAATGGCCAGAATCATCACCACGGGTGTGTAGACTTGCGCGAAGCGATCCACCCACTGCTCCGCGGCTGCGCGCTTGCTTGAAGCCTCTCCTATCATTCGGATGATCCGGGCGAGCACCGTGTCGCTCGCTGGCTTGGAACACTCGACCACGAGGGCGCCATCGCCGTTGATGCTCCCGGCGAAGACTTCCTCACCGTGGTCCTTAGAGACCGGCATGCTCTCCCCGGTAATGGGGGCCTGGTTGAGGGCGCTGGTGCCTTGGAGGATCATCCCATCGAGGGGCACGCGCTCTCCTGGTTTCACCTGAAAGAGAGCGCCCACGGGCACCTCCTCGGGCCGAACGGACACAGTCCCGCCATCTTTCACAAGCTGGACAAGCGTCGGCGTCAGATCCATGAGAGCTTCCACGGCTCGGCGCGCACGACTGAGGCTCCAACCCTCAAGAGCATTCGAGACCGCGAAAAGGAAGGCCACCGTGGAAGCTTCGAACCATTCACCTATGCTGATGGCCCCAAGGATCGCCACCACCATCAGCAGGTTCATGTCCGGGCGCAGGCGTCGGGCCGAAAGCCAGGCCTTCGGCGCAATGAACCAGCAGGCGGCCAACATGGCCCCCAAGTAGGCGCCCTTGGAAAACCAGGGGATTGCGTGGACATGGCCCACACCCTCGGCACCCAGGGCCTCGTGCAATCCACCTGATGCCCAGACATGCAGGCCAAAGGCCAACAACGTGAGTCCACCACTGAAAATCGTGAGGGCCAACTGGAGCTTTTGGCGCGCGGATTTCTTCAGTCCTGTTCCCGTGCTTTCTTGCCATGGCTCGGCGCTCATTCCCGTGCGTGCCACGGCTTTGAGGATGGCCTCGGGGGAGGCCGAGGCCCCCTCTGAGACGATCATCTTCGCGTTCAAAAGGTCGAAGGCGAGGTTGGCTGCGCCTCCCACGAGTGGCCCGATTTCGCGCTTGAGGACGGCGATCTCCTCGGCGCAATCCATGCCGTGGATTTTGAAGGCCAGCTTGCGGGGGCTCATGGCACGTCTCCATGGGGTGTAGGGATGTGGCCTATTTCTTTGATGGATGGGAGGTCCATCCTTTTCTTGCCGGGGGACAGTCTGGAGTCATGGTGGGTGATGTCGAACATCGATGGCCTCAAGCTGGCACGCGATGGCGGTTGACTTCCACGGAGATATGAACCAGTTCGTCATGAACACTTAATGCCCGTTTGAAGTAATTGGGATCGGCCTCATCCGTGGTCACGAGCGAAAGAATGCAGGCATATTTACCCTTGCCGACGCGCCACACATGCAGGTCGCAGATGTGGGCCTTGATGGGGCTGGCCTTAATCACCTCCCTGATCTCGGCTACCACCGGGGCCTCCATTTCCGCATCGAGCAACACACGCCCTGAATCACGCAGCAGACCGTAAGCCCAAACCGCCACCAATCCGGCCCCGGCAATACCCATGACTGGGTCCAGCCAGCTCGCCCCCCAGGTTTTGCCGCCAATCAGCGCCAAGATGGCGAGTACCGACGTGGCCGCGTCGGCAACAACATGAAGATAGGCGGAGCGCAGGTTCAAATCATGATGATGACCTGGGTTAACGTGATCGTCATGGGCATGGTGATGATCATGGCCATGACCGTCCTTGAGCAGCCAGGCGCAAGCGATATTGACCAGCAATCCGACCACGGCGATGGCGATGGCTTGGTTGTAACGAATGGGCGTCGGAGCGAGTAAACGCTCAACCGACTGATACAGCATCAATGCGGCGACCAGCACCAGCAAGATCGCGCTCGTATAGCCGCCAAGAACCTCAATCTTCCAGGTGCCGAAGGTGAAGCGGCCATCGTGGGCGAATCGCCGGGCTGCTCCGTATGCCAGCACCGACAGGCCGAGCGCCAAGGCATGCGAACTCATGTGCCAGCCGTCCGCCAGCAGCGCCATGGAGTTGAACATCCAACCGCCGGCGATTTCGGCAACCATCATGACGGCGGTCAATACTACCGCCCACCGCGTGTTTCTCTCGGCGAGCGGATTGCCTTCGTCAAAAACGTGAGAGTGCCGCCATCCATCAATTGAAGAAACAGAACGCATGATCAGTTCCCTTCTTTGGGCTTGCCGGGCCAAGCGTAGAAGCTTGGCAGGGCCAGCAGCGTGAAGAGCCTACTCGTAATGAGCCCGCCCACGTTGACGATGGCACGGGGCTGTCCCAGCTCGCTGCCGCCGATGCCGTGGATCTTTAAGATCATGCGCGGTGCGTTCACTGGAGTTCTCCAACGGACATTTCCACATCTGCTTCAACAGAGTCCTTCCAATCCTGCCGCCGCAGGGAGAGCCGGTATTTCGTCGTGTAGAGCTGTCCTGCGCCAACAGAAAAGGTCCATGTCTCTCGGCGGTTCAACATGTACCTGCCGAAGTGAGGTGACAAATCGCCTATATAGGCCTGGACGACTTCGAAACTCGCAGGAGAACCATCCTTGCGGACCTGGAGTCGTGCTTCTCCGGCCTTGGGTTGAAAGGTCCAGAACTTGGCAACAGGGCGCGGGGGCTCTAAGTGGTAGACCAGGATCTGGTCTCCTGGCTCACCAACACCCTCCAAGGGGTTTTCTATGCCTTTCAGTTGGAGTTTGTTGACGAAACCACTTAAGAGAGTCCCTGGATCAGCCATTGGGGCCACCCGGGAGGGTTCGCAGAGTTGCTTGAACCAGCGCTGTCCTTCGGATGGAGGAGTCGTCTCCCCGATTTGAAATTCGTGCTGTTGTTGGGAGGCGCTTACCCAGACAGCTCCCTTGCCGGTCGTTCCGATGAGCATGGCTCCAGACTCTTGGAACACCCCGTTGGGTTTCCCCTGGCGGAAGGCTTTGAATGAAACCCGGTACTCCACGGATCTCGAAGCTGGCCCCGTGGGAGGCCGGGCTTCAAGGAAGCCTTTTAGCGCTGGCAGGCCCTGCGTTGATGGGGGTGCGGCAGGCAGTGTGATGGCGAAAAGGACTACAAGAGCAATTTTCATAGTCAGTTCTCCGGACTCGGTTCAATGGCGGATTTTGGAGGCAAAGAACTAGAGATTCATGACCTGGGCCCCATCATGGCAAGGGTTCCGGCCAAGGCGAGCGCGGAGCCGATGCCATCCCTCAGGCCGGGCCGATGCCCGCCCACGTCCCATCCCCAGAGCAGGGATAGGACGATGAACACAGCGCCGTAGGCCGCATAGAGCCGACCGAAAAGTGCTGGGATGGCTGGAGGACCAGGGCAATCCCGTAGAGCGCCAATGCGATGAAGCCCCCAAGACCCAACCATGGGCTCCGCCCGCCACGCAGCCAAATCCACACCAAGTAGCCGCCCCCGATTCCAAGGAGGCCCGCCATGAGAAAGAGCATGGAGGAAGGCATTGTCTGTTTCCTTCTCAAGTCGATAGAGGGTGATCTTTTCTGGCGGGAATTCATGGGGTCGGCTGACGGGCAGGCCTTCTCGATGGCTCTGGTTTTTTTGTTGTGGACCGGAGCTACTTTTCCAGTTCCACCACCACGTTGGCCGCTTTGCCCGCGACGACTTCCACGTCGAGAATCTTTGTCTTGAAACCTGGGCGCACCACCGTGATCGTGTGCCTGCCGACTCCAGCCCTTACGCCGCGGCTGTTGGCCGAAAGGTCCTCGGCCGTGCCGATCAGGCGGTCATCCAGGTAGACCGCGGCGTCGTCCGGCAACACCAGGATGCGGAGGCTGCCCTGGTTGGCCGCTAAGGGTGGCAGCGGCGTTTTCTCGGCCTGATTGTTCCGCGGTTCCTCGCCATCCTCCCTGGCCGAAGCGGTCAGCGGCATCGGCTTTCCGCCTGGCTCGAACAGTCGTCCGTAAGGCATCGGCTTCCGCACCGAGTCGAAGGCGTCAAGCTTCTCGCGGCCCGCCAATCGAGGCATGCGCTTGTCGAGGTTCACCTTCTGGCCGGGCCTGGCGTCGAGATTGATGCCGTAGGTCTCGTGGCCCGGGTAACGGAACTCAAGGTGGTAGCTGCCCGGCTTCAGGTAGAGATAGTCCGGATAGCCGTCGAAGTCGTCGGCGATACCGACGTAGACTCCGTCGAGCCAGACTTCAGCATCTTCTGGTGAGATGTCGGTATCCACGACCGCGAAGGCAGGAAGGGTTGGATAGCCAAACCAAGTGCCGACATAGACCGATGGGCCTCGCCGCCACCCGCCCCAGTACCCTGTGCCAAACGAATAATAGCCCCCGCGGTAGTGACTGCTACCACCTAGGTGGCCGCCACCGCGACCACCACCCCGGCCGCCGCCGCGTTGGGCTGCGGCCGGGGTGGTGCCCAAGAGGGCGATAAGGGTCGCGAAGATGATCATTCGTGTTCCAGTGGATCTCATGGAATCTCCTTCATGTCCTGTGTAAACAAGTTGCCCACTCACTACTAATTTCCTTCCCGGGCGCCCAGCAAGCAGCCCCGGGCAAGGTATTCCAAGAGGCCCCCTCCGCCTCAATAACCTCACGCGGGTTCATGGTTTGATTCCTTCGGCTTGCCAATCCATGCGTAGAAGCTCGGCAGGGCTAACAAGGTGAAAAGGGTTGAGGTGACGAGCCCACCCACCATAACGATGGCGAGGGGCCGTTCCAATTCGCTGCCGCCAATGCCGAAGAGCATGGGCATCAGGCCGAGGATGGCGGCGCCTGCCGTCATGAGCTTAGGGCGCACACGGCCAATGGAGGCTTCCCGGATGGCCTCTGCGAAGGGCATGCCCTCGGCCATCAAGTTCTTTGCTTGGATGATGAGCACAAGGCTGTTCTGTACGGCCACACCGAAGAGCCCGATCACACCGACGATGGAACTGATATTCCATGTCTCACCAGCCAACCACAGGGCGATCAGGCCGCCTGCGAAGGCGTTCGGCAGCGTGGCGACGACCGCCAGCACTTCCCGCCACCGTCCCAGAGCCAGGTAGAGGAGCCCGACCACCAGCGCCAGTGCAACAGCGATTGCCACGCTCAGCCGCCGCTGAGTTTCCCGTGCCTCCTCGATTTGTCCGCCGATCTTGACGACGGTGCCCTTGGGCAGTTCCATCGCCGCCATGGCCTTCTCAACGCGAGTAGCGGTGCCGCCCAGATCGCCCTTGGTGCGGATGTTCACGGCGAGGCGGCGCTGGGCCGCTTCACGACGTATGAGGCTGGGCGTGACGGTCTCGTCGAAACGCGTGACCTGGCCCAGCTCCACGATGCGGCCATCCTCCAGAACGATGGGCAGGCGTTTGAGCTTTTCAGGGCTCACCCTTCCATCGTTAGGAAAGCGCAGGATCCGCTCGATGCGCTGGGGTCCGTCGAAGCGGGTTTCCGTTTCCAGGCCTTGGAGGCTGGCTTTCAAGGTTTGGGCGACCAGGGTCCGCGGCACGTTGAGCCGCCGCAAGGCATCTTCGTCCGGCACAATACGCCACTTGGGCAGCGGACCGCTGCCATCCGGGCTCACGGAGGCCACACCTTCGACTTTGCTGAGGCGCTCTTGGATTTCCGGAAGTTTGGCCTGGAGGGCGTCCAGGTCCGGGTTGAAGAGCTTCACCTGAAGGTCCGCGGGTGTGCCCCCAATGCCTTCGGAGATCCGCATCTGCATGGGTGTGGTCAGCTCGACAGGATAAGGAAGATCCTCGATGGCTTCGGCCACATCCCGCTCCACGGCCTTCGCGGGGCGCTGGCCGTCCAACACCACCAGCACATCGCTGATGGTGTGGGGCATGGGATCCTCCGTCAGTTCGGCGCGGCCCGTGCGGCGGTAGACGGAAGACACACCGGAAATCCTCGCTAGCTTTTCCTCCAGCTGGAGGTTCGCCTCATCCACGGAAGCCAGACTGGTTTCCGAGGGCAGGCGGGAATTGAGCATCAGCGCGCCCTCGTCCAGCTTGGGCAAGAAGTTGCTTCCCAGATTGAAGGCCAAGACGAGGCTCGGAATGGTGATGGCCAATGCGATCACCTGAACGACGGCCCCGTGGCGCATGGCCCATTCCAGGCGAGGCTTGTAGAAGCGCTTAATGGCCACGACGAAACGGGGCTCCTCTAGCGAGGATCCCGGGGGAAGGAAGCGTTCCACCAGGGCTGGAACTAGGGTGAAGCTGAGGATCAGGCTGAGAGTCATGGCGGAAGCCACGGCCACGGCCAAGGGCGCATACAGACGGCCCGCCAGGCCACCGATGGCCAACAGCGGAATGAACACCGCTAGGATCACCAGCACCGCCGTGAGGATGGGGACGCCCACCTCGGCGGCGGCGCGGGTCAGGGCCACGCGCCGGGGCTCGATATGCTCCTGATGCTCATGCAGCCGATGAGCGAGGTTTTCCACCATGATGACGGCGGCATCCACCAGCAGGCCCACGGAGATGGCCAGGCCACCCAGCGTCATGGCATTGAGGCCCATTCCCATAATGCTGAGAGGAATGGCCGCGCCGAAGGTGGCAAGGGGCAGCACTGCGATGACCAGCAAGGCCCCCCGGAAGTTTCCCAGCAGCACAATGAGCACCAGCGCCACAAAGAACCCCCCCAGTAACAAGGCCACCGTGACGCCGCTAAGGGCGTGAGTGACGAGGGTGCCTTGGTCGTACATCAGGGTGAGCGACATGCCTTCGGGCAGTCCTTTGCGGAGTTCATCCAAGGCCGCTCGGACCGCCTTGGAAGTGCTCAGCACATCCGCCGTGGGCTGCTTGACCACGCGCAAGCTCACGTCCTCGTGGCCCTGATGCCTGGCCAGACCCCGGCGGAAGGCGGGCCCTTCGCGCACATCCGCCACATCACCCAGTTGCACCATCCCGCGATGGGTTTTGAGTGGGAGGTGACGGACTTCTTCGGAGGTGCCCGCGAGGCTGCCCACGGTCATGAACCAGCCTTTGTCCTGGATTTCCATGACACCCGCAGCCGTGTCCTGTGCGCTGCCTTTCATCGCGTCCGCCACCTGATCCAAGCTGACGCCCTGGAGGCGCATGCGCTCGGGATCGAGGGTCACTTGGAGTTGGCGTTCTTCGCCGCCCAAGCGTTCCACCCGTGCTACGCCAGGGACGGCCTGAAGGCGCGGGACGAGGACCTTTTCGGTGAGGTCCCGGAGCTTCATGGGATCCACGGAGGGGCCTTCTAGGACGATCTCCTGGATCTCCTGGAGGCGCCCCGCGGCGCTGGACATCAACGGTGAACGGGTCCCTTCCGGGAAGCCGCCGATCACACCCGAAAGGCGCTCTGCCACGAGCTGACGGGCTCGCCAGGGGTCGGTGTCACCCTCGAAGGCAACAACCACCTGGACCACTTCTGCCTGCACAGTGGTGATCACGCGCTTGACGCCAGGCAGACCGCCGACGGCCTGTTCCACCGGCTGGGCCACCGTCAATTCCAGCTCCGAAGCCGCCCGGCCTGGACTCTGGATGAGCAAACTCAGAGATGGGAGGGTGAGATCGGGGAACAGGTCCCGCTTGAGGTTTAAGAAGGTCGCGATGCCTGCGACCAGCCACACCAGGGCCAGTGCGAAGACCCACCCCTTGCGCGGCAGCAGCCAGTCGAACCAGCGGCGGATAAGGGTACGGTGCTGGGGCGTGTAGACCGCGTATGGATCGTGCGGCATATGCGGATCAAGAGGGATTTCCTCATCGTTCGGCAAGTTCGGCTCAGTGGTCATGGTCTTCCCCTCCGCTCTTGCGCTTGATCTGGAGGGACTTCAGCAGGTAGGCGCCCTCGCCAACCACGGTCTCGCCGGGTTTCACGCCTTCCAACACCATCACGTCGCCACCCAGTTCAACGCCCCGGCGCACGGGCCGGAACACGGCCTCTTCGCCCTCCTTCACGAATACGCCCCAGATGCCTTCCACCTGCTGCAAGGCACTTTGGGGCAGCACCATGGCCTTGGTCAGGGGCACGTGCACTTCGAGCGGCGTGCCGGGAATGGGCAAGGGTCCGCCCGACAAGCGGAGGCGGTAGCTCAGGCGCCGGGTGTCTCCCGTCAGGGTTGCAGGCGTTCCTTCCAGACGGGCTTTCCAGTGCTGGCCATCTGCCCGCCGGACTTCCGTGAGGGTTCCCTGGGACCAGTCCTGGGGGGCCGGGAGCGGCAGTTCCAGGCGCGCCAGGGATGCGGCGGCGGACTGGAAACTGCCCAACTCAAGGCCTGCTTCGACACCTTGTCCGAGTTGGGCTTTGTATGCGACCACCGTTCCAGCACTGGGCGCCTTCAACGTGAACGTGGCTCCAGCGGTCTCAGGGCTTAGACCCCTAGCCTCCAATGCCAAACGTGAAGCTTCCTCGTCGGCCTGGGCCGTCGCTGCCTCACTACGGGCCGCCTCCAACTCCCGGCGGGAACCCGCCTGGGCCTCTGAGAGGCGCCGTTCGCGCGCAAGCTCGGCCTCGGCTCTTTGTTGCTTGGCTTTCGACGCGAGCCAGTCGGCCTTCAACCGCGCTAGTTCCGGGCTTTGAATCGTCAAAAGAGGTGTGCCGGGACCCACATGCTTTCCAGGAGGGATTGAAATGGCCGAGATGATGCCCCTCACCGGGGAGGTGAGCAAAGCCTGGGCGGTTTCATCGCCGATGGCTTCGGCGGGATACCACGCACCCTCGGCTTTAGACTCGGGCACCTGCATGAAGTGCAGGCCACGCACATCTTTCAGGGGCAAACGGTTCAGGTCTCCGGTCGATGTCTCCCCGGCATGTTGTTCGGTGGAAGGCGGCGCAGCTTCCTTCTTGTGGTCACATGAGGTGAAGGCGATCAGCGCAAGGCTCAAGGCAGAAATTTGAAGCACATTGTTCATGGGTTGTTCCCGTCGGTGAGGGCCTGGAGTTCGGCGGTGAGAAGGTGGGCGGCGTACAGGCGGCGTAGGGAGGCGACCTGGGCTTCCAAGAGCTGGCGGCGGATGGGGAGCGCTTCGGAGGGCCGCTCTTTCCCTTCGTTGAGGCGCATCCCCACGGCCCGAAGCGCGGTATCGAAGGCGGAGAATGGCGTGGGCGCGGACGTGCTTTGAAGACGGATGAGAGCCGATTGGAAACGTGCGTCCAGCTCCAGCCTTGCAATCTCCAGCTCCTGCTTCGCCGCGGAGAGATTGGCTTCGGTTTCCCGATGGATCGCTCGCGTTTCGGAAGGTCTTGGAAAGCGGTAGGCGACACCCAGTGTGGTGATGCGTTCCGGACCTTCCCGGCTGGTGCTTCCGCGCAGGCTCCACCGGCTCGTGGCCAGGGCTTCCTGCTGGCGAAGGGATTGCTCCTCCAGCCCCAACCGCGCGTCGATGGCGCGACGAAGCGAGCTGCGCTCGAACCGGGCAGGTAGGTCCAGTGCAGACAAAAGGACGGGATCGCCGGGATCGGCCAGAGGCACCGGCGTCTCAGACACGGCGGCGAGCGTGCGCAGGTTGGCCCAGGTCAGAAAGCGCGTCCTCCGCGCCTCATCGAGGTCCAGTTGGGCCCTGAGGGCTTCGCCTTCAACAAGGTTGACCTGGAACGCGGGATCAGCCCCGGCTTCGAGACGGGCGCGGGCCGCCTTGAGCCAGGTCTGCACGGTGCCGAGATCAGACTCGCGCAGCCCGAGCAAGCGCTCTGCGAGCCACGCATCTAGGTAGGCCTGCCGCAAGCGGAAGCCAGTCTCGATGCGGGCGGACTCCCGCAGAGCGGGATCGGCCTTGCCCAGGGCTTCCTCCAGACCCCGCTGGGTGCTGGGCGAGAGGAATAGGGGCAGGTCCACTTGCACCGACCGGTCGGTGGTGGAGGGGGAAAGCGACGAGGTGCGCGGGCCCGCGGAGAGCCCAACGGATGGACCCTCCCTAAGCAGACCGCTGGCGCTGCGGAGCTGTCGCTCCCGGCCCGCCAGCAGAGCTTCAGTCCGAAGCTGCTCTGGGCTGGTTCGTGCGCGCTGGAGAATTTCATCATATGAAAGGGGCGCGGGTGCCTGCGCAACCAATACGCAGGGCAAGACCCCCAGTAAAAGGGTTCTCATTCAGACCTCGGAAGAAGGACGGATATTCAGGCAGGGCTAGGCCCCGCGATGCGCTCGCTCAGCAGTTCCTCACGCCTTCGGCGGGTCCTTCTCAGGTTCGATGTAGAGGCTGATCAGCGCAGGTGCCAGCTCATCTTCGTAGCGGACAAGCGGAAGGGGGTCAGGTGGTGGTGGGGCCGGGGTCGGAGGAAGGGGAGCCGCCGTGCAACCATCGCCGCAAATGATATGGCACACCTGCACGCAATCCGCATTGTTGTCTTCGCAACGCTCTCTGCTCACCGCACCCAAGTAGAAGGTGGTAAGCACCAGGAAAAGAACCGCGATCCAACGTCTCATCCAGCGCTCACATGGACATGGGCCTGGGCTTCTTCGTTCAGGCATAGCCCGTGGTACATGAGTTTGGCGATGCAGGTATCCACGATCCGGTAGTGCACGTGGTTGCCATGCCGACGCGTGTCGAGGATGCCCATATCCACGAGACGCCGCAATTGGTTCGAAACTGCCTGGGGCTTCATTCCCACCGCTTCCGCCAAGTCGCCCATGCAAGGATCATCCAGACGGATCAGCGCATGCAACAAACGCAAGCGCGTGTCTGAGGCTAGAACCTCGAAAAGCCGTGCTAATTCCAGCGCCTTTGGACCGCTCAACAGGGGCCGCTCCGCGAGTGACGCTTTGGGCGGACAGATGGGTGGATGGCCTGCATGGTTAGTCATGGGTGATCATTTCACGGCTCAGTGTAACAGTTAATCAGCTTACCGCAACCCCCCTTGCCGAATCTTTTTGGGACTCGGATCCCCAAGGGTTCAGTCGATCCTGCCAGCATCGCCATTCTCCTCCTGTCGGTGCGCCCTGGCTCCGAAGCGCAGGTACAGGCTGGGGACGATGAGCATGTTAAGGGTGGTGGACGATAGGAGGCCGAACAGGATCACGGAGGCCATGGGGGCCTGGATCTCGCTGCCGGGTTCATGGCGGCGGAGGATGATCGGAACGAGGGCCAGGCCCGCCGTCAAAGCGGTCATGAGGATCGGAGCGAGGCGCTGCATGGCGGCCCGCCGCACAGCTTCCTTCAGGTTGACAATGCCCTCTTTATCCATGAGGTGGTGGATGTGGGAGACCAGCATGATGCCGTTGCGGGTGGCGATGCCAAAGAGCGTGATGAAGCCGATGAGGGTTGCCACACTGAGTACGCCGCCGCTGAAGTAGACGCCGACGACGCCGCCCATCCAGGCCAGGGGCAGGTTCAGCATGATGAGCGTGGCATCCTTGGTGGACTTGAAGGCCATGAAGAGCAATCCAAACACCACCGCGATGGCGCCGATTCCCATGAGCACGAGGTTGCGGGCGGCGGATTCACCGCTTTCGAACTGGCCTCCGTACTCCACGTGGTAGCCCTGGGGCATAGGCACCTGGGCCTCGAGGCGCGTGCGGATGTCTTTCACCACATTGAAGAGATCACGGTCCCCGAGGTTGCAGGTGACCACCATCTTCCGCTGGCCATTTTCGCGGGAAATCGCGCTGGGGCCACGATCCATGGAAATGCTGGCCAAGCTTTTCAGGGGAATGGTTCCACCTGAGGGTGTGCTGACAAGGGTGTCTCCAAGGGTGTCCGCGTCCTTTAGAACGCCATGCTCCATGCGCACCAGCACGTCGAAGGCTGCTTGGTCCTCCCGCACGCGCCCGGCGACTTCACCCGCGAAAGCCAGTTCCAGAATATGGGCGAAGGCTGTGGAACTGAGCCCTGCTTGCGCGAGCGCTGCCCGATCGGGATGGACAGACAAGATCGGCAGCTCGGCCGAAGCCTCCACCATGAGGTCCACCACGCCTGGGACCTGGGCCATTTGGGCTTTAGCGGCCTCCGCTAATCGTTTCAACTCCACCCGATCCGTCCCGAATAGTTTCACGGCGATGGCCGCCCGGCTGCCTGAAAGCAGGTGGTCGATGCGGTGGGAAAGAGGTTGCCCGATGGCGATGTAGACCCCAGGGACCTGGGCCAGATCCTTGCGCAAAGCCGTCAGAAGCTCTTCCTTGCTGCGGCCTTTCATTTTAAGGCCCGCATCGATCTCGGACGCGAAGACCTCCATGGCGTGTTCGTCGAGTTCGGCGCGACCCGTCCGGCGGGCCGTGGCCACGACTTCAGGAAGTTTTAAAAGGATCTGCTCTACCTGCCGCCCCAGTTGGTCCGATACACCTAGCGGGGTGCCAGGAAGGCAGGTCATGCTGAGGGTGAGCGTGCCTTCGTTGAATTCGGGCAGGAAGCTGCGGCCCGCCAGAAACAGTGAGCCGAACGCGAGCAGAAGACCCACGACTCCGCCCCAGATCATGATTTTCCATCGGGGCATGGCCCAGGTGAGCAACGGTTCGTACTTGGCCTTGACCCACCGGACCACGCGCCCTTCCTCGTGGGCGCGGTCGCTCATCCCCTTGGGCAGGAGCCAGAGGCACATGGCCGGGGTGACCGTGAGGGCCACCAGAAGCGAAGCGGCGAGAGACACGGTGAAGGCGATGCCCAGGGGCTGGAGCAGTCGCCCCTCCACACCCGCCAGGAAGAAGATCGGCAGGAAGACCACGATGATGATGGCGGTGGCATACACGATGGAACTGCGGATTTCGGAACTGGCGCTGAACACCACATCGAAAGCCTCCCGTCGCGAGAGGGCGTGTTGCTGCATGTTTTCGCGAAGGCGCCTGAGAACGTTCTCCACGTCCACGATGGCGTCGTCCACCAGGTCCCCCACCGCTAGCGCCATGCCCCCCAGGGTCATGGTGTTCAAGGTCGTGCCGAAAGCCTTCAGCGCGAGTATCGCGGCAACCAGGCTCAGGGGAACGGCCACGGCGGTGATGAAGGTGGCCCGTTTGTGGGCCAGGAAAAGGCCCACGATGAGCAGCACCAGAAGCGTGCCGTCACGCAGGGCATCCCGGACGTTGGCGATGGCCACTTGGATGAAGTCGGACTGACGGAAGATGTGGCTCTTCAGCTCCATGCCCTTGGGAAGATCCTTCTGGACCTCCGCCATCACCTGGTCCAGGCGCTTCGTCAGATCCAGCGTATTGGCGCCTGGTTGTTTTTGGATGCCCATGATCACGGCGGGCTTGCCGTCATGGGAACCTTCACCGCGCTTCAGAGAAGGACCGATTTTCACTTGCGCGACATCGCGCAAGCGCACCGGCTGCCCGCCACGGGTGGCGACCAAAGCCTGTTCAAGGTCCTCGGCGTTGCGGAGGCGGCCCAGACCATGGATCAGGTATTCCTGACCCTGGTGGACCATGAATCCGGCCGAGCTATTCTCTCCGGCTTCTTCCACGGCCTTGGCCACGTCCTGAGCGGCGATCTGGTAGGCGGCCAAGCGATCGAGTCGAAGGATCACCTGGAACTGTTTCACCTCGCCGCCGATGGGCACCACTTGGGAGACGCCGGGCACGGACAGAAGGCGGCGCCGGATGCTCCAGTCCGCCTCGGTACGCAGTTCCATCGGGCTGTGCTTCTCCGATACCACGGCCACGAAGAGGATCTCGCCCATGATGCTGGAGATGGGGGTAAGGGTCGGGGTGCTGCCCACCGGCAGGGAACTGCGGGCGATCGAGAGGCGTTCAGTGACCACCTGGCGCGCTTGTTGGATGGGGACATCCCACTCGAATTCAGCGAAGACCAGCGAGATGCCCGTCTGGGATACAGATCGCACCCGCCGGACCCCTGAGGCGCCCAGGAGCGCGGATTCGATGGGGCGCGTGATGAGCTGCTCCACTTCCTGGGGCGCCATGCCGTGGGCTTCGGTGGCCACCGTGACGGTGGGTGCCGTCAGGTCGGGGAACACATCCACGGGCATCCGGATCGCAGACCAGAGGCCCCAGCCCATCATGAGGGCTGCGATCAGGAGGACTATGAAGCGATGGTGGAGGGAAGCTTTGATGATGCGATCGAACATTGGGACCTCAGTGTGCGTGACCGTGTTGGGGGACCTTGCCTGCGCTGGCGGCCAGGCGCACGAGGTGGGCGCCGCGGGTCGCGACCCGTTCGCCCTTTTGGAGGCCTGAAAGCACCTGGACGTATTCCCCGTCCCGTACTCCCAATTTCAGGATGCGGCGCTCGAAGCGCTCGCCGCCTGTCTGGACGTAAACGGTGGCGAGCCCATCTTCCTCCTGGAGCGCGGAGGCAGGGATGGCCAGGGCTTTCGTGGTTTCGCCCAGGAAGACGCGCACCTTGCCAGCCACACCCGCGCGCAGTCCAAGCTTCTGGTTGGGGAAGGAAACCAGGAAGGGCAGCGTGCGGCGGTCAGGCGTGATCGCGCTTCCCACACCCATGAACTTGGCCCCCGTTCGTGGACTCAGTTCAAACTGCTGATCCATCCCCTGGGGTTCGAACCAGATGCCTGAGGGTTGTTTCAGGCGTCCGGCCTCTGATTCGGGAACCTGGACCTCCAGCCAGAGGTGGTCCAGGGACACGATGTGGAAGAGTTCCTGACCCTCCACCACGGAGGAACCAAGGCCCCCCGTGGCGGCGGCCAATGTTCCCGAGATGGGTGACACTAGCGGGGATCCCGCACCACCCACGCCTTCCTGGAACTGTTTCAGCCGGGCATCCATGGCCTGCCATTCCGCTTGGGCCAGGGCCTCGTCCTGGGCGGCTTCTTCCATGCGCCGCCGGGACACGGATTCCGTGGCGAAGAGTCCCTTCATGCGCTGATGCTGTTGCTTTGCCCTTTCCAATCGGACCTTTGCCCTTTCCGCTTCCAGGGAGAGCAGTCCGGGTTGGGCCTCGCTGCCGAGGCGCGGCATGACGTAGGCGAGCACCTGACCCCGCTTCACGTTCATTCCAACATAGGGATAGGTGCCTTTGGCCTCGATGCGCCCGGCCACAGGTGCTTGAAGCCGCGCCTCGCCATCGGGAGGCGGCACCACTTTGCCGAAGGCCTCAAGGTTGGCGCGCACCGTCCGCTCCTCCGCGGTGGCAGTGGCGAAGTCCACGCTCCATTGCTGTTCTTTCAGGAAGGAAACGCCGCCTGCAGGATGCTCGGGCTCGGGCGCCTTCATGGCTTCCATGAGGCTCGGATAAACTTCTATCGTGCCCATGTTGAATCGCTCCTGGCCCTGTGGGCCTTCCCATAGGAGCGCCAGTTGGCGTTTTCCGGACTGCTTGGGTTTGGCTTCGGGCCGGAAGATGCCAGGAGATTTGGAAGGACCGGTTTCGAAGCGCTCTTCGGGTCCACCACCACTGAGGATCACGGTCACCTTGCCATCCTGCACTGGCTTGAAATCCGACAAGCGGCTCAGATGTGCCGCGAAGGCTGAGGGCTCGCCCACGGCCATCACGGGAAACTCGGCGAAGAGTTCCATATTCCCTGTGTAAAGGGTCTGGGCCAGGCCGGGGCGCTCGGGAACACCTGTTTCGGATCGCGGTTTGAACCGGTCGCAACCTGGAACAGCAAGGAGGAGCGCAAGGGCCAGAGGGGTGAACGGTTTCATGGTTGAATCCTTCCGAGCAGACGGTCGAGGTCGAGGCGGGCCCGCCGTGCGGCGAAGGCCAGATCCAGGGCTTGGAGATCGGTATCGAGGGCACTGCGCTGGACATCCAGCAATTCAAAAAGGCTGGTTTCACCGGCTTCGAAGGAGGTATCCGCGCCTTTCAGGAGCTTGGGTGTTTCCTCCACGGCACGACCCAGGATCTCCCGAGCTGTGGTTCCGAGATCCGAGGCCTCTCGCCATAGGGCCCGGGCTTCCGCCTGAGCATCGTCCTTGGTTAGAGATGCGCGGGTCTGGGCCGCACGGGCCTCCGCTTCGCTCCGCTGGCGCTGGGCCTGGCCCCGATTCCACGCTGGGAGCGTCACTCCCAAGGAGAAGACGGCGCCACTTCCTTTCAGGCCCCCTTCCTGCCACTTTTTTACGCCAATCCCCAGATTCAAATCGGGCGTCCATCGTCGGGAGGCCTGGGCTTCCAAGTCCCAGGCTTTGGCCTCTTGTTGAGCCTTGCGCTGCTCGGGCGCATCTGGAAGGAGCTTCAGGATCTCGTCAAGGGGAGGAAGCGCTTCCGGTACCAGACTGCCTTCAAGGGTCGGGGCCCGGCTTTCCCACTGTGCCAGCACATTCAATTGTTCCTCGGAGCGATGGAAGACTGCGCGTTCCTGGGCCAGACGGGCGCTCAGCCCGTCCAATTCCTGCTGTGCCCGGCGTCTCTCAGCACCGGAGGCTTCCCCGGCCTGCTCCTGCCGCTCCAGAGCCTTGGCCAGACGGCGCACACGCTTCACGGCAGCATCCAGGCGATTCAATCGCTCCTGATGCAGCAGGGTCTGGTGGAAAGCGAGTCGGACACGCTGAACCAGTTCGGCCCGGATGGCATCCCCTTCTCCCTGCGCGGCCCTCAGGCGCAAATCTCCCGCTTCTTTGCGAAGACCGCGGCGTCCTGAGACATCCACCAGCTGGGTGATTTGGAAGGTGTCCTCCCGTCTGGGTCCAGCCGGTCCATTTGGATTTTCCCTGGTGGCCTCCAGACTCGGATTCGCCCAGAGTCCGGCCTCTGTCCGCTGCGCCTGGGCCTGGGCTTCGGGCAAGGACCAGAGCTGTTTCAAGTCAGTGCGATCCAACACCCGGCGCACGGCATCCGACTCTGTCCGAGCGACCTGCGCCCCCAGAGGTAGGATGCCGCCGAGGGTGAAACACACGATTAAAAACCGATGGCGCATCGGTTTTATTTGCAAAAAAAGGCGAGGTTGTCGCATGGGTTTCCTAGTGGCTCAGGAGGCCGAGAAGGGATTCAAGGGCGTGATGGGTTTCCCCGGAGAGAGCCGCCAGCAACCCAAGGAGGAAGAGGATTGCCGGCCAAGCCAACGCCCCGGCCCACCATGCCCGGTAGGTGGGACAAGGATTCAGAAGAGCGTCCACCCTTGGGCGGAGATGGCCTCCTCCAAAGGCTGGCATTGAGCGCCAGAGGCCCGGCCAAGTGCCTAAATGCAATCGGCTGGCGGCCAAAAGGGCTTCGGCCACCACCAAGGAATCCCCTACCTGGAGGGCCGCCCCTTCATCGCAGGCCAGCTCCGTCGTCTGGATCAGGTCAGCACGTAATTGGGCGCGCAACTGGGGAGGCAAGATCAGAGTGAAGACTTCCGCCAATAACAGCCGGAGCCCGTCCCTGCGATGCTGGTGGGCTTTTTCATGGGCCAGCACCACGGCCAGATGCTTCTCGGGAAGGGTCGTCAAGAGTCCTTCCGAAAGACATACCTGGGGGCGAAGAATCCCCGTCGTAAACGCCAAGGGTTGGGCCACTTTAAGGCGAAAGAAATCTGTATCGGGTTCTCCGAGGGCGAGCATGGAGAACAGGCTGCGCTGTCCCTGGCGGTAGGCCAGGAGGAAGCGGATCAGCGGGACCGTCACAGCCAGCACCAGACCCGTGAAGAGGAACAATCCCAGCAGCGTGGGTTGCCAATTGCCGTGAGTGAGGCAGAGGTGGGGGTGCCCGCCGTGCTCCAGGCAGTGATCCCAAGATGGGTAGAGCGTCGAAAATTCGGAGGGAAGGAGGCAAACGAGGATGCTCAGGAATCCGATGATCCAAGGGATGAGACTGATCCCGAGGAAGAAGGCGCTGGCCTTTCCAGGTTCGAGGCGAAGGATCCGGGCGCGCGCCTGGGGATAGACCCACGCCAAGGCGCCACCGATGAGCACAGCTACGCCTAGCGCAAGGATCGCCGCGACGGTCAGAATGCCGAGCACACGCATCACTTGGGCGCTTTCCGCAGCTTCGCCCGGCGTTCAGCGACCAGGCGCTCCAGTTCCTCCAAGGTGCCCAGATCATGCCTTTGAAGAGAAAGATCCACGAAGGCTGCCAGTAGGGGCAAAGGTTCGGCGGGATTCATGCGCCCCAGCGTTTCCTTGATGAGGCGGGCGGCTAAATCCTCGCGGTTGATCCGTGGCACATAGACATAGGCGTGACTTGCTTTTTCTCGTGTCAAAAGATCTTTTCGGAACAAACGTTCCATGGCCGACTGGACCGTGTTGGAGTGGACATCCCTGCCGGACTCGATGGCCTGATGCACGGCGCGCACATCCCCGGAACCAAGGGCCCAGAGTTGTTCCAGCACCTGCATCTCCAGGTCGCCGAGATTTAAGGAATGAGCAGGTCGCACCAACACCACGAGCAAAAGTCCAAAAGTAAAGTGTAGTATAGAAAACCGATCGCAAGTCGGTTTTAAAATAGAATCCGGCAGGGAGCCGTTGTTCAAAGGAAAGCGGCCTCGAAGGGCCACGATCATTCCTTGCTACTTTCTGCCTGCCTCACCCCGTGCCGTGCTTCTTCATGATATTCGCGCGCTGGGCGTCGAACTCGGTCTGGCTCAGGAGTTGGCTGTCGAAGAGATCTTTCAGCTCGGTCAATTCTTCCTTGAGCGATTTCGCGGGCGCGGCCGGAGCCTGGGGCGCGGCGGCGGCACCGCCCATAGGCATTTGCTGCTGGCCCATGATCGCCTGGGCCATCTGGCTGGCCATCATGCCGCCCATTCCAAAGCCAAGGCCAGCGCCCATGCCAAGGCCCGCCACGCCGCCTTCGTTGGCCGCAGCGATGTGGATGCTGTCGGCCACCTGCATCTGGGTGTATTCGGTAACCGCGCCATCGAATCGGCTCAGGTATTCGAGGAACTGATGGTGTGCTAACTGTGAACAGGCAAGACTTTTCTCATAAACGATAGGTGTAGTGCGTGATTTAAGCCGGAATGAATTTGGATCGTGCTTCTTTCGCCTTCTCACAGGCTTGGTATTTCTCATACCCCCGGTACGCCAGGACCGCTGAGAGCATGAAATAGATCAGCCAGGGTGTGGGGATACCTTGGAGGAGCATGCTGAGGCCAATGGGAGCAAGAATCACGCCCGCAAACCGAAGGATGTAGGCGGTCTCCAGATCCTTGATGTGCTGGTCCATCTCGTCGAACTGTTTCTTGATCGGGAACCCGCAATTGACAGATCCCCTGCACTCAGGGCTCTGCCGACCGGTGATCTGATGGCATTGTGGGCAGATGATCGCGTTGGGATTGTCCTTCCCTATCCTGGCGATTTGAGGCCCCAATTCGTAGTAGTCCCTGCCAGCGACTTTCGGGTTTGCTCCTACGACATGGATCGTCTGGTGAAGCTCAGTGGTTGCGGCGTTGGAAGGATCTGCCTCGGTTCCAGTGGATCTCTGGTCCCTCGCAAGATCGTTTAGCAGGCGGCTCAATTCCTCCTTCTTGGCCTGTACTTCGTTGTCGCTCTTATCACCTGAAGACATTCCTAGGCTCCTCTCAGTCGATGTTCTGCCGCCTCACTCAGCGACCGTTTGAGCGCTTGGATGGTCGCTTTGGGGCGATCGAGCCCCTTTATGACCCCGATTTCGTAGACAAGAGAAACGGCCTTCCCAACGGAAACAGGATCCAGTTTGAGACGGCGTCGCTTGAAGATTTCGATAACCACTTCTGTGGCCGCGCGAAGCAGCATATCGTTAAAGGATTGGCCCGTGGGTGCAACCAGTTTCGGAACGAGCGGCGTCACCACTTGAGGTTCAGGATCGAAGGCCTTGTTCGGTTCCCCCCCCGACACGAGCCATTCCAGAGTGACGTTGAGCGGACCGCGTAGTGCGTTCAGCGAACGCACACCTGGATTGCGAATTCCGGCCTCCCACTGGGACACCAATGCTCTTGAAGTCCCAGAAGCGGTTCCGAGGGCTTGCTGGGTGATCCCCAGCTTCTCTCTGGCGAACCGAATCCGTTCTCCCAAGGTGGAGGGCGAATTCGGGTTGGAAGAAGGGGGTTGACGCAAGGTGTGCTTTACCTCAATTTTAATCTGTGCAAGCAAATGTTAGCAACACACTAATCCAGGAGTTGTCCAATGGTAATCCAAGGCTGGCATCCCGTTGACTTGGCTGCGGCCATCAAGAAAACCGGCTGGACCCACGCGAAAATCGCGGATGCCTTGTGGGTGAGCCGCTCCACGGTTTCTCACGGGATCAGAACTGGGTCCTCCAAGGCCGTCCGGGACTTCGTTTCGAAACTTCTCGGCGTTCCTGCGACTGAGATCTGGCCGTTTTTGCCCCCGGAGATCCCACCAGGTAGTTCTAGTCGTGGTTGAAAGCAGGGGAGAGGGCTGGCCTCTCCCCTTCCTGCATTCCGCAGAACGAACGAGGACGCCATGACCAATCCTTTCGACAGAACAAACATCGGGCGGGACCCACCACACGGCCTCCCGCATTGTCGCTTCTGACCCTACTCCGGTTTTTGCCCACTTTTCCCTCGCGGCATCACCCCTCGCGAACGTCGGCTCAACCCCGCACTTCGACGATGAAGCAGAAAGGAGGTCCGTCCCTTCTGGGGCATCCGCCCCTCTGGAACCTAGCGAGAGCCACCTTCGCTCCTTAATGACCAGATTTCTATCGGGTGCGGCTTCGTCTGCCCGTTCTGGCCTGGAGGATCGGAACTTAACCGCAAAACAAGGAAAGGACGGATCTCAACCACCCGTCCCCCTCGAAACCTGTGGAGCGAACCATGAACTCCGAACATAAGAATGGCGATCCCGAACCACCCGCGCAAGGTCAAGCCGAAAAATATCCGAATGGGAACCACAGATCTTTCCCATGAATAAGCTAAGCCTTGAACGTCGATGTCAAATCGTGGCGGCCCTAGTGGAGGGTGTCTCGATTCGTGCAACTTGTCGATTAACGGGCTGTTCCAAGAACACCGTACTCAAGCTCCTGGTCGAGCTAGGCAAGGTCTGCAAGGACTACCAGGATCAAACCCTCGTAAATCTCAAGACACGAATCATCCAATGCGACGAGATCTGGGCATTTATCGGATGCAAGGCTAAGAATGTCCCGGAGCATCTTCGGGGCACTGTCGGAATTGGTGACGTTTGGACGTGGACCGGAATCGACGCGGAATCAAAGCTCATTCTTGCGTGGCGAGTTGGCTCCCGAGACCTAGAAGATGCAAAGGCCTTCATCCGTGATGTGGAGCGCCGTCTCCTTCATCGCATTCAGCTGACCACGGACGGGCATCGACCCTACTTGGAGGCCGTCGCGGAGTCATTTGGGATTTGGATCGATTACGCAATGCTGATCAAGATGTTCGGAAAAAAGGAGAAAACGGAGAACCGGAAATACAGCCCTTCTGCATGTAAGGACATCCTGAAGTTACGTATCTCGGGACGTCCGAAAATGAAGGATGTTTCGACCTCGTATGTCGAACGGCAAAACCTCACCATGCGGATGAGCATGCGAAGGTTTACCAGGCTCACGAATGCCTTTTCGAGGAAGTTGGAAAACCACGAAGCTGCGGTGGCGATACATTTCATGTATTACAATTTTGCGAGGATCCACCAGACTCTTCGGGTGACTCCGGCGATGGAAGCTGGTATCGCTGACCATCCCTGGAGTATTTGTGACATCTTAATGCTACTGGACCAGTCGAGAATTGCGCCCAAGTGTCCCAAACAAATTTGTCAAGACCCACCAAATTCAAACTGACCCACTACCCCGCTTTCGCAGCGTAGCGCATGATCTTCTTGCTAGTGGCAGGAGTGAGAATGGGTGCCTGGCCGTGTGCTTTCATTGCGCGTATCCGGTCCAGGCACCTGACCAGGCGTTCGGCACGCACGGGTTTCAGTAGGTAGTCCGCTGCTTCGAGATCGAAGGCTTCCACCGCGTGATCAGAAAAGGCGGTCACGAACACAATGGGCAGTGCAGAGGTGGAACCTTCTGCTACTTCCAGGCCGCTGGCGCCAGGCATGCGGATATCAAGGAAGAGTGCGTCCACCTCGGGCTGCTCCTCAAGCCATGCTTGAACTGAAGACCCATCCTCGAAGGCCGCGACCACTTCACATCCCGCTTCTTCCAGAAGACGCACCAAACGCTTGCGGTTATACGGTTCGTCCTCTGCGACGGCCACCCGGAGTGCATTGGAACTCACACGTCCCCCTGGATCGCGGGGGCTTCCAGCCGGAGTTCAGCGACAGTAAGCGGGCCTTCGGATCGGAGATCCAGCGTGGAGAACCCCTCCGCGATGAGGGCTAGACGGGCCTTGAGATTCCTCAACCCTGTCCCCTGAGGATCCGGATTGCTCAGCGGCATTCCCGAATTGCTTACGCGGATATACAAGTCACCCTCAGTCGTTCGCCGGGCCTCGATGTGCAGCTCCCCGCCCTTTCGTACAGGCGCGATGCCGTGCTTGATGGCGTTTTCCACTAGGGGCAGCACTAGGAGCGGTGGCAAGCGCAATTCTTCTATCTCTTCGGGCCAGTCCCAATCTACAGACAACCGCGAGCCAAGACGGAGCTGTTCTATGGCGAGGTACTGCTCCAGCAGACTGCGCTCCTCGGCCAAGGAGATAAATGGCTTGTCACGGATCCGTGTGAGGCGGCGATAAAAATCTGCTACATCCAGCAGGGCTTCCTCTGCGCGTCCGGCATCCTCGCGCACGAGTTCACTCAAAGCCCCCAAAGCATTGTAGAGAACATGAGGATCCAACTGGGCGAGGAGCGCCTGATTCCTGGATTCCCGCTCCTGGGCCTCCAGAATTTTCCGAGCCGCTTCGGAGTCTGCCCAGTCCAGGTCAGAAGCCTCCTTTCCTGCAACGAACCAGCCCACCAGGATGGCGAAGGGCATCTGGATGATGAGCCGCACCAGTTCGATGGGCAGCTTAGACTGCTCCGCGACGACTTGCATACCCCGTGCAATATGCTGGAGCCCGGGACCTCCGTGAAGGCGATAAAGCAGGGAAAGCAGGCCTAGCCAGGCAAGATTCCACATCAGGGCCTGGATCCATCCGCGAACCACACCCGTGCGGTGGCGCGCGTCTCCGGTCCACTGCCACGCCCAAGGGGAAAAGGCATAGAAGGCCGATAAGTAGATCACACCTCCAAAGAAGACCGTGGGGCGTTCGGGGATCGGTGACTCCCCCATGGACCATCGCATCAGGAAGAGCAGCGCGATGAACAAATGTATAGCGCCCAGCTGTGAAGGTCTGAACCGACGGATCGTTAGGTGAAGTACCTGATGGGCGAGCATGGGCAATATCCAGAGTGGCGAAATCCTTCGGGCGGGCTTGGAGGTAGAGACTACTCACGTCTTAGATGCCAGGAACTTCGACGGCGAATTTGATGAAGAGATCGAAAAGTGCCAAAAACAGGGTACCGATGGCCGCCTTGGAAATGGGGCCCCATCGGTGGAGAACCGTCCCGGGATCTGGAAGAAAAAGAACGTGTTCATGCCACACCCTAGAACTGGTACGTGAAGCCGAACCCGGCAGAAAGGGTTTCAGGCTTCCGGACAAGGGGACTCGATGCGGCGTCTCCTTGCAACTTAGTACCCCGCAACATAAGGAAATAGCGCAAGGACCGATCCGGACTGAAGCCGGCGAAGATTCCTGCCTGGAGTTCGCGGAGGCCCGCTCCCGGCGTGTAGGAGGCACCTTCTCCTGTCTTTAGCCGCGAATCCCCGGAAGCCAGAAGCCCCTGGCGGCGCGCAGATTGTTCTTCGGATACTCCGAAATCATAGCTCAGGTTTTTTGCATCCCCGAAGACGGCCGAGGCTGTCATTCCAGCGAACCAATGCTCTGCGATCCGGGTCCGATAGGCTAATTCCAGGGTGCTACGGCTTCCGACCTCCGATCGCATACCTGTTGCCAGGGTCAGACCCGCGCTCAGTGGACCTAAGCGGTACTTCATGGCCGTCCCAACCCAAATGGCCGCGGTCCGATCGCCCATTCCGGCCAGCTCATCAGCCCTGTCTTCAACGCGGCGCTCTGAATAGCCCAGTCCAAGGTCCCAGGTGAATGATCGGCTTTTTAGAAGGTGCATGCCGAGACCTGCTCCCACGGATACCCGACTGCTGCCGAAGAAGTAGCGGCCATCATACTCGGCGCTCAACATGGGCATGGCTATGTTCCGCTCGGTGTCGGAACCCGGGATTGCGGGCCCGGTCATAGCCATGGCACCCGCCTTGAAAGACCATCCGGGTTTCGAGTGACCTCCTTCATCGCTGAAGTTGCTGATGGGGTCCTGAGCCTGGACCATGGCACAGGCCAGCACGACGAGAAGCGTTATCTTGCAAACATTCATAAGTAACACCACATCCAGAGAGTACTGCATCGAAAAGGCCGGGTTCGTGGCGATCGAACAGAGAGGAACAAGCCATCCCCAAATCGCGCGCTTACCCGGCCTTGCATTCCGTGGGACGCAAGATGATCAATCAGATTAAAGACCCAGCATGACCTTGCGCAGGCCTTCCTTGTGAGTGCGTAATTGTGAGAGGAATTCTCGCCCTTTAACGCGCTGAGCCTCGCTTAGAACGGGTAAGGATTCCAGGTAGGCGCCTCGAACCTCTGTAGCCAGGGCGAAGGCGGCCTCCGCAACCTTCTGCTGGTTCTGACGCAGCGCGTCTTCAGTTGTGTTCGGGTCTAGGCCTGCGTCCACGGCCGTCATGATCAGGCCATGGAAAGCTTCCTTCTTCGCCTCGATGGCGGGCTTATGGGCTACATGGATACTCTCCACTGCTTGCTTCTGGGCGTCACTCAAATCCAGACGCGCGCCCATGAGATGCATCATCATGCCGTGACGGTGCCCTTGTTCCTCTCCGAGACCCTGGCCCATTTTGCTTCTTATCATCTCAAAGCCCATCTTCGCTTTGGCCTTCTGGCTTTCTGTCAGATGAGGGAGGAGTTCCAGATAAATGGAACGGACTTCCTTGGCCAGTTCGAACCCCATTTCGGCGGTCCTTTGCTGAAGGGGTAGCAGGCTATCGGTGGTGTTGGCAGGATCCAGGCCGGCATCCAGCAAGGCTGAGCGAGCATCGAAGAAGAGCTGGGCCTTGGCGGCGAGGGCGGGCTTGTGGCGATCAACGGCCTGCTTGAACGATGTCTTCTGGACATCTGTGATGCCCAGCTTCTGGACCATCAAGCCGTGGCCTTTGAATGCGCTGCCACCGCAGGGGCCGTCCACTTGCATGCCGTGCTTCATAGCGAAGGGGCCGCCGATTCCGGTGGCGAGGACGAGGGGAAGGGCGATCTTGAAGAACATGGGCAACCTCCTTGGTTGAGTGGCCATCGTGTTGGCCTGTGTTAATGGTTAGGCCTATCCCATGCGCCCGTTTGGTCTCACAGATCGATTGCCTCCAGGCCAGGATGAATTGAGTGGCAGTAGGGGTGAATTGCCATCAACTTGCACAATAAGCCCCAGAGTCGCTTCATCTGAACAGCCGAAATCAAGGTCAACCACTCCAATTCTTGATTCATGTTCGGTAGGCCTAAGAATGGCTCCATTGCATTGCTTATCGCTGGTTGTGATTAAGTGAGGATTACCAAGATCCGCAGGAGCAGATTAACTCTGGCCAGAGTGGAAGAGGTGTATTTGACTCAGGCCCCCCGGCTTGAACCTCAATTGATCGCGCGGATAAGTCCTTGTACGCGGCAAAATCCGCAAGGCGAAATTGTGTGAAGGTTTGGGATTCTACGATGTGATATCGAATGGGCACTTCCGGCCGATTCCCGGTTGCATCGTTGTTGGCCGTGGACCAAGTAGCAGGATCAGCTCCTAAGCAGGGTGCTCAATTCCTCACACCACCCGACCCACTTCCTTCAGAGCCTCCTGAATTCCCGCCAGTAGTTCTTTTATCGTTTCCCATTCAGCGGTTTCGGTCTTGGCATAGGCTTCCAGCGCTGCGGCCCTGCTGGCCAGAGCATAGGCACCGATCATGGCGGCGGAACCTTTGATGCGGTGGCTTTGCCGCACGACGCAGGGCTTATCCTTTTGCCGTATGCCGTCCTGCATCTCCTGTAGATCTGCGTTTGTCGTCGCAATGAAATCATTCAGAATTTCATTTGCCGACGCTACATCGCCGCGGCACAAATCAAGCAGCGTTTTGGAATCGACACCGGGGGGCATCCATTCCATGGTCTTGATGGAAGGCGTTGCCAACGCTTCTGGAGCCTCTAGCTTCACGTGGGGCATCCATTGGCGAAGCTTGGAGGCTAGAAAGGAAATGGTCACGGGCTTGATCAGGTAGTCGTCCATGCCCAGCTCCAGGCAGCGTTCAGCCTCGCCACCCATGGCATTGGCCGTGAGCGCCAGAATTGGCGTTCTGGCCACTGGGTGGGTGCGCTCCCAGTCCCGAATGGCCTTGGTCAGTTGGTAGCCGTCCATGCGCGGCATGTGCAGATCGGCAAGGATCACCGCATAGCGGCCACTTTGCCACTTCTCAAATGCCTCTTGCCCATCACCTGCGACCTCCAGGGCGTAGCCCGCGCGATGCACCTGTTGGGTGAGAACAATGCGATTGGTGGGATGGTCCTCGGCCAAAAGGATCAGGCTGCGTTCCTGCTCCGCCATTTCAATGCTGGGTGCGGGCCGCACCGGAATGGTTTTCGAGGAGTCCATCACCTCGGGCCTCACGATGTCCTGCACGTTTCCCACGGGGAGGTTCACCGCCAGGGTCATGGTGGTACCTTGCCCCAAGGTGCTTCGCATCGTCAGGCTGCCACCCATCAACTCCGCCAGGCGTCGTGAGATGACAAGGCCCAGTCCAGTTCCACCAAAACGCCTGGTGGTGCTGGCTTCGGCTTGAGCGAAGGGGGAGAAGAGCTTCGCCTGGTTTTCAGGCGACACGCCGATGCCCGTGTCCTCCACATCAAAGGCCAGTGATTCATCGCCGTCGTTAGACTCCAGCACCCGTAGCCTCAAGGCGATGGAACCGCTTTCGGTGAACTTCAGCGCATTGCTCAGGAAATTGTTCAGGATCTGGCGGATGCGCAGGGCATCGGCCACATGGGCCGGGGCCAGCATTGGGTCTATATCCAAGATGAATTTCAAGCTCTTGGAGGAAATGGGGGATCTGAATGTTTGCGATACGGATTCCATGAGCTCCCGCATCGAGAATGTTCCGGGAGCCAGCTCCAGCTTGTTCGCTTCGATCTTCGAGAAATCGAGGATGTCGCCGATGATCTGCAGCAGGCTATCGGATGATTCATGGATGATGTTCGCGACCCGGCGCTGCTCCGCGTCGAGATCGCTTTGCGTGAGCACTTCCAGCATGCCGGCGACCCCGATGAGCGGTGTGCGCAGCTCGTGGCTCATGGAGGCCAGGAACGTTGATTTCGCTTCGTTCGCGGCGCGGGCCTCGGCTTCCCGCTGGCGAAGTTCCTCTTCCAGTACCTGCATGGTGGCCACGGTGGTGCGCAGATCAGCGGTGCGCTTTTCCACCTTGGACTCAAGCAGTTCGTTCGACAGCTCGAGTTCTTCCCTCAGCCGCGTGTGCTGGATGGCCACTACCAGCTGATCGGTCATATCCAAGGCGATTTCCGCGTGCTGGAGTGTCAGCAGGCCGGGAGTTGTGGCGGAAAGGGCCACAAAGCCTAGCACGGTGTCTTCACTTTCCATGGGAATGTAAATTAGGTCGTGCAGGCCCTGAGAAAGCAGCAGTTCCTCCAGGATGCAGCCATGGATTTCGCTCAAATCTGGCAGGTCCAGGAAAGGCGCTGAAAGCAGATCCTTGAGATCGTGGAAATCACTGATGGGCCGGACTTCACCCGCCAGGGGCAGCCAAGGACTGTCCTGGTCCACCGCCAGAAGGTTGCCCTCCGTGAGGCCCTGGTCAAACAGCACCACCGCGGCCCGCTCGAAGGGCACGATGTGCCGGAGCCGGGCCAGCGCCCCCCGCGCCAGGTCCGCGGTGGAGCGCGCCCCGAGAAGCGCCGCATCAATTGCCCGCATGGCCTCCAACCGCTCGATGTACTCATGGACCTCGCGCGCGGCTTGCACCCGCTCAGTAATGTCTTGCTCAACGGAGGTAAAATTTGTGATCACGCCGAGATGATCTATCAACGGGGTGATGGTTTTTTCCACGGTGTAATAGCTGCCATCCTTGCGTCGATTGATGATCTCCCCTTGCCAAACCTTCCCGGCAAGCAGGGTGGCCCACATGGCGACATAAAATGCGTCATCATGTTGCCCCGACTTGACCAAGTCTCCAGGGCGCCTGCCGATGGCTTCCGAAGCGCTGTATCCTGTAAGAGTGGAGAAGGCTGGATTGACCCACTCGATCACACCCTGCCGATCGGTAATCGTGATGGCATTCGCCGCGGCCTCCAACGCGCTGCCCTGCAACCGCAAGCTGGCTTCAGCCCGCTTGCGCTCGGTGATGTCGCGGCAGATGCCCAACACCATTGGAACCTGGCCGTTCGCGCCACACATGGGTGCGGCGCGAAGGTCGAGCCAGCGGTGGGTCCCCTTCAGCCCTGTGACGTCGAACTCCAGTGATCCGCTTTCACCGCACACCACGCGCTCATGCAGGGAACTAAAAGCAGCATGGAATTCTGGTCGGATGAAGGCTAGGAGGCCGCAGCCCTGAACCTCCTGCAATGAATCTGCTTCGAGCATGGCTAGGCCCGCGGCGTTCATCTCCAGCAGCTTGCCATGTTGGTCGCTGAGTTTCACGCATTCCGGCTCGGCTTCAATGATGGCCCGCAATTGCTGTTCGCTCGCCTGCAGGGCCTTTTGCGCCGCGCGTTCGGCGGATTTATCGCTGAAGACCAGCACCGCACCGCTGATGGCGCCGCTGTCACCGCGGATGGGCGCCGCGCTGTTGGCAATGGGGCGTTCGGTGCCGTCCCGGGCGATCAGCAGTGTGTGGTTGGCCAAACCCGCCACCGCGCCCAGCCGCAGCACCTGATCCACTGGGTGATCCATCGTGGTCCGGGTGTCCTCGTTCATGATGCAGAACACCTGCTCCAGTGGTTTGCTTTGGGCGTCTGCTTCGGTCCAGCCGGTGAGCTTTTCAGCCACCGGGTTCATCCCCCGGATAAGGCCCCCGCGGTCCGTGGTTATGACCCCATCGCCAATGCTGTACAGGGTGGCGCGAAAGGTTTTCTGGGTCTCATGCTCCCGGCGTTCCAAGTCGTAGAGATCCCGGAAAAGCCCGGCCTGTTGGCGCCTGTAAACGTAGGCCGTCGCGGCGGCGGCAAGCAGGATGAGCGAACCGACCACAAGGCCGATCATGCCCGCCCGATAGCGCGCTTCAGCCAGGATTTCATCCGCATCCACCTTGGCCACCATAAACCACGGCGAATCCGGAATTGGGCGCAGATCGGCCAGCACTTGGACACCGCGGTAGTCTTTGCCCTGAAACACGCCCTGTTTGCCCAACAGCGCTTCTCTCGCCGCAAGATCAGACTTGCTCACAAGATCGCGCAAAACCACGGCGGACCTGGGACGATGGCGGAGATGGTTCAGAAAAACGATTTCTTCGCCATCGCGCTGGACCAGCAAGGTCTCGGCACTGGGACTGGGCGTGGGCCAGGATTGGATCAAGGGAAACAAATAGTCGTCGGCAAGGCTACGCAGAATCACCACCGCCAGCGGTTGCCCTTTAACTCCGCGCACCACCGCAGCCAAATCTATATGAGCAGTGCCATCCACCTCGCGAAAAAAGTCGGAGAGCTGGGGTTCCTTGCTGATCAGGACAACTTGGATGATCCGCTGAGTGGCCGGATCCGTCAGTGCTGGAGTATCGAGGGTGCTGAGCACTTTGCGGCCGTCCAGAGTGAAAAGCAGCACCTCGTGATACTCGTCCCCCATCCGTTCGAGCAGCAGCTTTTCCATCAAATCGGCGCGGTTGTCCAGGGACCTGGGAAGGTTAAGAAATTTCTCGATGGCCTGGCTTAGCGAAGGGGCTCTCTCAACCCTTCGAGCATCATTCAATCGTTCTTTGCGCCATCGCTGTATCTGTCCGGATTTAAGTTCGCCGATAGCGGCAAGTTCCCCATGCTTTTTTTTACGGATGTTTTCGGTTTCCGCCAAGTAATACCAATAGCCCGAAGCTAGCAGACCCAGAGCGATGGCAACGAAAACGACCACCGAGACCTGCCGAATGGATCTGGATTGCTTGGATAGACAACGCATGGTTGTATGCCTATTTATGCATGGGTGTTTCAAATTAGGACTATATGATCCGATTTAATTCGCGTCAACCGCAACTTCAGGCATTCCACAGTGTCCATTCCCACTCCCCGAATTCTCCCTGGGCGGGCTTCTCGGGTTGTGTGTCCCCCCGGGCACAGGCAACACTCACTTGCAGTACTCGGGCATAGTATTTAATTATTCTATTTGTTAAAGGTTACTGCCTGACGATGCCATCCTTCTCATCCCTTGAGGCTTTTGCCTATTGCACAGGTTACGTCTACTGGCGAGGCCATGCTTGGGTGAATCGTGGAGGTTCATCCAGGTGGATTTGAATAACGTTGATTGGCGCTTTCCGCTTCCTGATTCAGCGTGGAAGACAATCAGATTGCCGCTTACAGCTTGTGTTGGCTCTTGGACCGCAATGTCTGGGCGGCTATTGCTGTGGTTACGACCCATACGAGCGTTCGAAGGGTCATGGCGACCACCGTGCGCTGCTCGTAAGCCCCGCCGGAATAGATGTGTACGCTGAGAGCCGCAAACGTGAGGGCTGTTGCCCCAGCGATGGCTGCGGCCAGCCAAACCGCCCATCGTTTCTGCAGCCAAAGCCCGACACCGGCGATGACATAAGCGAGACCCGCCACAGTGTTAAACCAGAGCACAAACGGCACGTAGTTGCCGACCGCAGCGCGAGTGGCCGCACCGCCGAACAGAATCGCGCCGCCTTCCTTGATGGTCAGCAGACCGAACCCGACTGCAACCAGAGAAACAGCCCAGATCCAGAATCCTCGTTGTTGTTTGGGTGTAGCCATGATGGCCCTTCCTTCCTGTTGGTGTTCTGACGAAATGAATTGCTGATGTCTGGGGTGCGATCCCTGATGAGTTCCTGGTGCTTTGCTTGACGCTTTGTCGGTGAATACCTTGTCCACGCTTAATCCGACTCCGAGCCGCATACTATTCGTGCGCTTGAGCCGAGATCTGGTGATTGTCTTTATCTTGAGTTGTCGGCTCCTCCCAGCCACCACCCATTGCCTGGTATAGGGCAACGGTGTTGCCCAGGCGTTGGGCTTGGATCGCCAATACATTGATGCGTACCTGCTGTGCTTGTTGCTGGGCCTGGAGTATTTGCAAATAGCTGGCAGCGCCTAAAGCAAGTTGTTGCTGAACCAATCTCAAGGATTGTTCAGCTGATTGGCTGGCGGCCACCAGTGATGCCTGAGCTTGTGCGTCACTCTCAATGGTGCGGAGAATGTCCGCCACATTGCGCAAAGCCTGCAACACAGTCTGCTTGTAGTTTGCACCTGCGGCATCCAGTCCGGCCTCGGCGGCCCGGGCGTTGGAGCGTAAGCCCGGATTGAACAATGGCTGTGTCAGTTGGCTGCCCAGACTCCAGATCAGCGAGCCAGGGCCGAATAGGCTTGCCGTAGTCAGAGCCTGGGATCCGAGGTTAGCGGTCAGGGTCAATTGCGGGTAGAGCTTGGCGATGGCAACGCCATACTGCGCGGTGGCTGCATGGAGCAGGGCCTCTGAGGCCCGGATGTCCGGGCGTCTGCGTACTAGCTCTGAAGGCACACTCAAGGGCAAATCGGCCGGCAATGAAAAATCCACCAGCGTGAAATTTGGAACATCCATAGCGCTAGGGGGCTGTCCGGCCAGAACGGCCAGCAAATGGTGGGTTTGCTCAAGCCGATTGCGCATTGCGGGGATACCCGCGCGGGTTTGTTCTACTTGCGTTTGCAAGGCCAGGATCTCGTATTCCGAGGCCGCGCCTGCGGCCACCCGCTTCCGCGTGATTTCCAGTTGCTCCTGTTGCGCACGCAGGATGTCTTTGCTGGCTTCGATTTGGGCAGTCAACTGAGCCTGGGAAATTGCGGCCAAGGCGATGCTAGCGGCCAGGTTCAGCCGCGCACCTTCAAGTTGGAATGACTGGTAGTCCACTTGTGCCGCCAGTGCTTCAAGCCCTCGGCGGAGGCCCCCGGCCAGATCGAGGTCGTAACCAACCACAATGCTGGCGTTGTAGGAATCAAAGGTGCGTTCACCGTCAGGCAAACCCATTGCCGAACCATTGGTTCTTTGCCGCTGGCCGCCAAGCTTTGCATTGACCTGAGGAAGCTGGGTTGAACGGGATTGAGCAGCGTAGTTCTGCTCGGCCTGGCGTAAAGTGGCTTGGGCTGATGAAAGCGTTGGACTGGCCTGGAACGCTAGTTCTATCAAGCCATTGAGCTTGGTGGAGCGGAACTCCTTCCACCACTCGTCTGGAACTTGCGCTGAAACAAGACGCTGCTCGTTCCCCAGAATTCCAGGGCTCGACAGCGTCTGCCCCGGAAGCGGGCCCGTTGTATACCTTGATACTTGCGAAGCCACTGGGCGCTTGAAATCCGGCCCGGCCGCGCAACCGGCCAACAGTCCCGCCAAGACGAACCCAAGGAAGGGAAAAGCCACATTTCGTCGTAAGTGCGTAGAGGACGGGTTGGTCATGCCAGGCTCCAAGGACAGGAACATTGATCAGGCTTGGGAGAACTGAGCACGTCAATGCCTGCCATAGAAATGCTCCTTGAAGGGCTTACGAAACCCTTGGTGGCAGGCAAGGCAATTGTTTTGCAATGTCGCGAACGCAGAAATCACCGCCAGACCGTCTCGGCGAGTAGCTGCCTGCCCGAGTTCCTGCGCAGCTTGGTGGGTTTTCTCGTCGTAGCTCTTGAATTTCCCGGCATTAGTGCCGACGAACTTCATAATCCGCATCTTCTCGGTGAGCGGCGGCTGAGGATGGTCGGCAATCACCGGTGCAATTCTTGCCACCAGATTCCAATCTTCGCTTGAAATACCATCGGTAACGACCTGCATGTGCTTGCCTAAGTCTTGCATTATCTTCTGCAGGGCTAGCGGTTTGACCGTGGCGCTGTCATCGGCCCATAGCATCGAGCTGACCGTCATTAGAAGCGCACCTATAACGCCGAAGGTGAGTGGGTTTTTGAAGGTTCGTTGATATCTCACAGGAGCCTCTTGGACTAAAAGATTTGGTTAAATTTCAATCGAAACCGCGCCCTTCACCAGCTTCCTCATAGGTCACTCCATCGCGGATGTGGTAGATCCGCTTGAAAGTGGGAATGATTTTTTCGTCGTGGGTGACAACGATGATCGCGGTATCGAACTGCTTGGCCATCTGGTTGAGAATGCGGATCACTGCCATCGCGCGCTCGCTGTCGAGCGGCGCGGTGGGTTCATCGGCGAGGATGACCGGCGGATGATTAACCAAACCTCGGGCGATGGATACGCGCTGCTGTTCTCCGCCCGAAAGCTGCGATGGCATGGCAGCGGCACGGTGCTCCACGTCGAGCGCTTTCAACAGCTCAATGGCCTGCTTGCGCGCCTCGGCATTGGACTTGCCTGCCAACATCGGCAACAAGGCGACGTTGTCGGTAACATTCAGGAACGGGATCAAGTAAGGAGCCTGAAACACAAAACCGATCTTGTCGCGCCGCAACGTGCGCAGATCGGGAATCTTCCAACCGTCGTCGTAGATGACGTCCCGGCCCAACGTCATGCGCCCAGCCGTGGGTTCAATGACCGCCCCTAGGCATTTGAGCATGGTGGTCTTGCCGGAGCCAGATGGACCGACCAGACCCACGACTTCACCTGGAGCGACATACATGTCCACGCCCTTGAGCGCGTCCACGGCCGTATCGCCATGGCCATAACGCTTCTTGAGCCCTTCGATGCGAATGCCGCGCCCGGATGAATCGGAATATTGCTTATCCACCGATGGCCTCCGCAGGATCAACTTTGAGCGCCGCGCGAATCGCCAGTACGCTGGCAAGCACGCAGATCACCATGACCGCCACGAAGCCGCGCACGGCGTCGCCGGACTCCAGCAACACGTACTTCGGAAAGATCGGCGCCCAGAACGTGGCGGAGATCTTCCCCACCACGAAGCCGATGAGCCCCAAGGCCACGGCTTGTTGAAGGATCATCGCGGCGATGGTGCGGTTCTTGGTGCCGATGAGCTTGAGCACCGCAATCTCGCGGATCTTGCCCATCGTGAGCGTGTAGATGATGAAGGCCACGATGGCGGCGCTGACAATTGCCAGGATCACCAGGAACATGGCGATTTGCTTTGCCGCAGTAGCAATCAATTTCTTGATCAGGATGTCTTGCATCTGCGTGCGGGTGTAAACGGTCAGCCTCTTCCAGCGGCGGATCGGCTCAGCCACAGTATCTGGATCGGCGCCGTGTTTGACCTGCACCAGCACGGCGTTGACGGTGGGGTTCGTGCTTTGCGAGGCGATGACGGCATTAAGCAGACCGGGAACGCCGGGTCGGTTCAGAGCCGGATTTTGAGCGGTGCGGGCTCGTTGCCGCACGATGGCATCGTTGTCCTTGAGAAATTGGGCTTCTTGCGCATCCTTGATCGGTATGAAAACCATCGGGTCGCCACCCGAGGAAACCATTCGGCGCGTGAGCCCCACCACGGTGAACTCGTTTCGCCGGATGCGAATGCGCTCGCCCAGCGCGAAGCCAGTGGCGATATCGGCGACAGCCTCGTAATGGCCGCGCGTGAGGTGACGCCCATCCACTAGGTATCCGGGCTGTCCCGGATGACCCGGGCCATCGGGTGTGATGCCGACCACCATGGCTCGCACATCGCGCGTCCCGCCATCCACTAGTTGCCGCACCTGCATCGTCAGGTACGTGACGTTGGCGGCCCGAGCTACGCCCGACATGCCTAGGATCCCGCGATAAGTATCGTCATAAATGCTTGACGATTCAGCGTAGGGGCCAAGCGTGTCCTGCTGCACCACCCATAGATCGGCTCCGCTATTGTCGAGCAACACATTGGCGTCATCCACCATGCCGCGATACACGCCGGCCATGGTGAGCGTCACACCAATCAGCAGCCCCAGTCCGATGCCCGTGAATACGAACTTGCCCCAGGAATGCAGAATGTCGCGTCCCGCGAGGCTGATCATGACGATTTGCCTACGATGCGATCGACGATCTTGATGCGGCTGTTCGAATCCAGCGCCTTCTTGCTGTAAACAACGACGCGTTCACCACCGCTGAGACCCTCCAGAATCTGTACCTGTCCTTCGAGGTCGGTCGCGCCCGTCTTGACGGGTGCAAAGCGCAAGCTGCCGTCCTGGACGACCCACACACCGAGATGTCCGTCGACACGTTGCACGCTGGCATTGGGCACGACAGGCATCGGTTTTTGTGCGGCCAGCGCAACCGTCACTTCGGCCAATTCACCGATGGGTGGCAGCGTTTGTGGGCGCTGATTGAACTCGACCTTGGCCAAGACTTCTTCAGTGACGGCATCGGCATGAGGCTCTATGCGCGATACCCGTCCGGCTAGCGGATCACCAGCCTGGGAGCGCAAGACTATTTGTGCTGGCAGATTGGCTCGCAACCCCAGCGCACGCTGCTGATCGAAGCGAACGTTGATCCAAACGCTTCCGGGCTCCACCACCTCCACTACTGTCTGACCAGCGATCACCGTGGTGCCGGGGTCGGCGTCACGCCGGGTAACGAGTCCATCCACCGGCGACACTAGCAGCAGATTGGTGCGCTGCCGGTGCAGGCCGTCACGTTCCGCGCGGACACGAGCCAGTTCCTGGCGAGTGGCGTCGAGGTTGGCGCGGGCCGCCGCCAAACTGGCCTGCGCGACCTGCGATTCTTGCCGCTTCGCTTCGAAAGCTTCTTCGCTCACCGAGCGGGCGATCAGCAATTGTTCGTAGCGCTTGGCCTGGGTTTCAGCAAAAGATTTGCGGGCACTGACTTCCTGGATTTGTGCTTCCACCGCTAGCACGCTGGCCTCTGCCCGCTTGAGTGATGCATCCTGGGCGTTGATCTTGTCATCTAGATCGACTGGGTCCATTTCGCCGAGCAGCTGCCCCATCTTGACGTGGTCGCCCGGTTGAACCTCCACGCGCTTGACCCGACCGGCGAACGTCGGCCCAATCTTGTGGAGGTACCGCGCTTCTACGGTACCAATGCCGAAGAGAGCGGGTGTGATCCCTCGGCTCTCGACCGTCACCAGGGTCACCGGCACAGGCGCCAGTGGACCCGCGCGCAAGGCGACATACGCCAACAAGCCAAGCAACAGCATAAGAACCCCGGCAAGTGCCAGGTTTCGGCCATGGGTCGACAGGAAACTTTTCATTGTGTGCTCCTCACACCACGCTGATAAATGGCGAATACACCAGGTGCGTCGGTGCGAATACGTTGGATATCGCCCGAGAGCAAGGAATGCATGACCAGGCCCTGGATGGTTCCAATGAACAGCGTGGCCGCGGCATTGGTGTCCACCTCCGGTGAGATCTCCCCTATGGCTTTGCCTTGCTCAACGTGGGCCTGAACACGCTCGGCGTAGCGCTGGATCAACGCCTGTGCCACGCGTTTGGCCGGGGTGAATTTGGCGCGTTGCAACTCACCGAACATCATCCGGGGCACCCCGGGGTGCTCGGCCACGAACTCGACATGGCTCATGAACATGGCCCGCATCGCTGCCAGTGGGGATTTTATGCCTTGCGTAGCCTGATCAATTTGTGCCAAGAGGCGATCTGTCACCCACTCCATCACAGCCTGCCAGATGGCGTCTTTCGTTGGGAAGTGACGAAACAGCGCGCCTTGAGTCAGGTTCATATGCTTGGCAATGGCTGCTGTTGTGATTTCGCTGGGGATTCCAGAACTCGCCAACGCAACAACGGCCTCGACGGTGACCGCTCGTCGTTCATCTGCGGGTAGATGTTTTGGGTGGATGTCCAAGGCTGTCGTCTCCATAAAGTAAGTAATCAATTACTAGCTTAATCAAAAAAGTGAATGAAGCAAGTAGGATCGCTACTCAAATGCCTAGATCCAATCCAGAGCCAGAGAGGTCCAAGGAGAAGTGAGCTGCTCTTTTGTGGTCCTTGAAGACACCGTGGAGTACTTCAACCAGTTCCAACAGCCCACTTGACTGATTCGGAAAAGAAGGCCCCTGTGGCCTTCTTGCGCATTCTGTGGCAGATGGAGACAGCACCCCTGGGGGCGACTCCGTTCTGAAGGGCCTGCCCGTTCCGTCGGGGCTGGCCGGATCTAGGTCCTAGTCTGACCGCGCTATCCTAGGCACCATGTCCGCCTCGAAGAACCCTTTGCTAAACCGCCTGCACAGTGCGCGGGGCCTATCCCCCAGCCAACGGCAGATCGCGGACTGCCTGATCGCCAATATCAATGAGGCGGCCCTCTGGGGCGTTGAGGAACTGGCTGCGAAGTCCATGACTTGTGTCGCCACCGTGGTTCGCTTCGCCAAGAAGCTGGAGTACTCGGGCTACCTGGAGATGCGGAAAGCTCTCGTTAGCGCCGCCAAGAAGCACTACAACCGTGGGGAGCGTCTCCTGCAGGCCCCGATGCAGGCTTCGACGACCCTCTTGGAGGTGGCCCGCCGAGACATGCGGAACATTGAGCTGCTGGTGAATTCCGTGGACGAGAAGCTCCTCCAGCGGGTCGTGAAGCAGGTGATGGCCAGCCACATCCGCCTAGTCATCGGGGACGGCGTCTCGGCCTTGATGGCCCGGCAGCTGGCCTACCTCCTCGTCAGCACTGGCCTCCCGGTGATGGAGGGGAATCCCCATGATTTCACGGGCCAGGTGGGGGTGCTCACCGGAAAGGATCTGCTTATCGCCATAAGCACCACCCCCTATACCCGGGAGACTCTGGACGCGGCTGCCTACGCCCAGAAGCGGGGCATCCCCGTGTTGGTCTTCACGGACAACCTGAACTCACCCTTGGCCAAGTCAGCCACCTTTACCTTGCCCATCCCCGGGGAGAATCTGCTCTTCTCCCATAGCCTGACCGCCTTCGGCGTCCTGGCCCACGCCATCGCCACCTCCATCGCCACTTCCATCGCCAGCCAGGACCCCCAACTGGCCCGGAACAAATTCAGAGAGTTGGAGCGGGCCGCCCGCAGCAAATACGCCAAGGAGTGATCTGGGTTGGAGCCCTGCTTCCCGGCTCATCAGGTATCTCCAATGTGCCTTCGATTCCCCTGAGGCCATGTGATGGAAAGCTGTGGCAATTCTAGTTGATTGATCCAATATGAATAAAAACTTGACTCTCTGATTGAATAAGCAATATTTTTTAAACAAATCTTTCATTCAACCGGAGGTCACATGATTCGAGCATCACAATCTACCCGATTCGCTGCGCTCATTTTGGCGCTCGTGGCGGCCCCCTCGGCCTTGATGGCCCAAGGCACGACAACCTCGGCTCTTTCAGGCACAGTCCTGGACCAAACTGGAAAACCCCTACAGGGGGTAGTGGTTCGGGTGACCTCCGATTCGCTCATCGGTGGAGCCAGGTCGACGGTCACCAGCGAAAACGGCCGATATCGCATTCCGACGCTCCCTCCGGGGCGCTACTTGATTGTGGTCGAGGCGAAGGGCTTTCCCGCCCGAAAGACGAGTGAGGTTGCTGAGCTCGGCAAGACAACCGTCGTTGACTTCCGCCTGGCTCCTGAGGCATCAACCGTGGTCGAGGTGGTGGGGCAATTACGCAACGAGGAAATGGCGTCAACGATGACCCGGAACTTCAGGGCAGAGGACATTGAAAACCTGCCCATCAAGCGTGACATCGCTGCCATCGCCGCCCTGACCCCGGGAATCAACCTGACCGTCAGCTCGGGCGCACGAGTATCCGCTTCGGGTTTCGGGGGCGACCGCGACAACTCCAACGCCTACCTGATCAACGGCATTAACGTCGGCGATTCCTCAGCGGGACAAGCCTGGGTGCAGGTAAACCCGGACTGGTTCGAGGAGGTCCAGATCGGCGGCGTCGGTGCAGGCGCGGAATTCGGCGGCTTTTCCGGCGCCTATTTCAACGGTGTCATCAAGAAGGGGGGCAACCAGTTCTCGGGCTCCCTGGCGGGCTACTATCAGAAGGATAGCTGGAGCGCGAACCGCAATTCGCCGGACCCCTCCTTCCCGGAGATCACCGTTCGCAAAGTCGGTGATACGGCCTCCGACCTCGCGCTAAACTTCGGCGGCCCCTTCATCAAAGACAAGCTCTGGTACTTCTTTTCCATCGAGGCGATCTCCATCGAGCGCACGCCGGTGGGAAGCCCGGTCTCAGAGAAGCGGTCCACTCCAAGGGCCATGGGGAACCTGACCCTCCAAGCCGCGCCCTCGGCCACCCTGTCCCTGTTCATGGACTATGACACCGTCGAAACGGACCACCGCGGAGCCAGCCGCGTCCTCGCGCCCGAGGCCACCCGCAAGCAGGAAGGTCCGAATTTCACCTACGGACTTGAGTGGCTGCAGACCCTTAACAGCAGCATGGTGCTGACCCTCAGGGCCAGCGGCTACAACGGCATTGACGACCACAAGGCCTACAACGGCGAGGGCTATTCGCTCTATGTCGACGGCACTGTGCCCGCGAATTCCTCCATCCCTGGCTATGCGAAATACGTCGGCTTCGAACAGATGAACAACACCTACCAGGCCTTCGAGAACACCCGTAGCCGCGTGGGCCTGCTGGCCTCCCTGGACTGGTTCATCGCCTCCGGGAAGGGCTCCCACGCCCTGAAGTTCGGCCTAGATATCGACCGGGCCCGAGACAAGGAAAGAACTTGGTACCCCGGCGGTATTTCCCTGAACGCGCTCGCGGATGGCGATACGGTTTACACAGACTATGTCCAGGTAGGCGGCGGCTGGGACTTCGACACGAAGCTGGAGCGCAACACCTTCTTCATGCAGGACGCCTGGACCGTCAACGATCAGTTGCTCCTGCGGCCCGGCCTCCGCTTGGAGCAATTTAAGGGCGGGGACCAGTGGAATACCACCACGATAGCCCCACGGCTCGGATTCACCTGGACGCCGGACGCCGCCAAGACCTTCGCCATCAAAGGCCATTTCGGCAGGTATTACGACGGACTTTCCGGCGCCAGCTACGACCGCGCAATCCCCGGTGCCTATCCGGTCGAGAAGCGCTACTGGTGGCCGAATTATGACGACGCACAGGTGGTCGTTCTGCACAACCTAGCCAACCCGCTGGCGGAGTACCCCTTGCCGGCCTTCAATGAAGACACCTTCCGCAACCGCGTGAGCGAGCAGAGCAACATCAACCCCGACACCAAGCACCCCTACTTTGACGAGATCCAGTTCGCAGTGGAGAAGCGGTTCAGCAAGAACTGGGTGGCGGCCGCGAGTTACGTGCGCCGGAACGGCAAGGATCTGATCGCCCGCTTCGACCGCCTGCCCCTATCCTCCTCCACCACATCTGTGACCAATCCCCTCACCAGCGAGGTGCTGACCTTCCGGCGACCTGGCTTCAACTCAGACTTGAACCTGACCCCCACACGACTTCTACATCACCAACGATTCCAATGCCAAGCGTACGTACACAGCCACAACAGTCTCCGTGGACGGGCGCTTCACCGCGGATTGGGATATGAACTTCAGCTACACCAAGGCCAGCAACAAGGGCAACCTCCTGAAATCAAATGGCTACTCCTCCGGGCGAGAATGGATCGGGTCCCAGTACAACAATGAAGGCTCCCTTCCTGGTTTCAACGATGACGAAGTCAAATTGCGAACCTCCTACAAGGCCCCCTGGGGGACGCGATTCAATGCCAGCTTTGTCTATCTCAGTGGTCTCCACTACACCCGTTTCATTCGGACCTCCCGCCTGAGCAACCGCGAGTACTACTACGTCAACATTGAGCCGCTCGGCTCCAGTTCCTACGATGCCCGCCGACTGCTGGATCTTCGCGCTTCTCACCGTTTTGGCTTGGGTGGCAAGAAAGCTGTAGAGGTTTTCGTGGACGTGTTCAATGTCCTGAATGACGCGGCCGTCACTTCCAGAGGGGAACGGTACGATAGCGCCTACTACAACATGGTCTTCGACCAGGAGCCGCCGCGGACGTTCCGCATCGGGGCCAAATTCCTGTTCTGATCTCGAATCCAGATTGAATATGAAACAAGCGGCGGGGTGCGTGGATAGCCGCCCCGCCGCTGTGTGATGGGATGGGACCATGAAGCAGCTCTTTCTTGTTCTTGCCTTGGTGTTCTCTGGCTTGAAAACAGGGGCCTCTGTACCGCCACCTAAGGGCACCTTGGTCATCGTGGGTGGCGGGGGGATGCCCCAGGACATCATGGACGCCTTCCTCCAGGCAGCCGGGGGCCGCGGTGGCATGGTGGGCATCATTCCCACCTCTACCGAAGATCCCGAGGGCGCAATAAAGGAATGGAGGCAGGATCTCGACAAGGCCGGGCTCACCCTGGTGGCCATCGATGTGCGGACGCGCGAGCAGTCCTCCCTTCCCGAGAACTTGGACAAGGCCCGGAGCTGCACTGGATTCTGGTTTAGCGGAGGGGATCAGAACCGGGTGGGCGACAAGATCGTCGGCACGCCCCTTCATCGCGTGATCAGGGAACGCTACGAGGCGGGCGCGGTGATCGGTGGCACCAGTGCGGGTGCGGCGATCATGTCGAAGCTCATGCTCACTGGGGAAGATCGGAACGGTATTGAATCCCTTTCCGAGTTCGGCCCAGGGGCCTATCGCACCCGCGAAGGCATGGGCTTCCCTACCTGAGCGCGTGGTCGTGGACCAGCACTTCCTGCGCCGGAATCGAGAGAACCGCCTCTTCAGCCTGATCATGGAACACCCTGACTACCTGGGTCTAGGCATCGATGAGGCTACGGCCCTGGTCGTAAAAGGCGGAATAGCGGTGGTGGCGGGCAAACGCTCCGTGATGGTCTTCGATCCCTCGGACATGGTTGCGAACGGGACCTCTTTCCGAGATCTGCGCATACACGTTCTCTGCCCCGGCCAATCCATCGACCTCGCCACGAGGAAGGTCTCCAAGCCATGAGCGTTGCTCCGTTCCTGCGGTCCGCTGGGATCCTGCTGTGTCTCTCCACCTTCGGGTCCGCCGGACTCCCGCAAGCGCTCATCCCTGTCGACCATCGGGCCATGCACAGGACGATCTCTTACGATGAGATGTCGAGCTTCCTGCAACAAATTGTCCGGCCCGGATTCATCACCGTCACCGAAGAGGGACGCAGCACTCAAGGGAGAAAGCTCTTCCTGGTGCGTCTCAACCGGGGTGGAGCAAAGGCGCGCTTCCGCGTGCTCTATTACGCCCAGCAGCATGGGGACGAGGTGGCGGGCAAGGATGCCCAGCTCACCCTGATCCGCGACCTCGCTCGCCATCCCGACCTCCTACCCGAGGATGTGGACCTCTATTTGATGCCCATGCTCAATCCTGACGGCGCTGAGGCCCACCGGCGCACCAATGGAGTCGACGCCGACCTGAACCGTGACCACCTCCTCATGGCCCAACCCGAAACCCGGGCTCTGCACCAGGTGGCTCGCCGTATCCGGCCCCACCTGGCTGTGGACAGCCATGAATTTGGCAGGGATGGAGATGGATACCGCGCCAAAGGTTGGGAAGCCTGGCCCATCATCACCATGGATGGAGCGAACCACCCGCTGATTCCGGAGTACCTCAAGAGAGCAGGCATGGAGGCAGTGGCCTCGGCCGCTCCACTCTTGCAGAAGGCGGGTCACCCATACCGCCGCTACAGTGTGGGTGGGCCGCCGCCCGAGGAGGAGACGCGCCCCTCCACCCCCGAAGTGGACGATGGCCGCAACGGAATGGGCACATTGGGAGCGCTGTCCTTCATCATCGAGTCCGGTGTGCGCCACCGGGCCTCCGATCCCCAGGCCGATCTGGGCGAACGGGTGGATGGCTACCGCATCCTATACCAGCACCTGCTCGGCAATCGACCTTGGCGGAACCGCATCCGAAAGCTCGCTGAACGGGCCCGGCGTGAACCTCTGCCGCCCTTCATCGCCACCAACGTGTTCTGGGCGAATCGCGATGGGAAGGTCAGCACAGTCAAAATCACGGAAGCAGCTTCGGGCCGCGTGCTGGACGTACCCACCGCCAACGACATGACCGACCTGGTGGTAAAAGGCAGTGTGCCCACTCCTAGGGCCTACGTCATCGAGGCCTCGGCCGCGGCGCGCTTCATCCCTGTGCTGGAGGCCCAAGGCCTGCGCTGGGAGACCTTGGTGGCGCCCCGCCGCATGCGGGTGGAGCGGTGCCGCCTGCTCCGCCTCGAGGAGCCCTACGACGATCTGTACCAACGCTACAAGGACCGGCAGATCGTCGAGCGCCTCGCGGTAGCTGATCTCGATCTGCCCGTAGGCTCACTCCTCGTCCCCCTTGACCAGGACCTGGCCCGCCGTGCCATTCAGCTGCTCGAGCCCTGCCTCCTCTATGGACTCTATGGCTACCCTGGTTTCCGTGACCTGGCGCGGCCTGGCGCCAGCCTGCCCGTGTCCCGCGTCTTCTGAATGTGCTCAGGACCTCGCGGTCCGGTTGGAGTCCCATGTTGCTCCTGATCAAGAATGCCGACATCTACGCCCCGGAACCGGGCGGCCAGTGCGATCTACTCATTGGCGGTGGGGTGATCCTGGGCATGGAACCGAACATTCGCGTCCCCCGCAAGTACTGCGAGGTTATCGACGCCCGGAACCTCAAGGCACTGCCCGGTTTTATTGACGGCCACGTCCACATCATGGGCGGTGGCGGAGAGGGGGGTTTCGCCACCCGCACACCAGACTTGCCTCTCACGGATGCCATTAAGGGGGGTGTCACCACTGTGGTGGGCTGCCTTGGGACCGACGGCCAAACGCGGAGCATGGCGGGACTCCTGGCCAAGGCCAAGGGCCTGGAGGAAGAAGGCATCAGCACATTCGTCTACTCGGGCTCGTACGGCCTCCCCCTGCGCACGCTCATGCCCAGCCTTGAGGATGACCTGCTCTTCATCGACAAAGTGATCGGCGCCGGCGAAGTAGCCCTGTCCGACCACCGATCGAGTCAGCCCACCTTCGAGGCTTTCGCCCAGGTGGTGGCTATGGCGCGACGTGGTGGATTGCTTTCGGGCAAAGCCGGAATCGTGAATGTCCATCTGGGTGATGGGCCGCGCGGGCTCGAATTCCTCCGACGCATCCTCACCGAGACCGAACTATCCGCCGCCCAGATGCTCCCCACCCACATCAACCGGAACCCTGGCCTGTTTGAGGAAGGCATCGCCTATGCCAAAGCTGGCGGCTTCGTGGACTTCACGACCTCGACCCTGCCCGCATATCTGGAGGACGGGGAGATCCCATGCGCCGAGGCTCTGCGCCGCATGTTGGAGGCAGGCGTGGATCCTGGCCAGATCACATTCACCTCCGATGGCCAAGGCAGCCTGCCGGACTGGGATCGCAACGGCCGCCTGCGGGGCATTTCAGTGGGCCGAGTCACCTCGCTCTTCCCGGCCATGCGGCAGGCCGTGCTCGAGGAAGGCATTCCCCTGCAGACAGCCCTCCGTGTAATCACCCAGAATCCCGCCCGCATCCTGAAGCTGCGGCGCAAGGGTTGCCTAGCGCCGGGCATGGACGCGGATATCGTCCTGGTGGATCCCCGTGACTTTGAGATCCGCACCGTCATCGCCAAGGGCTGTCTCCTCATGAAGGCCGGACGCATGCAAACCAAGGGGATGTTTGAGTGAACGATCAAGAACAAGCCACCACGCCCCGGCCTCCGGTTCCGCCGGTAGGCCTGAAGATGCCCCACACCCTTGTGATCGTTGGAGCCCTGATCGCGCTGGTGCTGATCCTCTCCTGGATCGTGCCCTCGGGCGAGTTCGAGCGCTTCGAAAAGGTGCTGCCGGATGGTAGTCGGATCAAGGTGCCCGTGGACGGGACCTTCCACCTGCTTCCTAAGACCTACCTGGGCCTTCAAACCCTATTCCTGGCGCCCATCAAGGGCTTTCTGGACGGGGCCGGACTGATCTCCTTCCTGCTCATCATCGGAGGCAGTTTCGCCGTCTTCCAGGAAACCGGCGCGGTGGAGCAGGGCATCAAACGGTTGATGGTCCATGTGCAACGCCATCCGGCCATGGAAGCGCTCTTCATCCCGGTGCTGATGACCATATTCTCCCTGGCCGGGGCGGTCTTCGGCATGGCGGAGGAACTGATCCCGTTCATCGTGATCTTTATCGCCCTTTCACGGGCCCTCGGCTATGACTCCATCGTGGGCACCAGCATCCCCTTTCTCGGTGCCGCCGCAGGTTTCGCCTGCGCCTTCTTCAATCCCTTCACTGTCGGCGTAGCCCAGGGCATCGCGGGCGTCCCCATCTATTCAGGCTTGGGATACCGGGTGGTCGCCTGGGTTGTCGCCACCGGCGTAGTGATCGCCTACGTGATGGTTTATGCTGCCAAAATCAAGCGGAACCCAGAGCTCAGTCCCGTCCGGGACATCGACTTGGCCCGCGGATCAACCGTCTCGGCAGAATCTGGAGATGCCTGGAACACCTCCCACGTCCTCGCACTCCTGACGTTCCTCGGAGCCCTGATCCTGCTGGTTTACGGCGTCCTGAAATACCAGTGGTACCTGGAAGCCATTGCCGCCCTCTTTCTTGGCATGGGCATCTTCGTCGGACTCATCGCCCGCATGGGGCCTAGCACCATTGCGAAGCATTTCATCGCTGGTGCAAAGGATATGGTGGGCGTGGTGTTCATTGTGGCCTGTGCCCGCGCGCTGTTGGTCATCGCCAACGATGCACGGATCATGGATACCCTGCTGCTTTATAGTTCAACCGCCATCCGTGTGCTGCCCAGAGCCATGACCGCCCAGGTGATGTTCCTGGTTCAGTGCTTCATCAACTTCTTCATCCACTCTGGAACGGCTCAAGCCGCGCTCACCATGCCGGTTCTGGCGCCTTTGTCCGATCTGGTTGGCATCACGCGCCAGACTTGCGTCTACAGCTTTTCCCTATCGGAACTCATCAACCCTATCCTGCCCACCAGCGCCGTGACCATGGGCGTGCTGGGCGCGGCAAAGATCCCTTGGGATCGTTGGGCCCGCTGGTTCCTGCCCCTCATGCTCATCCTGGTGGTCCTGGCATTCGCACTGTTAGTGCCTCCGACGCTCTTCTTCTATTGGGGCCCGCTGTGAGGCAGAGCCTTCCTGGTTGCCTGGCTCTTCTTGTTGCCCTCTCCACCATTGGGGCCGTGGCCCAGGATGCAGCCGGGGACTATCTCCGCGTCAGCCGCATGGCACGCCTCGCCCTTGCCACTGCATGGTTGATGGCGGACCGCTAGAATTCGACTTCGGCGTACCAGCCTCGGCTGACGATCTTGGTGCCAAAGGGCTTGGAAAGCCTTTGCATCAAGGCGATGATCTCGCCCGAACGCTTGGATCCGGCTAGACGCGGCACACCATAAAGCGGACCCTCATCATCGATGGTGACGGGCAGAAGCTGAATCCGCTTCAGCTTCCCCTGGTTCAGGGTCATGCGGACCATCACGGTCTCCATGACCTCGCGGGAATCGCGCCGGTCCCAGACGGAGACATCGGCAGACCAAGGCATCTCGATATCCCGCTGGTGGATCAGGTCGACAGGAATGCGGTCCGGTGTCCGGTATTGGTAGATGAAATCCCCAAGGCTGTAGAAGATCGGTTTTCCTTTGTAGATCTCGATGCCACGGAGCACATGGGGTCCGGTTCCGATCACAAAGTCAGCCCCGGCATCCACGGCCCGGCGGAACATGATCTCGTCATTGGGAGGTGTCGCATCCTGGATGCCGTAAGCGCGATGGTGGGTAACGTCGTGGTTGTGCAGCGAAACAAGCAGCACATCCGAGCGGCGCTTGGCGAGGATCACATCATCCTCCATGGCCATCACGTCGCTTTCCAGGGGGCCCTCCACCTTTTCCACCTTGCCGTCCTTCGCCATCAGAATCACGGCCGGATCGATAGTGGCCAAGGAGGGACCATTGGGATCCTTGGTGCGGTACTTGGCGGTCCAATAACGCATGTAGGACAGCAGCGCGATGGAGATCTTGTGGCCCCCCACCTGCATGCGCCCCGGTTTACGTGCCTCTGCGAGCGTGTTGCCTGCCCCCGCGTAAGTGATGTTGGAGTGATCCAGGGCCAGCAGGGACTCCTTGAGTCCCTCTGGCCCAAAATCCAGAGCATGGTTGTTGGCTAGGCTCACCATATTGATGCCGGTACGCGCCAACTCCCATCGGAAGTCCCTGGGCGCCCGGAAATTGTAAAAGGGGCGTTGGAGGTCCGCCCGATCATTCATCGAAAATTCCATGTTCCCGTAAGCGATGTCCGCTTCTTGCATAATCTGCAAGAGCCCAGCGCGGTCTGGATCCGTGAGGTGGCTGATGGGCTGGTTGAAGATCATGTCGCCCACTGCCGTGACGATCATGTCCCCCGGTTCCGCTTTCAGGAGGTCATTGATGCGGCCCGCCCAATCAAGTCGTTCGACCAGTTCCTTCGGATGGATGCGCCGCTGGTAGACGGAGCGGGGGTCGTCCTTTATGGAACTCGGAACGGTCTGGGCCGCGGCGGAGACCACGCGCGTTAGGATGGCCACGCCCATCAGAAACCTTCGATGCGACCAGCCAGTTGAGTTCACGGTGTCCTCCTGATTTCGGAAACGAAATATGAAAAATTTTATTTCATTTTGATATATTTAGCTAAATTTTATGATCATTTTTGTGCGCCGACACAAACAAACTCCCTCGGGCCGAATTCCAACAGCGCGAGGGCGCCGCCCCTACAAAGAAGAATGTCTTTCGTTGAGGAGGTAAATTCGGAAGCGGCTGAGAGGAGGTTCAAGGAAGGATTTGCAAGGTCCCTCCAGGCCCACCGCGCAATGAACCGTGGACACCTCCTCAGATTTCTTAGTGGGTAGCGGGCAGTCTTCTGAAGTAGGAGCTGTGCCCCGTTCAGGGGCCTACATATTGGTGGGGTGAGAGGCATGCCTTAACGGTGGCGGAAGCAAAGAGAAGGCCCGTGCTGTTTGGTTCAGGGCCAAACCATACGAGGGAAGCGTGTCGAAAGAGTCATAGGCCAACTTGGATTCCCATCCTGTTATTGCTAGTACCCAGGAAGACGCAAGCGTGAAGCAAACAAAGCCTCCGCTAATTCCCGAATGCTCCCAGTTTTTCCTTGTCGCAGGGGCATTCAACTTCCCTGATACGGATAATCAGAGCGTCGCTGGGTCCACTCGCAGACTTGATGGTAGGGAAGTGCTCCATGTCGTTTTGTGGCCACACTTCCTCCCTGATTCGCTTCCCCAGAGTCTGGTCCGCCGGCAATCCGAGGACCCTGTATCTGAAATGAGCGATAAGCTGCTCTGAATAGAAGAATTCGCTATGCCCGTAGAAACTGTCGTCACGGAGCACGTGGCCTTTCCAGCAACCGATGTCTACAGGTAAATAGGGCCAGCTGCCTATATCCGTTGGATTGTAGTTGGCAGGAGATTTTAGGGGGGGGTTAACTGAGCGATGTAGAGAACCAAGGATTATTTGATGGTTGTGCATTCTAGAGACTCCCATCGTGGGATCTCCAGTAGATGCGTAGTTCACCACTTTTTTTAGCCTGCCCGACCGCAGCCACTGAGCGGCCTTCCCATCTTTTCCTTCAAATTCTTCAGCCGGTGTGTCGCCCTCGATCAGGGCCATTCGATCTGCTTTCAGTGTCGAATGGGAGAAGGCGCTGATCAACAGGCGGGTCCCATGACTATGCCCAACGAGATGGACAGGGATGCCTTGGAATCTCGTCCCGATCTCATCAAGGACCTTTGAGAACGAGGTGGTTACTTCGCTCGCGATTTTGGCGTGTTGGTCGTAGGTGTCAGAGGCGTACCACCAGCTCGTGAGCTTGTATCTAGCAATCCAGTTGTGGTGGAGCACAGGGTTAGCCCACTTGAACAGCAGCACGGGTCCACGGTCGTCTAGATTTTTCGCTCGGTCTGCGGCGGTTTGTAGTCGAGTGTCATACCCGTGAACAAAGATGGTCAACCGACCGGAGGTTTGGGCCTCCTGCCTGAGTTGTGCCCAGAATGCTTCCTTGTCTGAGGCCATCAAGGGCGGCGAGCCCTCGCCGGACTGAGAGTCACCCTTGGTTTTCATTGTCCAGAAGGCAAGGGGCCCAGGGCGCTCCAGTATGCTGTCCTGGGTGAACTCCACGAAGCCCAGGCCGTATACCTTTGTGCCCACTGCAAAAGGTCGGTTGACGGCATTAGTGTTCCGCTTACACCCCAAACCAAGTAGGGAGAGAAAACCCACAAGTAGAAATATTGTGATATTTCCTTTGAGGCTCAAATGAAACATGCCTTGCTCCTGTCAGAAATTTACTAGGTGTACCAAACATTTCTTTTCTGTGGTTCATCGCTTAAATACTTCTCACTGGCGTCCACTGTCTCCTCTTTGGCTATTGCTGGCTCAAGAGCAGGCTGATACTTGCTACTTCTTGAACCATTCAGCCGCTTTATCCATGTTGAAGCCGATGCTCAACACAAACTGCCCAGGGTAGGCGTTGGTCTTCGTGCCGCTGAGCAACAGCCTCTCCTCTCGGTTCCAAATCCAGCCTGCGTTGATGGTCAGAGCAGAAAGCGCACCGCTCAAGGTAGCGTTTGAGAAGGTATGATCCCCGAAACGGTATCCAATGGCGCCACCGAATTGGTCAAGCGGTTTGCTAGAAGGCTTAATGAACGCCTTTAAGACAAAGCCGGAAGGACTCGCTTTCGTATTCCCGAAATCGGTCTTAGAGCCGATGAGCCAGTTGAACCCGACGAGGAACTCCGAAGGCTTGTCCTTCGCATCCAGGTGGGTGTCCTCCGTCACCTTCACCTTACTTACAGGAATGTCTAGGCTCAAATAGAAGGACTCCCAACTCCCTGTGTTCATCACCTGCTTGAACGACGCCGTTTCCTTTGGATCGGTGGTTCCACTCTTGTCAAGCGCTTTGGCGTTGATTTCGACTGCCGCTCGCCATTCGTTCAGTGTGTAAGTTCTTTCGAACGCGATGTACTGCGGCATGGGCTGTGGGGTGGCCCCGCGTACACTCATTAACAAGTTTTTGCCGCCATTTGTGGCCTTCAACAGTGATTCCATGTCCTGCTGGATCCGACTCTTGCGCTCCGGTTCTGTCACATCAATGACGCCTGTTGTGTTTCCGTTGTCGTTCGCGGCGATACTGATGACTCGGACCTTTGCACCCTTCCAGTTCACCCAACGTGCAGGGTCGGCGTAGTCACTCGCTGTGAAGTCCATCTGGTCGGCCACATCGTTTTGCGCCTGTTCTATAAGGGCGAGAACCTCCTCGAATTTCGAATTCAACTTGATCCGCAAGCCATCCGAGGTTTCCTCAGAGGTCGGGGTTCCCCCAAAGGCCGTTTCCATGAGGTCCAGCAACTCCGCTTGGCTCAACTCCTTCGGTCCGCTTCCGGACCCGGGCGCAGGTAGTACCGTTGCCCCAATAAGCTTGGTGAATTTCGCTTGAAGTTCGAGCGCCTTAAGGAGTGCAGTCACAAGGGGCAACTCTTTCTTGTCCTTGCCAGTTTGCACATCCAACGCGATGACACCCTTGCCCTTTTTTGCGAGATTGATAATGACCCAGCGCGTGCGTGGTCCAGGAAGGGCCGCCTTGGCGGCTGCTGCCTCCAGACTCTTGTCCACAGCTTCCTTCGCCTCACGAGCGGCCTTCTGCTGCTCGGTTTCCTTGGGTTGCTTTGGGACGGGAATTGTAACGGTAAGCTGGGTCCTAAATTGCTCCTTGGCCACAGGTGCATCCTGAGCGAGGACATGCATGCACACGATGGAAATTCCTGCGACGAGCAACGCTTTCACGAAGCCTTGCATGAGCCCTCCCTTGAGCCGTGCCGGTTGCTGATGCCCACACTTACACCGCTAGAAAGTTGCGCCACAGCGCTTAGTTGACCAGCGAAAGGCACAGCTCGATGGTTATAAAATGGGACGAGAATATAGGTTGGTTTCGAGTTGGGGTCCTGAAATATATGAATGAGCCCAGAAGCTTTGAAGGTCTGATGTCTGTCGAATTGGGATCTTGAAAACACAAAACTCCCACTCTGTTGAACTAGGTTGAGTCGCTCATTTCCTGAGCCATATCTGGATTCGCACGGTGGATTCTAGAACTTGCCAAACAAGCTAACGAGACCTTCCGCCGAACGGTGTTTCTTTATCCCCTGAACGGATTATTGAGTCCGCGCTGACATGTCCCAACAGCGACTCACGCATCCCAGCGGGCAGACCTGGGGGCAGATGCTTATGGCTCGCCAGGAGGCCAGGGTGCTGCATCACCGCCAATTCGGAATATGAATCTTGAAGTCATCTCGGCCCCTGATTCTCCCTGAAGCTGCGCTATACCTGGTCTTACATGGATGTCCTGGTTTTTATTTGATGAAAAGCCAGCGCCCCTGCCCGGGCCAGATTCCGCAGGGCTTCCTCCTGGGATTCGGTTGGCGCGGAGGCTTTTTCACCTTTTAAAGTGGCCGCGTATAGGACCCCTATGATCTTGTTCGAGAAAAGAAGTGGAATCCCCATGAAGCTTGAAAGCGCAAAGGTCTCCGCAAAATGTGAATTCAAAAGCGATAGTGTTCCGAGATCTTCACCCACATAGCTCACGCAATGTTCTTCAAAAATACGATGGCTGAATGGACTGCACAAAATGGGGATGCGCATGCCTAGGTAGACCGTTTTCAAGCGCATATGCGAATGGGCCAGAACCTCCACCTCCACAGGGTTCTCCATGTCGGTGATCCCGCCAAATAACCAATTCGGACTGGGGTAGATTGACCCCGCTTGTTCCAGCATCACACGTAACAAATCATCCATGGCGGTGCACTGGGCGATGATTGTGTTGACCTCCGCGGCCGAATCAACTGAGCTCGCGCCCATGGCCAGCCCCTTGTCCGTGGATGGCGTTGAAGGGCTTCCTTGAGCCTGGCTAGGATTGGACTTTTTCATCATCTGGATGTGCTGAAATTCTACCCTGCCGGGTGAATTCGGCCGCGCGGATATGGCCGGGATAATTTATTTCAACCTTGATGCGTTTGCTGCACAGGATGAACACATCTCGTAAGCGGTCGCCAAACCTCGTCAGGAAGCCGCTCACACGTGCTGCGTTACATCCGTGCAAATCTCGGCCACAGCACTCGACTCGGCCGGAAGGAAGAATTTCGGGACTCCCTGAATCCGATTTTCAAGTCTTCGCCGGGTGGGCACCAACCCCTCTTGGACCGCCTCCGCAACAATGGCTCGTACTTGTTCAAGCCGTGAACGCCGCTAGCTGATGGCGTTCTCCTTCTTCCAGGCTAGGCACCTCGCCAACTGATCATTTGGCAAGCGGAACAGCTTCTCATGCTCTCCATTCCCTCCAGCGGTCCTGCGAGTCCGATGGACATCTAGCGTCTTGGTATTGGGACCAAGGTGAACCGTCAGATGTTCTTTGGCTCCTTTGACGGCGGACACCAACTTGTTGTCAAAGAAGGTGAGCACAGCCTCCTGAAGATCGAGCTTTTTGGCGCCCTAAGGAAGGGGCGGGACATCGGCCATGTTCATCCTCAGGTTCCAAATGGTGAAAGGGGAGCTCGCAATCTAGGTATGCTACCGAAGCTTCGAAGCGACACGCAGTTGCATCGCGTCCGTACAAGGTATGACTGAATTTCTATCCGTTTTTTCGACATCTGAGGCTTCCGTGTGGTTCCTTCTCGTTTTGCTCGTTGTCGCAGGATTCGGAATCGCCTATTCGATTTCGCCTGCGGCAAGGGCTCGCCGGAAGGCTGACGCCACCGTCAACCGCCTTCAGGCCCTCCTTCGAAGCGTGGATGACGCTCATCGACAGGCCACGGACCAGGAGACCAAAACCGCTCAAGCCTATGCCAGGGAGGTCCGGCACCTCCGCCTGAAGGCCATCAAGGTCGAGGAATTGAAACGCCATGCATCCGGCCTGCGCCTTTCTGCCTTGCGGAACGCCGGCATCGACGACTTCTCCCAGATGCAAGGATGGAGCGCGCAGAGACTGATGCAAGTGAGGGGCATCGGCCCCGATTCCGCACACCGGATCGCTTCCCTGGTGGATTCCATCAGCCGCCAGTCGAATCAGCAGCCTATCCCCCACCCTGTCGAAGGCCCCATTACACCGGCCGGCTATGAGGTGTTGGAAGCCATCCATCTGGACATCCAAACCCAGACAACCTTCCGGGAGCCCAAACCCCAGCTCCAAGGCGTCATCAAGGATTTCCAGGCTCGCCAAGCCCAGGTGCGATCCAAGACCGGCTTCTTCGCCTGGTTCCCCGGGTTCGGGGCCAAGCCTGGGCTCCACGAAGCTGTCGCGGAAACCGCAGCCATGGAAGCGGACCTTCAACATACCCACCCGGCCTCTGGGCTGAACCGGGGTCTGCCCCACGACCTGGACCTGTTGGCCGGGCTGCGCCGGAACGGCGTGGATCCATCCGTGGTCGACCAAGATCTGAAGGCCCATCCGGACTGGTATCAGAGCGCACTGAATGCCCTTCTTGGGGAACGCCCCTCAATGCTCCAACTGGCCCAGGGGCTGGGGCGGTACCGCCTGGCCGCTCCAAGTTCTCCGTCGAAGGATTCCTCGTCCGTGGCCCACACCGTCACCGTCGATGGACTTCCCATTCAGATCAGCATCCGGATGGACATGTCGACAGGGTCTGGGGGGTCCGCGACCTCCGAACCCCGGGAACGGCCTTCGACGCAGGATGCGGCCGCCTTCTGGGTGGGCCCTGGAAAGGACATCACGGTTGCGGACCACCTCATCCCAGGGGGGATGGTTTATGTGGGCACCGGGCTTGCGTCCATCCAGGGCTACTCGACCGAACCCGCCATCATTGACCCCAAAAAGAAGGTCCAGACCCAAGGGGCGGACTTCCGTACTCGTCAAACCAACTACTGGCCCAGCTACGAAAGCATTTCCCCTGAAGCCCGGGGCTCGTACCTGAAGTGGCTTGTGGCCGGGAAGTCCGACCCCCAGGCCGACATCGGCTTCGTGTTCTTGTACTTCTATGGGCTCGAACGACGGGTGCTTCACGACTTGGCCAATCGCACCGAAACGGATCCGGAAGTCGCCGCGATCCTCGGCGAGATCCGCCGACTCCTGGGGATCTACGGCGGGAACGGTTCATTCCATACCTATGCGACCAGCCTTTTGGATTACCGGGCCGCTAAGCATTTGGCGGGCGTTCCCCAGATTCATGCGACCGTGCCCTTGGTCACGAGCCCCTACGGTTCAAACCTGGACCTGAAGGTGGGCCTAGCAGCCCACGCGGTGCAGAAGCTGTCGCTGCCAGCTGCGTGGGCCGTGGCCTGGCTCCACGCGGATCCGACCATGCGCCCCAAAACCGTGGCCAAGCGATGCCCGAAAGAATTCGATGCGCTGTTCGCGCTGGAATACCGGAAGCGGTTTGGCGATGGCCTGAAGATCCCCGAGAACAAGACTCGCTTGAAGATCCAGCACCGGACGGCTAGCCCATCCTTTGGGCACGGCATGCTGGAAGCATCACTGGACCTTCCGGATGTGACGGTCCTGTCCGGTCCAATCTCCAAGCTGCAGGAGACCGCTGAAGCCTGCTATCCGCAGCTGGACACTTACAGCCGCTTCATGGGCCGCAATCCAGAAAAGGCCGGGACACTAGAAGCTTTGCTCCTGCTACCCCCAGCCCTGTGGCCAGATTTGGTCCGGTCGGAAATGGTAGACCTGCAACAGAAGGTGGATGCTTCAACTGGATCGTTGGTCGTGCCTTTTTTGGACATCCAGCTTCGTCTTCCCGAAGGTGGGGATCTGAACAAGGCCAAGTTCAGCGCGTTGAGCCGGGCTCTGGGTGCCTTGGGCCTAGGCATCGAGCCCGATCCCCGGTTCGGTGGATCCCTGCCGGAGATGAACGATGCGGTTGCGCTCTTCAAAGCCGAAGGGCTGGACCAGGATCGCCCGGTGTCCCAAGGTTTCGTTTTCGGAGCACTTGCCGTGCATCTGGCAGCGGTGGTGGCCCATGCCGACGGGGAATTTGGGGCGGAAGAAGAAATCCTGCTGACCGGTCACATGGCCCAGTGGCTGCACCTGAATGATCAGGAACGCCTGCGCCTCGTGGCCCGCCTCGATCTGATGCGGAAGACCAAGCCCGTCCTGACCGGACTGCAGAAGCGGATCGATGCCCTCACCACGGATCAGAAGTCCGCTTTGGCGGATCTGCTTGTTCTGGTGGTCCACGCCGAGGGTGTCGTGTCTCCAGGTGAAGTGAAGGTCCTGGAGAAGGTCTTCGGAATGCTGGGGCAGAAGGACGGAGCCATCTATTCGAAGCTTCATGGCGCGGCGGCGGAACCCATCACGATTCGCCAGGCCGGGCCAGAGGAATCGGGCTTCAAGTTGCCACCCAAGCCCGTGGAACCTGCGCCGACCGGCATGACCTTGGATATGGCAAAGGTGGCCGCCCTCCGAGCCGAATCGGCGAAGGTGTCCGACCTGCTTGGGTCGATCTTCAAAGAAGAAGAACATCTGCCGGTGCCGGTTCCCGATCCCGATGCGCAGGACCTTCTGGAGGAACCATCCCTGCTGGGGCTGGATCCAGACCACGCTGGACTGCTCCAAACTCTGCTGGCCCGTCCCCAGTGGAGCCGCGCCGAGTTGGACGATATTTGCTCGGAACGAGGCATGATGGTGGACGGTGCGTTGGAGCGCATTAACGAAGCTGCCCTGGATGCCTTTGATGAGCCGCTGATCGAAGGCGATGACCCCCTTGAAGTGCATCGCGACCGCTTGTTGGATAGAACCGCATGAACCCGATCCGCCCCCGTGACCGTGATGCCCTACTCCAGGCCCTTCGAGCGGGTGTCGTCCCACGGGCTGGCCAGCACCTTATCCAGGTCGGCCGGGCCAAAGAAATCGCTGCCCTGCTGAAGGATCTCGATCGGATGGCGGATGGCGGCACTGGCTTCCGCCTGGTCATCGGGGAGTATGGATCGGGGAAGACCTTCTTTCTAAACTTGATTCGAGCCGTGGCCATGGAAAAGAAGATGGTCGCCACGGTAGCGGACTTGAACCCAAATCGCCGCCTTCATGCTTCTGCCGGCCAGGCCCGGTCGCTTTATGCAGAGCTGGCGCGGAACATTGCCACGCGCACAAAGCCAGATGGCGGCGCGCTGCCCGGAATCGTCGAAAAGTTCATTTTCACGGCCAAAACAGAAGCGATGGCCGAAGGGCTTCCCACAGAATCGGTCATTCAGCGCAAGTTGGAACGCCTGTCCGAAATGGTCAATGGGTATGACTTCGCGCAGGTAATCGCAGCCTATTGGAAAGGATTTCAAGACGGCAACGAAACGGTAAAGGCGGATGCTGTCCGATGGCTCCGTGGCGAATTCACCACCAAGACCGACGCCCGAAATGCCTTGGGTGTCCGGACCATCGTGGATGACGCATCCATCTACGACCAGTTGAAGCTGCTGGGTCTTTTCGTTCGGTTGGCCGGGTTCTCAGGCCTTCTAATCTGCCTCGACGAACTGGTGAATCTCTACAAGCTATCCAACACCCAGGCGCGAAACTCAAACTACGAACAGATCCTCCGCATTCTGAACGATGTGCTTCAGGGAACGGCGGAAGGCCTGGGATTCGTGCTGGGTGGCACCCCGGAATTCCTGATGGATACGCGCCGAGGACTCTACAGCTACGCAGCCCTTCAATCCCGGCTCGCCGAGAACACATTCGCGAAGAGCGGCTTGGTGGACTACAGCCATCCTGTGATGCGCCTGTCCGCCCTATCCCAGGAGGACTTCCTGGTGCTGCTGGACAAAATCCGGATGGTCTACGCGGGCGGAGACCCCGCGCAAGTCGCAATGCCTGATGAAGGTCTGACCGCGTTCATGTCCCATTGCCATCAGCGGATCGGGGAAGCCTACTTCCGCACCCCGCGCACGACGATCACGGCGTTCGTAAACCTCTTGGCTGTCCTGGATCAGAACCCTGGCGCCAGGTGGCAGGATCTCCTTGGGCAGATCCAGGTCGCCCGGGATACAGGTGGCGTAGCGGACCTGCAGGTGGAAGAAGACGGGCCCGCCCAGACAAGTTCTGTGGCTGCCACGACAGGAAGCGGCGCGGATGACGGATTCACCAGTTTCAAGCTCTAACGGGCCATCCACCCAAAGCTTCGGCCTCCTGGATGGCCGGATTCAGTATTGGCTCTGGAATTCCGGATGGACGGAACTACGGGACGCCCAGGAACAGGCGATTCCAGTGCTGGTGGAAGGCACACAGGATGTGATCATCGCGGCTTCCACCGCTTCAGGGAAAACTGAAGCCGCCTTCCTGCCGATCCTAACCCGCTTGAGTCAGAAAGGGAACGAAGGCAGCTTGGCCGTGTATATCAGCCCACTGAAGGCGTTGATCAATGATCAGTGGCGCCGCTTGGATGAGCTGACTGAGGTGGTGGATCTCCAGGTGGTGCCTTGGCATGGCGACATCTCCAAGACCACAAAGGACAGGTTTATCAAGGCACCGCGAGGCGTCCTGCTGATCACCCCGGAGTCTTTGGAAGCCATGTTTATGCACCACGGACATGGATTGAAGGGCCTATTCAAGGGGGTGCAGTACGTGGTGGTCGATGAAGTGCATGCCTTTATGGGCACGGAACGCGGCAAGCAACTGCAGTCCTTAATGCACCGTCTGGAAACAGCAGTGGGGCGTACGGTGCCGCGGGTCGGCCTGTCCGCCACATTGGGGGACATGGAAGGGGCAGTTCAGTTTCTTCGCCGGGGCGGGTCAGCCCGCCTGATCGTCAGCAAGGACAGTGGGCAAGAACTGAAGGTCCAGGTGCGAGGGATCCGCGTTCCTGCGAAGGCCAAGAAGGGGCCGGACGGGGAAGACATAGACGAAGGGGATGAAGCCATTGCCCGTCATTTGTTTCAGGTGCTCCGAGGCGCAAATCATCTTGTGTTTCCCAATTCCCGTTCAAGAGTGGAATTCTTCGCAGACCGTCTACGGTGCATGTCGGAAGACGCAGGCTACCCCAACGAGTTCTGGCCCCACCACGGGAACTTGGCCAAGGACATCAGGGAAGAAACCGAAGCTGCCCTTAAACAGAAGGAGCGGCCAGCCACCGCCATCTGCACTTCCACCCTGGAATTGGGCATCGACATCGGATCCGTGAAGAGTGTCGTCCAGATCGGCCCACCCCCTTCTGTGGCCAGCCTGCGTCAGCGGCTTGGCCGTTCAGGCCGTCGGAAGGGAGAACCTGCCATCCTCCGCGCCTACTGTCAGGAACGCCAACTGGATGCGAATGCCCCGCTGTCAGACCTTCTTCGGGAAGGGCTGGTCCAGACCATAGCCATGATCCAGTTGCTGATCGAAGGTTGGTATGAACCGATCCGCACGAGCGGGATTCATGGTTCCACCTTCATCCAGCAGATCCTTTCCAGCCTCTATCAACATGGCGGAATGCTGGTCGGCCCCCTGTGGAACCTGCATTGCGCCACCGGACCCTTCCCGGCAGTTACAAAAGACCACTACACAACTCTGCTTCGCCACCTCGGCGAGGAAGAGATCATCTTTCAGGATCCGACCGGCCTCCTGATGCTGGCGCCGAAGGGCGAACGCATCACACAGCACTACACGTTCTATGCGGCGTTCAGCAGCGACGAAGAATTCAGGATCGTCACTGCCGGCAAGAGCCTCGGCTCGATGCCCGTCAATCAGCCCCTTCAGGAAGGCAGCTTCCTGATATTCGCGGGACGCCGGTGGATGGTGAGGTCGGTGTCGATGGAGGACCTGGTCATCGATGTGGTGCCGGCGGCTGCAGGGGCTGCTCCACACTTTCTCGGGCCATCCGGGGCATGGGTGCATCGCCATGTCCGACTAAAAATGAGGGAAATCCTGGCCACGACCGATTCCGTGCATTTCCTTGATACAGAAGGGCAACACTTGCTTCAGGAAGCGAGGGATAATTTCACGCGGCTGGAGCTTCTAAACCTCCGGTTCATCACGCTGGGCCGCACCACCCACATCCTGCACTGGTCGGGAAATGCGGAAGCAAACACGCTGGCCCTGTGGCTCACGGCGAAAGGTCTAAAGGCTAGCCCTGAAGGTGTGTCCGTTGCGGTGATGGACGCCGATCCCAGTGATGTTCAGAAGTGGGTGGAAGCCTTTGCAACAGATCCGGGGATGTCAGCGGAGGACCTTGCGGCAACAGTGGTCAACAAGACCGTCGAGAAGTGGGACTACCTGCTTCCGGAGGGACTACTGAATGCGAACTACGCATCGATGTTTCTTGCCTTCGAATCGAAGTGAGAAACAGATAGGCTCTCTAAGGTTCCTGCAGGTCAATCAAACCGGATTCCACACAACGGGTGGACTAAGGTTGGGGCAAACGTTAGGGATTGATATAGCACCCCCAGGGGACCTACGCGGACAACCCAAGCTCGTTGCGCAGATCGTGAATGGTGCTCCCCGGCTCCAGGATCCCTGCGAGGTGCCAGCGTAGAAACTCGTTCACGATGTCCATCGCATCGTCGGTCAGAAGTGTCCCCATATGGATGCGTTAATGGTGGTGGTCGACAATGGATTGGAGTTAGCACAACCGGAGGATGGAGTTCTGGGTGGCTCCCTTTAACGGAAGGTGGTCCCAAAGTAAGTGCGGATAAGTGCCGTGTCTAATTTTGTCGACGAGTTCCGGACGGAATCCAGCCCACTGCCCGTTCTTGTCCGTGCCGAAAAATGGTGCGATACGAAAACAATCCTCATGCTGATAGGAGGGGTCACCCTTCCGAAGGGAGACATCCCCCTTCATCTGGGTCCCTGCAATAACGATTGCCGGCCGGGGCCTCACTACCCCAACCCGCCAAGAGACGTCCTCATGGTGGGGTAGCGCCGCCGCGGGAAGCTTCTGTGGAGGGGGGGGCTGACCGCAAAAGGTTTCAGAGTGAATCTCACCCGGCCATGGTCGCCCTGTGAGTTTGGCAGACGTTTCGCCTCAAGGCGCGCGGGATGTCCAGGAACAGCGGCAATCATGCTGCCGCGGTGCAGAGCCTGTTGGATCAAGGATGCTGGAAATCTCATCGCCAGGTGATTTCATGCCCACGCCTTCTTTATTGAGAAAGGCGATCCGCCCTTGCATTGATAATAGATATGCATTAATATCCTGATATGCTTAATGACCGGGATTTCCTTCAAGTTGTCTTAGATGCCAGGTGGCCGAACGGAATCCGCTGCCAGAAATGTCAGGGCAGCCGAGGAGCACTCATCCCTACCAAGCGCCTGTGGGCCTGCTCGGCCACAGGATGCTCTGGCCAGGTCTCTCTCCTGACAGGAACAATCTTTTCGGATTCAAGAAAGCCGTTGAATAAATGGATTTTCGCCCTTCAGGTTTTTCTGGATGCCAAAGGCCGTCTTTCAGCCTCCGAGTTCCAGATCAAAGTTGGCCTAGGGTCAAATCACACGGCACTTCGATGGCTCAAGGCAATCCGCGAATTGGCGGGCAAAGTAGCTATTCGTCATGGCGGTCTTCCTTCTCAATGGATTTCATTTCTGAGGACCAACTCGCTCCTCAACCCAAGTCGGAGTCGGGGTGATGCAGCTTGTCTGAGAAGTTGCATTGAACGAGCCTGCAATCTCCTAAAGCACGGCTCGCGACGTGGCCCAATTGCCGCTCCGGCTGAATTGGCCAATGAAGATAAGGATTTCGGAAGGGATTCACTCCGATCCAGGATCCTGGAAATCGGATTTTGGATTTGGATGGGCAAACCCAAATCGCCAACGTCACTGCTGCGGTTGATAGCAGCGATGCCGCATGGACGATCCTTAGCGCTGAAACCCACGCAGGCGAACTAAAAGGAGCGACTATGCAGCAGCTTCAATCTATCCAGGTCCTTGGATGCGGTCTAGCGTCGCCAGAAGCTCCGGTAAGGTTTGCCGAGACGGATCTTGCTGTACCCTTACGATATCATCGTGAGGCAAGCTTGGTCGTAGATGTAGCAAAAACAGGATGCCTAGGGCTTGGATTACGGACACGGACCGAGCGAGTAGGACCTGAGTCTGCGCTTGTTGATGAGTTTCTTGGCGAGGTCTCGTTTGTTCATTCCGATGAGCAGCGCGTCTTCATTCTAAAAGAGCCGCAAATCGGCCAATCCTTCCCAGACGTTGTCGTCGTCGTATATGAGCCCAAGAACCTAGAGCAGTGGCCAAAAGCTCGGCGAGAACTCACAACCGAGGACCTCAGACTTCTTCAACTGATCCACACGAATCGTGGTGCGTCCGAAAATGAGTTGAAGTTCTTTCTCGGAAAGATGCCTTCTAGGGCCCTTGAGCGCCTACGGGCTGCGCAAATGATTGAGCGACAGGGTGACCGCTGGCATACGCGCGAGATGTCGAGCATATTCGCGTTGAGTTCTGTGTTGGCCTTCGAAGCGAAGATGTCTCCGACATCAAAGGTGCTTGAACAGGCTCTTGCGAATAAATGGTTTGCCACCAACTCAGCGATTCTCGTCCCGGCAATTGGTGGGCGATCCCGGATTGCAGAGGCGGCCAAGAGACATGATCTTAGTGTATACACGAAACAAGCTGGGAAACGCCTTTCCATCCGGCCAAAGCGATTTAACAAACCGCTCTCCTATGCAAGCTGGATCATCAATGAATGGGCTTGGAGATTGGCTACCCAGTAGCAAGGTCCCTTGGAGGAAGTGAATGGATGCTCTGGAGCTTGGTCGTCATTTCCCAAATGCATCCGGGATTTCACTTCTTGGAGCTGGAGGACAGAAGTTAGTCTTCGCAGCAACACACGCCACGCATGGTCCAATTGTGATCAAACTGATTCATCAGAATCAGGATCTCGAGCGAGTAAAACGTGAAGTTGATGCTGTGGAAATCATTAATTCAGCACGCGTACCGCCCGTCTTAGAAAAAGGGGCAATTACTGATGCTTCTGGCCGTGTCCATGTATGGCTCATCGAGGCTAGGATTCAAGGGCAATGCCTGCGCCAAGTCCTGCAGAAGGGCCCAGTCCCATACTCTCTGATTCCCACCTTGGGGCATGATCTGCTGGAAGCAATTCGCGATGCAGAGTCCCGCAGAATTGTTCATCGAGATATTAAGCCGGACAACGTGATGGTCGACCAGAACGGACGATTCTGGTTGCTGGATTTTGGGATTGCACGACACCTTGATAAATCATCCCTGACTGCGACTGTGAATGCCTGGGGCCTCGGCACCCCTGGTTATGCTCCACCTGAGCAATACAAGAACCAGAAGGATTTGATCCACACCTGCACAGATCTTTTTGCGCTGGGAACGACCATCTACGAAGCCGTTACTGGAGTAAACCCATACCTTCAGGGTGCAGGTTCTGTTGCGGAAGTGTTGAGAAGAATCGAATTCAAAGATGTTGTATTCGACCCCTCTCAGTTTCATGGGAATACAAAGCTTATTGGATTTCTATCAACAACCATGAATGCCCGCCGTTCCCATCGTCCGAGCTCCGCTCGCGATGCGCTTGGGTGGTGGCTGGACATTTTCCCCGAGGTGGCTACATGAGACTGATGCTTCAGTTCGGCTACGGAATGATGGACCTCTCCAAGGAGCTTCTAAAAGCATGGGGCGGTGGAGGGGTGATACTTAGCCCTCGAGATCTGGACGGGAATCAACTCCTCACATTCGCGAAGCAGGTCAACAAGCTCCCAGGAGCGTTTTGTTTGTTGGACCCACAGCACTACAACCCGAGTGCGAATCATGAGCGACTTGTAGCTCATGATTTCTGGCCGGCCAGCTATAACACGGGTTCTTTCTGGTCCGGCAATGCCCATCTTGAGCATCTCCGCAATATTAAGGAGACTAATGACCAGCTAGGAACGCCGCAAATCATTGCCCCCGGTCCGCTACTCAAGAAGGGTGATTCGAATTGGAAAGGCAAGTTGCAGACGATCGTGGATGGGTTTGAGAAAATCGCGCCGGATCGCGAGTATTACCTCACCATTGCTTTAAGTGAAGACCGGGCACTGTCCTCAAATTTCATTCACGAGCTGCTTGATGAACTCGAGAAGGTTGATGCATTCGGTGTCTACATTGTGGCGGAGCACCCAAAGAACGCATATCTCGTTGAGGATGTTGATTGGATTGCAAACCTTCTCGATCTGATTGCTGGCTGTCGTATCCAAGGGAAGGATGTCCTACTTGGGTACTGCAATCACCAGATGCTCATCGCGGGTTGTGCGGGAGCCAACCACATAGCGAGCGGAACATGGCTCAACGTCAGGGCTTTTACGGTCGGGAAATTTGATCAGGCCACTGATGATGACGACAGCAGGAAATCAACTTGGTACTACGTTCCTCAAGGGCTTTCTGAATTCAAGGTCAAAGATCTTGACCTGGCCCACAAGCGAAAGATATTGAACGCATTCAAACCCGATAAAAAATACGGCAGCCACTATGCAGATCCGATCTTCCTGGGACCTCAGCCCACGACTGTCTCCAAAGAACGAGCGGCATTCGCACATTACCTCCAGTGCTTGAAATTCCAGTCAGAAGGCGTTCAGAAGGCCACCTTCCCTGAGACCGTAGAGGCGTATGAGAAGGACCTGAAAGAATCGGAAGCCTCATTGGCGAAGATTCACAGCCTTGGAATACGAGCGCATTACAAGGACTTCGAGGACATCTTTAACATCAATCGGGTCGCGCTTAAGGGATTGGTCGACACCAGAGGAGCGATCCTGGAGAGAAAATGGTCAGCACTGATGGGCGGTGACGAGGAGAAAGAATCTGCATAGGTAACCAAGCGCTCGGTTGAGACCCCGATCATGGTTAGCCGGCTCGTTAGAACCTACACCTTGAAGAGAATGATCATTTGGAGGGGTATGCGAACTGGCTAATACATAAGTCTCCAGTTATTAATAACTTTCGACATATTTTACACGCGGCGACAATCATTCCTTCCCCTTTTGCATGAAACGACAAATATTCCTTCCTCACCCCTCTCCAAACCACCCTGAAAGAACTCTTTCTAGCCCGCAGAGCGACAAACTATCCTTCCCGGGTGCGACAGACTATGGTTCCGCGACACAGCTTTTTTTGGTGGAGGCGGCGGGAATTGAGCCCTCGGGATGGCGCGCAGGTAGGCGTAGCGTAGGGCGCATGCGCCCGCAGCGTTAAGCGCCGTGCGCAGCCAGCACGGAAGGGCAGATGGCCCTATCCCGGAACTCGCGGAGAGGACTGTTTTTATTTTTTTTCCTTTCCTATTTTCTGCTTTTGCTTTGTTTGGAGGCGGCGGGAATTGAGCCCACTGGATGGCACACAACTAGGTACACGCGAGCACGCAGGGCCACTACATGGTTATGCTCTCTGTCCGGCTTCCGTCATACTTGGACCAGTTGAGCCTCGGTCGGGGCCGTCAAATTCTTTTATAATTCGTGCATGGCAAGGCCTCGCTGTCCTTGGTTTGAGCTACTGGCCAGACGCATCAGATTCATTTTTTACCAAAGAGTTAGTAAAATAATAATATATTAATTAAATAAATAAACAAAAGGACGTGAGCATGCAAAAAAATTATAAACTCCGCATGAATATCCTTTTGATTTGTTTAATGTTTTCAACCATAGCAACCACATTATCTTGTGGCGGAGGTGGTCGTGATTCGGTTCCAACTCCACCTCCCCCCCCCTGCACCAATAGGCCCTCCGACAAATGTAGCGGCATCAGGAGGCCAAATCCCTGGCTTCAGCGAGGGCTCATTAGGCATCAAGATAACTTGGGATCCAAGTCCAGATAATGTGATTTACTACGAAATTCAACATACTTGGCCGGGGCAAATTCAGCCTATCATTATTGTCGTTTATTCGAGTGAACTAAGGGAACGCTGGATTTCGTTAGGACCAGAATTAATTCAAACTAGTATTCAGGTACGTGCATGGAAAAATGGAATTTATTCCACATGGTCGTCACCTGTATATCACAAAGCGGGTCCAAACCCACCTAGACTCGAAATACCAATTTTAGAAATTGATAATTCTGTACCGATTAAAATTGATCGAACCTCGCAGATGGCTGAAACAATAATCATTGAACGAGCTGAAGGTACTCCTGAATCGCATTCGAGCTGGGAAGTGATAAAGACAATTGATTACCTGGGTAATCCTTTGTTGAACACTTTTGATGCTGAAGTCAAAGAATTGCAAAATTATGTATATCGAGCCCGAAATCAATCACAAGGCTTGGTGGGAGGCTACTCACAAATTATTTTTGCATCTACTGGAGTATTTATACCAGACCATTTTAAAGCAGAGCAGGTTAACAGCGGAGTGAGAATAAGTTGGATTAATCGATCTAAAATATACACAGCTTTGGAACTATTCAGAGCCGACGATTTTTCACCTTCTGGATCACCTGTAGGAGAAGTACTTGTTTCAAGTATGGATGCAAATACAACGGAAGGATTTGATAATTCAATTATTCAAAGCGGATTCTATATATATTACCTCCGGTTAATAACTCCACAAACCAGGTGGTATGGATCAGTCTCCTCTGTCAGGTTCCTGGGTGTAGATTCCTTCCTAGAAAATACGTCAATGACGCTGCCACAGGTATTTACAGGGTTCCCCGGGGGACGCCCAAACGGCCCAACCTATACAATGACTGCTTATGACTATTCACTCACAATTAACAAGATTGGATTTGACCAAACTCCTGAGCATGTGATTAATCCAGTATCTGGGGCACCCCACCCAGGAATTTGGGTTGATCTCTCTGAGAATCCCCATCTGCTTTATTTAAAGCCCAACGGACCGCCTGGTGGCGCTCCTTCGCAAACATTCATACACACATGGATGGAAAATGAGATTTGGAAAGATGAAACAATTGGTGAGCTTCCAGTAAATATCCCATTTAATTGGGATGTGTACAGTCACGTTGCACTAGGCCCTGGTAACCCTCTGGCATTCACAGTAGATCATATTAATTTACTTGGTTTCCAACCTTACAACGAAGATACACGTAAATTTTATTGGAAGGAAAATGGAACCTGGAAACCTGTGGAATATAAATTTTTATTCCACGTCGATACCTCGTCAGGACTTTCAGAAGGTCATGTATTTCTTAGTTATACTGTCACCAAGGATGGCACCTGGTTTGTTGCGTATGCGGGAACAGGAAATAACCTCATACTCTTTCAATCCACTGACCATGGCTCAACATGGTCTAGGCGAGATTTTGATGTACCTATTGATTATAGCAATCGGCCAGTCATACATGTACATATTATCTCCACTGATCATTTATTCATTTTTAGAGAACGGCTCAGCGCTCCTCCTCGCCCTAGTCTCGAATGGAATGCCCAGCAAGTTATCAATGGACTCGGAGGCCCAGAAGAACATGTTTTATTCAGTAATTCTACAGGTCATGGAGTGACGATCAGGTCTAGGTTCAATGCAACTACCAACACACTGGCAATCCTAGCCGACCCAAGTACAGGTTTGACGGTTGGAATTCGCCAAAGCAATGGTGAATGGAAAATTTGTCCGGTTCTTCCAGGCGAATGGCGTATGGATGATCGACTGGATACTTGTCTTATCGATTGGGATGAAAGTCATAATAAACTGTATTTACTTGCTGATTATGAATCCATATTAGGTGGAATTAAAATGAAATTGATAGAATGGTAGAATACATTAAAAAACCATTAAACCAATAAGAGACTACGAATCAAATGAAATTATTCACACGCTAAGTGTTATTTCACTTAATCATTCATTAATGACGCTGCTATCAGTTGCCCATTTGTAGCACCAGTTCGGTCCCATCATCCGTGCGAGATTGTCATGATGCTATGCAAGCATTCGAATCAAAGCAGTTTCTGCTGGCTTCTCTCGTTTGGATCCTCTACCGGAGGGTCTCCACTCCACCCATCCGCTCCGCGCTATCCTCACATTCACTAGAGGATCCCCGATCATGCGTCTCCTACCCACCATCGCCATCGCACTTCTCTCCCTTCTCACCGCCTGCCAACCCGCCCCGCCCGTCACAATCCCCCGCCCCACCATCCCCCAGGGGCCTCCACCCAAGCCCAAGATCGCCCTGGTCCTGGGCGGCGGCGCGGCGCGGGGCTTCGCCCATGTGGGCGTCATCCGGGCGCTGGAGCAGGAGAAGATCCCCATCGACATGGTGGTGGGCACCAGCGTGGGCGGCCTCATCGGCGCGATCTACGCGGCCGATGTCAACAGCTTCGACCTGGAATGGACCGCCTTCCAGCTTGAAAAGGACGACCTCTTCGACTTCGGGGTGCTGAATGCGGTCGTAGGCATGGGGCTCGCGAAGGGCGACAAGCTCGAAGCCTGGGTGAAGGGCCACATCAAGACCGCGAATATCGAGAACATGAAGATCCCCTTCGCCGCCGTGGCGACCGACCTGAATTGGGGCCACAAAGTGGTGCTCGACAAAGGCTCCGTGGCCCGCGCCATAAGAGCAAGCGCCGCGATCCCGGGCGTCTTCCAGCCGGTCCAGCACCAGGGCAAGATCCTGGTGGATGGCGGCGTCACGGACAACATCCCCATCTCGGTGGCCAAGGCCAAGGGCGCGGATATCGTGATCGCCGTGGACATCAGCGCGAACCTCGGCAACACGAACATCACCAACCTCGTGGGCGTCACGCTCCAGGCCACGAGCATCATGTTCGCCCGCAACGTCGAACACGCCAAGAAGGACGCCGATGTCCTGATCACGCCCGGAGGCATCGGCGATGTCGGCATGCTCGATTTCACCCAGAAGAAACGCTGCATGCAGGCAGGCATCGCGGCCACGCAGCAGGCCATGCCGGCCATCCGCAAGGCCATCGAGGCCTGGGTCGCGGCCCATACGCAGCCGGTCGTCCAAACGCCTTGATTCCCCGTTAAGCTATTGTTTTGGGCTGTTTTTCATGCGCACCCATCCCGGCAACGTCTTCGTGATCTCCGCCCCTTCGGGGACGGGTAAGTCCACGCTGGCCCACCGGCTGGTGGCTTCGCTCGACGATCTCATCTTCTCCATTTCCACCACCACGCGCGCGCCGCGGGCCAGCGAGGTGGACGGCAAGGACTATTTTTTTGTGGATGACGCGACCTTCGACCGGATGGTGCACGAGGACGGCTTCATCGAGTGGGTGCAGGTCTACGGGAACCGCTATGGGACAGGCCGGAAGTGGCTCCAGGGCGTTCTTGATTCGGGCCAGGACGTGCTGCTGGATATCGAGACCACCGGCGCCTTGAACCTGCGCCGCGCCATTCCCGACGCGGTGATGATCTTCATCCTCCCGCCTTCCGCGGCGGAGCTGGAGCGCCGCCTGCGCGGACGGGGCAAGGACTCCGAAACGCAGATCCAGGAGCGCTTGAAATATGCCCGGCATGAGCTGGAGCTTTACCACGCCTATGATTTCCTGGTGGTGAACGAGGACCTGGAATCGGCGTACAGGCAGATGGAATCCATCGTCTGGGCTACCCGGGTCCGCCGGGAACGCATGGTGGGAAAAGCGCAGGCGATACTAAGCGGGTTCTAGGCCCGGAACGAGAACAGCCATGGCAGCACCCAAACAGTTACACGGCAAAGGATTGAAAATGGCGCGTTGGGTTTCGAAAAACTGGATGTGGGTCATGGTGGCGGGCACCACCGCCGTCTACGCGCCGCTGGCGGGGCGCACCGGCGACGAGCGGGCCCAGGCCCGGAGCCTGGACACGCTCACGGAAATCATGGGCCTGTTGGAAAAAAAGACCGTCGAGCCGCCGAATCCGCGGCAGCTCACCAAGTCCAGCATCCAGGGCATGCTCCACACCCTGGATCCCCACTCGAACTACATGGATGAAGGCGAATTCCGCATGATGCGCGAGGACCAGCGGGCCTCGTTCTACGGCATCGGCTCCATCATCAGCCAGCAGGCGGACGGCATCGTGGTCATGTCCACGGTGCGGGGCGGCCCCAGCGAGAAGGTGGGCATCCGGCCTGGCGACTACCTGCGGGAGATCGACGGCAAAAGCACCGAGGGCTGGACCAACACCCAAGCTGTGCAGAAGCTCCGGGGCGAAAAAGGGACGCCGGTGGAGGTGGCCGTGCAGCGGGCCGGCTACCCGGACCTGGTGCGCTTCACCATCACCCGCGGGGAAATCCCCACCAACAGCGTCTATTACGCCTTCATGCTGGACAAGGACACGGGCTTCATCCTGATCAAGGACTTCGGCGAAGCCACCAGCGAAGAGTTCGAGCGGGCCGTGGAGAAGCTCAAGGGCCAGGGCATGAAAAAGCTCGTGCTGGACCTGCGCAACAACGGCGGCGGCGTGCTGGATGCGGCCGTGGGCATCTGCCGGCAGCTGGTGGGTCCCGGCGAACTGATCGTCACGCAGAAGGGCCGCGACGGCCGCGACACGGTCGAGACCCGGGCGCCCAAGGGTTCGGTCATGGATCCCTTCCCCGTGGTGATCCTCGTGAACCGCGGCACCGCCTCGGCTTCGGAAATCGTCACGGGCGCCGTGCAGGACCACGACCGCGGACTGGTGGTCGGCACCACCTCCTGGGGCAAGGGCCTGGTGCAGAGCGTCCTCACCATCGGCCGCAGCCGCGGCCTGGCGCTCACCACCGGCCGCTACTACACCCCCTCGGGGCGCAGCATCCAGCGCGACTACATGCACGGGCTGGACGACTACTACAACCCCGAAGAGGATGCCAAGGTTCCCATCAAGCCCGAAGGCCCGCCCTACAAGACGGACCTGGGCCGCACGGTCTACGGCGGCGGGGGCATCACGCCGGACTACATCGTGCCCGCCGCCCTGCTCAAGCCCTTTGTGGGCAATCTCCGCTTCCGCACCTCGGCCTTCTTCAAGTTCGCCGTGCACGAAAAAGAGCGCTTCGGCGTGAAGCAGGATGTGGGCGCCGACGACGTGGTGCTGGCGAGGTTCCGGCAATGGACCCTGGAACAGAAGATCGCCATCACCGACAAGGAGTGGGAAGAGAACAAGGAGGAGATGCGGGACCAGATCTCCTATGAGATGCAGAACCTGGCCTACGGACTGGACGCGGGCTTCAAGTACCTCTGCACCAAGGATCCCCAGGTGCAGAAGGCCCTTTCCCTGATGCCCGAAGCCGCCGGCTTGGCCCAGAAAAAGATCCTCGTCCAGAAGCTGGGGGTCGCGACCACCGTGGCGCAATACTGATCCATCCAGGCAACTACATTAGATTAATTTATGACTTCATAAATTAATCGTGCACCCGCGGTCCAGGGCCAGTAGGCTTGGCTCTAACCGAGCGGGGCCACCATGGATTTCACCCTTCCTGAACATGTCGAAGCGCTGCGCCAGTCGTTGCGCAAATTCGCCGAAAAGGAGATCCGTCCCCACGTCATGGAATGGGATGAATCCAAAACCTATCCCATGGCCATCATCAAGCAGCTTGGCGAAATGGGGATGCTCGGCGTCATCTTCCCCGAGGAATACGGCGGCGCGGGCATGGGCTACATCGAGTACGCCGTGGTGGTGGAAGAACTTTCACGGGTCTGCGGCAGCGTCGGCATCAGCATCGCGGCCCACAACAGCCTCTGCTCGAACCACATCTACGCCATGGGCAACGAGGCGCAGAAACAGAAATACCTAAAGCCCTTGGCGTCGGGGAAAGTGATCGGCGCCTGGGGCCTCACGGAGCCCGGCGCAGGCAGCGACGCCGGCGCGCAGCTCACCACCGCCCGCAAAGACGGCAGCCACTACATCCTGAACGGCACCAAGAATTTCATCACCCACGGCACCGTGGGCGAGATCGCCGTCGTGATGGCCCGCACCAGCCCCGGCAATGGGACCAACGGCATCAGCGCCTTCATCCTTGAGAAAGGCATGCCCGGCTTCCGCGCCGGCAAGCAGGAAAACAAGTTGGGACTGCGCGCCAGCGACACCTCGGAACTCATCTTCGAGGATGTGAAGGTGCCCGCCGAAAACATGCTGGGCGAAGAGGGCGTGGGGTTCCGCCAGGCCATGAAGACGCTGGACGGCGGCCGCATCAGCATCGGCGCCCTGGCGCTTGGAATGGCCCAAGGGGCCTACGAAGAGTCCGTGAAGTATTCCAAGATCCGCCACACCTTCGGCAAGCCCCTGAGCGGGCATCAGGCCATCCAGTTCAAGCTCGCGGACATGGCCGTGCAGATCGAGGCCGCGCGCCTGCTCATCTACCAGGCGGCGAATCTCAAGGACCAGGGCCTGCCCTACGCCAAGGCCGCCAGCATGGCCAAGCTCTTCAGCTCCGAGATCGCCTGCAAGGTGGCCGAGGAGGCCGTGCAGATCCACGGCGGCTACGGCTACATCAAGGATTACCCCGTGGAAAAGTACTACCGCGACGTGAAGCTCTGCACCATCGGCGAAGGCACCTCGGAAATCCAGAGGACCGTCATCGCGCGGTACATCCTGAATGAATTTTGAACCACGAACGAACGCGAATAGCCGCGAGTAAATATCCCCCGGCAGAGCCGGGGGCTTTATCAGTGAGCCGCTCAAAGCGCCCCATTTGTTGAGCCACCTTACGGTGGCGACCTTAGCGAAAGAGTGAAAGTTGTTCAAATCTCTGATCCTCTTTTTCTTGGTGCCGGATGTAATCCGCACCACCGCTTGTCGCGCCCCACCGTTGACACGAAATACCCTCGTGCCCAAAGTGCTGCCCACGAAATTGCGCTTCTCTCCATACACCCGCGCCAAATGGATCGCGCTCTTCCCTTTGATGAACCGATCACCTGCGACACCGCATACTTCGGTGGAATCGAGATCAGCATGTGAACGTGGTCAGCCATCAGGTGCCCTTCCTCGATTCGACTCTCCTTCTGCTCCGCCAACTTCCGGAACACCTCACCCAGATGTGGCCGCAGCTTTTCGTAAAGTGTCTTTCTCCTACACTTCGGAATGAAGACGATGTGATACTTACACTCCCATTTCGAGGGCTTAGACTTTCAGTCAGGTCCATCTTGGTTCTCCTCCTGTGTGTGCTTGGCGGCTCACAAGAATGAGTTTCCGAGATGGACTCCCTTGAATGTCAAACTTCTGCTGTCACCCCGGCAGAGCCGGGGGTTTTCCTGGGATAAATAAAAACGATGTGCGGGCGGGCCTTCCAGCCCGCCCGTTATCATTCAGGTAGTCAACTGGGAGCCCCCCCATGCGCATCCTCCTCACGCCCATCGCCGCGCTGCTGGCCCTGGCCCCTGCTTCCGCCGGGAGGCCCATGCAGGTCGCGGATCTCTTCAAGGTCAAGCGGGTGGGGGATCCGCAGGTGTCGGCCCTGGGCGACATCGCCTACCAGGTGGGGTCGGTCGATCTGGAAAGCAACCGGGTCACCACCCGCATCTGGCTCCAGCGGGCCGGGCGGGAGGGCGCGCCGGGCATGAAGGAGCCCGCCCCCCTGAACCTGGGGGAAGGCTCCCAATCCCATCCCCGCTTCAGCCCCGATGGCACCAAGATCTGCTTCGAGCAGGGCGGCCAGCTCTGGATCGAGGATACGGCCGGGCGCATCCGGCGCCAGCTCACGACGGTGCCCGGCGGCGCCAGCGGGGCCTCCTGGAGCCCCGACGGCAAGTGGATCGCCTTCACGTCCGCCATCGTGCCCTCCGGCAGCTGGGATGACAACGCCAAGTACCTCGCCGCCAAAGCCAAATCGAAAACCAGCCTCCGCCGCTATGGCACCCTGATGTTCCGCCGCTGGACCGAATGGTTCGACCCCTTGCAGAAGCAGCATCTCTTCGTGGTCCGGGCGGACACGCCGCCGGCGCCCACGGAATTCCCGCGGGATCTGACCCCGGGCTTCGGCTTCGATGCGCCGAATTTCGCGGATGTCGCCAGTGGCGACGAGTACGCCTGGGCGCCGGACTCCAGGTCCATCGCCTTCGGCGCCAATCCCCAGCAGGACCAGGCCATCAGCACCAATGGCGAAATCTTCGAAGTGGCCCTGGCCGGCGGCCTTCCCAGGCTCATCAGCCGGAATCCGGCCATGGACACGACACCGCGCTATTCGCCGGACGGCAAGTACATGGCCTGGCGGGCCCAGATGCGGCCCGGGTACGAGGCGGACAAGTTCCGGCTCTGGATCATGGACCGTGCCTCCGGGAAGGTCGTGAAGACCACGGAAAGCTTGGATCTCAGTGTGGGGAATTACTCATGGAACGGCGATGGGATCCTCTTCACCGCCGACGAGAAGGGCAAGGTGGAGCTCTATGCCTGGGAGCCCTTCGGGGATGCCAAGGCCCGGCGCATCAGCGATGGCCTGCATGTGGAAAGCCTCGCGGTGATGCCCGGCGGCGACCGAGTGCTCGCCCAGATGAGCAGCACCGCGGCGCCGATGGATGTCTACACCGTGGACCTGAAATCCGGGAAGGCGACCCGGGCAACCCACCACAACGCAGCGCTGGCCGAGGAGCTGGGACTCAACCAGCCGGAACCATTCTGGTTCAAAGGCGGCGCGGGCAAGGATGGGAAAGCGCCGCGGGTGCAGGGTTTCATCATCAAACCCGTGGATTTCGACCCCGCCAAAAGCTACCCCGTGGTCTACCTGATCCACGGCGGGCCCCAAGGGGCCTGGAGTGACGCCTGGAGCCACCGCTGGAATCCCCAATTGTGGGCCGGTGCCGGTTTTGTGGTGGTGGAAGTGAATCCCCGCGGCTCCTTCGGATACGGCCAGATCTTCACTGATGAGATCCGTGGCGATTGGAACGGCCTGGTGATGAAGGACATCATGAACGGCCTGGACGCGGCCTTGAAGCAGGTGCCCAATGCCGATCCGAAGCGCGTGGTGGCCGCGGGCGCCAGCTACGGCGGCTACGCGGTGAACTGGATGGCCGGCCACTATGCGGACCGCTTTGCGGCCTTCATCAGCCACGCGGGCATCTACAACACCGAGTCCATGCAGCTGGCCACCGAAGAGTTGTGGTTCCCGCGCTGGGAATTCAAGGGCTGGCCCTGGGAGAACCCGCAGACCAAGGCCTTGTGGCAGCGCCAGAGCCCCCACAACGCCGCGCAGAATTTCAAAAAGCCCATGCTCGTGTCCCACGGCGAGCTGGATTACCGCGTGCCCTTCACCGAAGGCATCCAGCTCTACCAGACCCTCCAGCTGCGCCACGTGCCCAGCGAATTCCTGGTCTGGCCCGACGAGGGCCACTGGGTGCTGAAACCCCAGAACAGCCAGGCCTGGCACAAGGCTGTGCTGGGCTGGGCCGAGAAATGGACGAAGGCCGATGCCGGAAAGTAAGGCGCCCGGGAACGGACCTGCGCCCACCTATTGGTCCCGCTACTGGGCCTTTTTCGCGAAATTCCCCTGGCTCGGCGATTCCGAGGAAGACGTCCTAAAACGCTTCGGCTGCACCAACGCTCAACTGATCACCTTGCATCTCATCGGCATTCTGCTGGCGCTCATCACCACCGCGCTCTGGGTCTTCGAGCCCATCCGCGCGCTGCCCATCCACACGCTTTTCCAGACCCTGCTCTTCGTGGCTTCCACCATGTTCCTGCGCCCGGCCTTCATGCTGCTCTCGCAGTCGGTGATGTCCCTGGGTAGCGGCGGGGATGACGATGGGTTCTGAAATCTGGAACCGCGAAAATCGCTAAATAACGCGAAAAAACATCTGGTTAACATTTCGCGTAGTTTCGCGTATTTCGCGGTTCAAGGTTTTAAAACTGCGCGGCCTCGGTGCTTTCTTGCAGGGCCATCGTCGAGGACAGTCCCGCTGAGATGACTTGAGTCACGGTGTCGAAGTAGCCGGTGCCCACTTCGCGCTGGTGGCGGGTGGCGGTGTAGCCGCGCACTTCCGCGGCGATCTCGGCAGCCTGCAACTGCACATACGCCGACATCCCTTCGTCCTTGTAGGCGTGGGCCAGCTCGAACATGCCGTGGTTCAGGCTGTGGAAGCCCGCCAGGGTCACGAACTGGAACTTGTAGCCCATGGCGTTCAGCTCCCGCTGGAAGCGCGCGATGGTGGCGGCGTCCAGATGTTTCTGCCAGTTGAAGGAGGGCGAACAGTTGTAGGCCAGCAGCTTGGTGGGATAGTCCTTGCGGATGCTTTCGGCGAATTTTTTCGCGTCGGCGAGGTCCGGCGTGGAGGTCTCGCACCACACGAGGTCCGCGTAGGGCGCGTAGGCCAGGCCCCGGGCGATGGCGCAGTCAATGCCGCCCTTGATGTGGAAGAAGCCCTCGGGTGTGCGCTCTCCAGTGATGAAGGGATGGTCTCGCTCGTCTACGTCCGAGGTGAGCAGCTTCGCGCTATCGGCGTCGGTGCGGGCAATGATGACCGAAGGCACATCAAGCACATCCGAGGCCAGGCGGGCCGCCACCAGGGTGCGGAGGAACTGGCCAATCGGCACCAGCACCTTGCCGCCCAGATGGCCGCACTTCTTCTCGCTTGATAGCTGGTCTTCGAAGTGCACACCCGCGGCGCCGGCTTCGATCATGGATTTCATCAGTTCGAAGGCGTTGAGCGGTCCGCCGAATCCGGCCTCCGCGTCCGCCACGATGGGCGCCAACCAGTGGGTGTCCGTGCGGCCTTCGGCGTAGTCGATCTGGTCCGCCCGCACCAAGGCTGCGTTGATGCGCTTCACCAACTGAGGCACCGAATTCGCGGGATACAGGCTCTGGTCTGGATACGTGGCGCCAGAGGTGTTGGCATCCGCCGCCACCTGCCAGCCACTGCAATAGATCGCTTGGAGACCCGCACGCACCTGCTGGACGGCCTGCCCGCCGGTCATGGCGCCCAGGGCCGCCACGTGGTTTTCCTCATGGAGCAGGTCCCACAGGCGATGGGCGCCGAGGTTCGCCAGGGTGTGCTCCACCTTCACGGAGCCGCGCAACTTCTTCACCTCCACAGGCGTGTAGGGTCGCGCGATGCCCTGGAAGCGCCGGGGATCGTGGTGGGCGTTCGGGTTCAGCTGGTTCAGTTCGGGGGGCATGGTTGCTCCTAAAAGGTGGCTTGAGGTCAGCTGACGCGGGCCATCAGCTCGTCGGCGAGCAGATTCCCGTAGGCCGGGATGGTGAGGAAATCCTGCAATACCGCATCGGTGCAGAGGGATTCGAAGAGGAGCCGGGCTTCGGCGAAGCAGCTGCCAGTGAACCGCGAATCGCCCAGCTCGGCGCGCAGCCGCGCCATCTCCTCGACGATGATCTGTGCCAGCCGGGGCCGGTCCACGATGCGGCCATCCGTGAGGAGCACGCGGTGGTGGAGCCATTGCCAAACCTGGGCCCGGCTTATTTCGGCGGTGGCGGCGTCTTCCATCAGATGGTCGATGGGCACACAGCCGTTGCCCCCCAGCCAGGCCTCCAGGTAGCGGATGCCGACGCGGACATTGTGCCGCAGGCCCGCTTCGGTACGGGGTCCATCCGGCACCTGCAACAGATCATCCGCGGTGATGGTTCCAAGACTGCCCTTCACGTGCAATTGGTTAGGGCCGGACATGTGCGCATCGAAGACTTCGGTCGCCAGGGCCACCAGCCCTGGATGCGCCACCCAGGTGCCATCGTGGCCATCGGTGACTTCGCGCAGCTTGTCCTGCCGCACGCGTTCCATGGCCTTTTCATTGGCTTCCACATCCTCCTTGATGGGGATCTGGGCCGCCATGCCGCCCATGGCCAGGGCGCCCCGCCGGTGGCAGGTCTGGATGAGCAGCTGGCTGTAGGTCCTCAGAAAAGGTTGCATCATGCCGACGCTGGCGCGATCCGGCAGTACGGCGCCCGGGTCCATGCGCCGCTTCTTGATGAAGCTGAAGATGTAATCCCAGCGGCCGCAATTCAGGCCCGCGATGTGGTCCTTCAGGGCGAACAGGATCTCGTCCATCTGGAATGCGGCAGGCAAGGTTTCGATGAGCACCGTGGCGCGGATGCTCCCCGGCCTCAGCCCGAGGGCCGCTTCCGTATGCACAAAAATATCGCGCCAGAGCGTGGCTTCCTCGTGGTGCTCCAGCTTGGGAAGGTACAGGTAGGGACCGCTGCCCCGGTCCACCAATTCCTTGGCGTTGTGGAAGACATAGAGCCCGAAATCGAAGAGCGGCGCGGGTACCACGACGCCATCCACGGCCATGTGCCGCTCCTCCAGATGCAGGCCCCGGGGCCGCACCATCAGGACCGCAGGTTTTTCGTTCAGCCGGTAGCTGCGGCCGGTGGCGCCATCCTCGAATTGAAGCGTGCGCCGCACCGCCTGCATCAGGTTCTTCTGGCCTTCCAGCAGGCGGTTCCAGGTGGGGGCGCAGGAATCCTCGAAGTCCGCCATGAAACAGCGGGCGCCCGAGTTCAGGGCGTTGATGACCATCTTGCGGTCCGGGGGACCGGTGATCTCCACGCGGCGGTCCCGGAGGTCCTCCGGAAGCGGGGCGATGGTCCAGTCCCCGTCCCGGATGGCGCGAGTATCGGGCAGGAAATCCAGGCGCTTGCCGGCATCGAGCTCGGCCTGGACCCGGAGCCGGGCCTTCAGCAGGGTCTGGATGCGGGGTTGGAAGGCGCGCGCCAGGTCGGCGACGAAAGCCAGGGCCTCGGAACCCAACACCTCCTCTCGAAGCCGGTGGTCCGGGTCCAAGAGTGAAATTCCAGGAAGTTTCGGGCTAGCTTCGCATCGCATAGGCGTATCCTAGGTGAGATGTAAAATATTTACTCCACGCACAAGGTGCGCAAGATGTGTTTCATAAATATGGTGTTAATTAAGTAAATAAAAGTAAATTTACATGATTGATATTGTTAAGTTTGTAAATCATCCGGAGCCCCCATGGCCACCTCCCCTTCCCTGCTCGGCGCCAAATTGCGCGGCCTCCGCCGCCGCGAAGGGCTGAGCCAAGCCCAGCTGGCGGAGCAGCTCGAGGTCTCGCCCAGCTACCTGAATCTCATTGAGCACAACAAGCGGCCCCTCACCGCGCCGCTGCTCATCAAGCTGGCCCAGCTCTACCGGGTGGACCTCCACACCTTCGCGCCGGATCAGGACGCGGCGCTGTCCTCGGACCTGGCGGAGGTGTTGGGCGACCCGCTTTTCGAAGAGTTGGACCTCACCACCGGCGAGCTGCGGGATCTGGTGCAGCAGTGTCCCTCCGCGGCCCGCGCCCTGAAGACCCTGTATGGCGCCTATCAAAGCTCCCGCTCCTCCGCAGAAGCACTGGCCGCCAAGCTCAGCGACGGCCAGGACCTGGCAGGCGTGGACCGGTCGCGGCTTCCCACGGAAGAGGTCAACGATTTCATCCAGATGCATCGAAACCATTTTCCAGCCCTGGAGGCCACCGCCGAAACCCTGTGGCAGCGGGCCAAGCTCGATTCCACCGGCTTATTCCAGGACCTCGTGCGGCACCTGGAGCGGGAACACCGCGTCAAGGTGCAGATCCTCACGGTGCGGGAGAGCTGTGGCGTGCTGCGGCGGTTCCAGCCCGAACGGATGCTGCTGGAGCTTTCGGAGCGGCTGCCCCTCCATTCCCGCGTTTTCCAGCTCGCCCACCAGATCGCCTTGCTGGAATTGCCCGACGTGCTGAACGGACTCGCCGCAGATCCCGCGCTTTCCTGCGACGAAAGCCGCGCCCTGGCCCGGGTGGCGCTCGCCAACTATTTCGCCGGGGCCGTGATGATGCCTTACGCGCCCTTCCGGGAGGCCGCGCGAAAAGAGCGCCACGACGTTGAGCTGCTGGGCCGGCGCTTCCAGGCCAGCTTCGAGCAGGTCTGCCACCGACTAACAACTTTGCGGCGACCGGGGCAGGAAGGCATCGCCTTCCACTTCCTGCGCATCGACATCGCCGGAAATATTTCCAAGCGGTTCTCCGCGTCGGGCATCCGCTTCGCGCGGTTTTCCGGCGCCTGCCCGCGCTGGAACGTCCACGCATCGTTCCTGACGCCCGGCACCATCCGCACCCAGGTTTCCGAAATGCCTGATGGGACGATCTATTTCTGCATCGCCCGCACCATCCATCAGGAGCGCGGCGGACCCCATGCGGCCCATGCCGTGCAGGCCGTGGGCCTGGGCTGCCTCGCGGAGCACGCCAAGGAATTGATCTACGCCGATGGCGTGAATGTGGCGAACCACGCGGCCGCCGTGCCCATCGGCGTGAGTTGCCGCATCTGCGAACGGCCCGACTGCGACCAGCGCGCCTTCCCGCCCCTGCACCAGCCCTTGAAGATCCACGAGAACCTGCGCCGGGGTTCCTTCTACGCGGAAGGATGATTCCCTGGAATGACACCACTGCATTCGCCCGGATCCGTGAGCACCCGCCAGGGTTCCAGCACGAAGGGCCTCGAAAAAGCCCGGGGGTGAGGCAGCTCCAGATGCAGTTCTGGACCCAGCATCCGCAAGTCATCGGGCGTATCCCAGGTCCAGGTTCCGGTCTGGCCGCTCACCGCGATGAGGTCCAGATCCAGTGTCCGGGGCGCGTTCCGCCCCTGACCGCGGTCGCGGCCGCAGCGCAGCTCGATGCGCAGCAGCGCCTCCAGCAATAGACGTGGATCTTCGATTCCGGCCGTCAACAAAGCCACCGTGTTCAGATAGTCCGGTCCGCGGCCCGATTCATCCGGCGTTTCCATCACGAGGCTGGAAACCCTCACCACGCCCAGCTCTTGGAGCCCCTTGATCCCCGCCGCGAGATTCGCGCGGCGATCACCAAGGTTCGAGCCGAGGGCGATGACGGCGTTCATCTGAACCGCGAAATGGCGCGAAATGGCGCGAATAAAGATATTTTTTTAGCGTCCTTTCGCGCCTTTCGCGGTTTCATTTTTTCTTCCCGTGTTCGGCGATCACCACGGTCCTGATGCCGCCGCGGATCAGGAAATCACCCTCGACTCGCATCCACTGAGGCTGCGTGGCGGCCACCAGATCATCCAGGATCTGGTTGGTGACGGCTTCGTGGAAAGCGCCTCGGTCCCGGTAGCTCCACAGGTAGAGCTTCAACGATTTCGATTCCACGCAGAGCTGGTCCGGCTGGTAGCGGATGGTGATGTGGGCGAAGTCCGGCTGGCCGGTCATGGGGCAGAGGCAGGTGAATTCCTCGGTGCTGAAGACGATCTCGAAGGGGCGGCTCGGCCGTGGGCTCTGGAAGGTGTCGAGCCTCGTGGACGGCTGGGTGACACGGCGCTGCGGCAGCTTTTCCAGGGTGGGTTTCTTGGTAGGCACATTGAACTCCTGAGGCCCGGCTAACAATGAAAGCTAACCACGGTCAGTCATTGTTGGGTCTGAGATGAACGAAGGCTTGGTCGAGGGTGCGTAAGCACTGTCTTATGCCAAGTACGAATGTAGGAATCGGTAAGGTGTTCTGGATTACTGGTGATGTATTCCATGAACCATGAAGTAAGACCATCCCAATTTGAAATATCACCAGGTGGGAGAAGTTGCCACCCGAGCTCTTCGAGCAGCCAGTTTGATTTGGAGCTATTCCTGAGTTGAGAAGTGGCTACCCAGTTTTCAATGACATCCTGTCCACCCCGAGCAACAGGAACCACGTGGTCAATAGTCGGGGAAAGCTCCCAAAAAGCTATGTGCGTTTTACTCATTTTCCAGTTTGTATGAAAGGGGAATTCAGAGGGAATCACCTTGTGAATCAGCCTTAATGTACCGGGAAAGATTAATCGGGCTCCGGAGTATCGGTCTATGAATCCATCCCGTACAAATACATCCATACACTCTTTTGGGGTGTAGGCACGTTTGTTTGGTTTGACGTAAGAAAAGGGATATTCAGAATTCAATATGCACTTTGCATCGTTATGGTGGCCTGTGATCAGTAGGTCGCAGACAGATTTGATAGTGTTCACACTTTGGGTCATGAGGCTCCTAGAGATGCCCAACCCTTGATTGTAGGCTGTTCTACATGTGGACTCTCCTACCCTTGGGCAATCCCGGCGCTGAATACGCCAACACCCGGCATAACATGGGCCGCCTTCTGCTCCAGCGCTGGATGGCGGACCGCGGGCTGAAACCTCCGGTCAAACGGAAATTCGCCCACGGTACCCTCTATGGCCTCAACGACCGCCTGCAGGCCCTGGTGCCCGCGACCTACATGAACCTGAGCGGCGAAGTCCTGCCCGAGGCCGATGCGGCGGGCATCTACGTCCGCAAGCTCGTGCTGTTCTATGACGACAAGGATCTGCCCCTGGGTTTTGGCCGCTTCCGGCTGGAGGGCAGCGACGGTGGCCACAACGGGTTGAAATCGATTTTCCATCACGCAGGGACTCAAGCCATCGCCCGCCTGCGCCTGGGCATCGGCCCCTTCGAGCGGCCTTTGCACGAATACGTGCTCGGTGAATGGAGCGAGCCCCAGTGGGCCTTGATCGACGAAATGGATGCGCCTTTCGGAAGCTTCCTGGACCTGCTCGGAGCCACTGAAGACCTGGGCACGCTTCCCAATCAGGTGAATGCGGATTCCTTTTGGAGGGGGGAGAGTCCCGAGTCTCAAGTCCCAAGTCCCAAGGAAATCTAGCGGCGCCTACGGCGCACCATCTAATTCACGGCCTACGGCCGCCGCTGTATCGATCCCGAGAAGCTGAGCGATGGAACTAGGCCCTCGGGACTTGGGACTTGGGACTTGGGACTTGAGACTCGGGACTTGAGACTCGGGGCCCTAAACCCACCACCCAAGCATCCTTCCTTGAAACACAAGCCTTTCAATGAGAGACTTGGGGTTCGCGTCCCGCAATAGGGAAGCTCCTTGCTCCCATCCCAGAATGGGGGCTTCACATCCACAAGGAGGAACGATGCGTCTATACGAGACCATCTTCATCGCCTCCCCTACGTTGACCGAAGAACAGGTCGACGAACTGGTCAAACAGTACGAGGGGATCATTGCCGAGCAGGGTGGCGAACTGCTCAAAACCGACAAGTGGGGCCGCAAAAAGCTGGCCTACGAAGTCCAGAAATTCTCGGAAGGGTACTACACCCTGTTCGAGATGAACGCTGGCCCCAAGCTCATCGCTGAGCTGGAGCGCCGTTTCCGCAACAACGATGCGGTCATCAAGTTCATGAGCGTGCGCCTCGATGCCGAAGCGAAGTCCGCGGCCCGCCGCAAGGCCCGCTTTGACCGCGAAGGCAAGCGCAAGGCGGCCGCCGGCATCAAAGAGCGTCCCCCAGAGGAGGTGGCAGGATGAAAAAGCGACCTGACGCAAAAGGCAAACCGAAGAAGAAGAAGGTATTCAGCGGCCGGCGCAGCAAATTCTGCAAGTTCTGCGTCGAGAAATCCGTGCTCATCGACTACAAGGACATCAAGACCCTGCAGGGCTTCACGCCCGAGCGCGGCAAGGTCCTGCCCCGCCGCACCAGCGGCGTGTGCGCCAACCACCAGCGCATGCTCGTGGAATCCATCAAGCGAGCCCGCAACATCGCGCTGCTGCCTTTCGCCACCGACTAGTTCCATTTTGTCGGCATGCTCAGAAAACCGCCCCCCAAAAGGGCGGTTTTTCTATGCCAGGCCGGATATTGGTACATGGCAGGGCTTCCCGAAGGCAGGCTTTTTCAACCCCGACGGCTCCCGGGGTGTCTGTTGGATTTCCAGCAGCCATCGCCACCAGCGCGATCCCAGGAAAGGGCGCCCCATGGATACGAGACGGTCGCGATTTTCGGGATGGCTGGCCTCCAGCATCCTGGTTTCGGCGATGCTGGCGGGTTGCGGTGGGGGCCCCGACGGGGGTGCGGCGTCTGCCCTGCCACCCCCGGCCAATCCGTGTCCTTCCCTGCAGTCCGGCGTCGATCTGCTCCCTGGCACCACCGCGGCACCCGCCTGCGCCGAGGCCTCCGCGCCAGTGACATCGTCCTATGCTCCCGGTCCCGACCATCTGCTGGATCTTTACAGGCCGGCCAGCGGTTCGGGACCCTTCGCGACCGTGATCTGGATCCACGGCGGCGGATGGCGGGAGGGCTCGCGGACACAGGCCGAGCAGGCAAAGCGGCTTGTCTGCCGGGGCTATGCGGTGGCTTCGATCGACTACCGATTGAGCGGAACCGCCAAGTTCCCCGCCCAGATCCAGGACGTCAAGGCCGCGATCAGGTATCTCCGGGCCAATGCCACGGCCTACAACCTGGACGGCACGCGGTTCGCCACCTTCGGCAGTTCCGCGGGCGGCCACTTGGCCTCGCTGGCAGCCACCAGCGCGGGGATCGCGGCACTCGAAGACCTGAGCCAAGGCAATGCCAGCACTTCGAGCGCGGTCCAGGCGGCCATCGCCTGGTTCGGCCCCGTGGATCTGGGGAAGATGGACTCGCAGTTGCTGGCTCAGGGCTGCCCGCCGGGAGCCGCGACGCACGGTTTGGCCACTTCCCCCGAGAGCCAGTTCCTGGGCTGCACGGTCAATGATCCAGCCTGCGCCGCGACCATCGCCATGGCAAACCCGATCACGTATCTGGGGCCGAACTCACCGCCCATGTACATCCTTCACGGCACCGAAGATTGCACCGTGCCAATGGCTCAAAGCGACCTTCTGAAGGCCGCCCTGGAATCCGCTGGCCGCTGTGTCACCAAGCGCAATGTGGCCGGCGCCGGCCATGGGGGGGCCCAGTGGCAGACCGCACCGCCCCAGGACGCGGTGGCGACGTTCCTGGACGCGGTGTTCAAGCGGTAGGTCGAGGCCCCTCGGCCTGCCTTGATGGCAGGTGTCCAGGGAAGGCTCCCGAGGCGTTTTTCGCGGCCTTCCGTTACCCTGGAGGCATGTCCAAAGCGGCGCCCGAACTCCCCAAACTCCCCTTGCCCCTTCGCAAGCAGAAGGCGCTTCTGGCTTCCTGGAAACCCCTGGTCTGCAACTGGCTGGTGCCGGGCTCGGGCTATTGGATGATCGGGGAGAAGGGCCGCGCCAAGGTGCTCTTCGGCATCACCGTGCTGTTCTGCGCGCTCGCCTGGATGCAGCTCTCTGCGGGAGCCGGGAACGGGGTTCCGGGCGGCGTCTTCGTCCCGAAAACGGAACCTTTTGAATGGATGCCCACCCTGGGCGCTGGCGCGACGGTGGGCGTGGGACCGATCTACGGCCTCTTCGCCTGGGCCTTCGGCGGCGCGGGCACCGAACCCATCCGCAACCTCACCCAGGAATACGGGGCCAGCTACGTGATGATCGCCGGTCTGCTGAACTGGCTGTGCTGCTTCGACATTTTCGATCGCGCCACCGGGCGCTGGGTGTGGCGATTGCCCAGGGACGAGCAGGAAGCCATCGCGGCCCAGTCCATTGGCAGCGCCGCGAATGGAAGCAATCTGAATCCCAGCGAGTAGCCGGAGCGAACCTAGGCGCTTTCCAGATCCCGCTTGGCGGATTCCACCTTCAAGCTGCGTCCGCTGTTCAGCACGACGCTGATGGAGCTGGCCATCATGGCCGTGGCGGCCAGGATCGGATGCACGAAGCCGGCGAGGGCCAGCGGGACCAGCACGACGTTGTAGCCCAGCGCCCAGCCCAGGTTCTGGCGGATGCGGCGCAGGCTGAGACGCGAAAGCTTGAGGAAGACCGGCAAGCGGCGCAGGTCCCGGTGCACCAGCACCAGGCCCGCGCTTTCCAGGGCCACGGAGGCGCCGCTGCCCATGGCGATGCCCAGATCCGCTTGGGATAAGGCCACCGCATCGTTGATGCCATCGCCCACCATGGCCACGGGCCCGACGCGGGATTGAATCGCCGCGAGCCGCTCCGCCTTTTCGGATGGCAAGGCGCCGCCGATCACGCGCTCCGGGGGGATGCCGACCTGGCCCGCGACATCGAGACAGGCCTCGACCCGGTCGCCGCTGAGCAGCCAGCACTCGACGCCCATGCGCTGCAGGGAACGGATGCTGGCGGCGGCTTCCAAGCGCACGGTGTCGCCGAGGCCCCAGAGCGCAACCGCGCGATCGCCCATCGCGAACATGACGAGCGAACCCCGCAGTCCATCCCCCGTCCACCAGGATTCAGGCGCTGTGACGCCCTGCTCCTTCAGCCAGGCGGGCCTTCCGATGAGCACACGTTGATCCTTGAAGCGGCCGCTCACGCCCAGCCCCGCTCGCACTTCGCGGTTCCAGACATCGGGAAGGCGCTGGCCCGTGCCTTGAGCCCGGGTGGCGCCCTCCCGGAATATTCGCTCGGCCAGCGGATGGCTGGAAATCTCCTCCAGGGCCGCCGCCAGCATCAAGGCTTCGTCTTCGGCCAGCCCCTCAAGCCGCGACCCCGTAAAATCCAACCGTCCCGTGGTGAGCGTTCCGGTTTTGTCGAACACGAAGGCTTTCAGCTTGGGCCCCTGCTCCAGCACCTCGCCGTTTCGCAGCAGCAACCCCCGTTTGGCGCACTCGGTGACCGCGCCCACAAGCACCATGGGCGTCGCGATGCCGAGTGCGCAGGGACAGGCCACCACCAGCACGGCGATGCCCGCCATCAGCGATTGCACCAAGGTCAGGTGATGGGCATAGGCCACGAAGCCCGCGAGCAGGGCAAGGGCGACAACCACAGGCATGAAGACCGCTGCGATGCGATCCGCCAGGAGCTGGATCGGCGGTTTTGCGGCCAAAGTCTGGCGCACGCGCTGCACCACCTGCGCCAGCCGCGTGTCCGAGCCCACAGCCTGGGCTTCCAGTTCCAGCGTCCCGGTGTTGAGCAGCGTGCCCGCCAACACCGAGCTGCCGGGGCCTGCCTCCACCGGCTTCGGCTCGCCCGTAAGACTTGATGTATCCACCCAACCTTCGCCGTGGAGCACACGGCCATCCACGGGAATGCGTTCCCCCAGCTTCACCCGCAGACGGTCGCCGACCTTCACCTGCTCCATGGGCACTTCCTGGAACGCGGAGCCGTTCCATTTTTCAGCGCCCCGGGAGGAGAGCTGCAGCAGGCCATGGACGGCCATCCGGGCCTTGCGTTTCGAGCCACCTTCGATGGCGCGGCCGATGACCAGCAGGCTTACCAGCATGGAGGCTGTATCGAAGTAGACATGGTGCGTATGCAGCACTACGGAGGCATAAAGGCTCACGAGGAAGGCCATCACCGCGCCGAAACCCACCAGGGAATCGGTGTTGGGCGCGCCCAGCCGGATGCGGCGCCATCCGTTCGTGATGATGGGCCAGCCGCAGTAGAGCAGCACCGGCAGTGCCGCCAACCCCGTGGTCCAGGTGAAGGTGTCCCGCACGATCATCGGCATCGGATTCTTGTCGTAGATGCGCGATTGGAAGACGAGATCCGAGATCCACTCGATGCCTTGGTCGTGGGCGAAGGTGGCGTACATGACCATGGCATTCATCATGGCGTTGGCGCCCAGGACGATGGCCAGCAGCAGGCGCACCGAATGATGGACGCTGAGGGCCTCGTTGCCTTCCTCCAACGGCCCCGCCAATTCCCGCGAGGGGAATCCGAGCTGGCTGATGTGCGCGATGATGTCGTCCTTGCCCGCGAAGCTCGGCGCGTAAAGTACCTGGGCCACTTCCGAGATGGGCTCCACCACAGCCTTCACGACGCCCCGCCGGGATTGCAGGATGCCTTCGATGAGCGGCGCGCAGGCGCCGCAGGCGATGCCTTCGACCTTCAGCCAGAGCTCGAGGTAGGGCCCTGGCGGCAATTCGGTTTCATGGGCCGCACCCTTGAACCGCGGTCCCTGGCGCATGGCTTCCTCGACGCCCAGAATGCCGAACACCGTGGCGCAGCCCGGACAGCAGAACTCGTACTCTGCCCCGTGGATCGCCCGCTTAGCCCGGCCCTCGGCGATGGGAGAAAGACAGAGATCGCAGTGGGGTTTCATCCGCGGGCTTCGCGTCCTAACTTTCTGTCTTCAGCGATTTCGCCAGCAGCTGGGTCCGGATGAAGGCATCGATGTCGCCATCCAGGACTTTCTGGGTCTGGCTGGTCTCCTCGCCGGTGCGGTGGTCCTTGACCATCTGATAAGGCTGCAGCACGTAGCTGCGGATCTGGGAACCCCAGGCCACGTCGGACTTTTCGCCGGAGGCGGCGGCCACTTTGTCCAGGAACTTCCGCTGCTCCAGTTCGTAGAGTCGGCCCTGTAATACCTTCAGCGCCGTCGCGCGGTTCTTGATCTGGCTGCGCTCGTTCTGGCAAGAAACCACGATGCCCGTGGGCAGGTGGGTGAAGCGCACGGCGGATTCGGTGCGGTTCACGTGCTGGCCGCCGGCGCCCGAGGCCCGGAACACATCGATCTTCAGATCCTTTTCCGGAATGTCCACGTTGATGGTGTCGTCCAGTTCCGGGCTCACGTAGACAGCGGCGAAGCTGGTGTGGCGCCGCTTGGCGGAATCGAAGGGGCTGATGCGCACCAGCCGGTGGACCCCGGCCTCGGCCCGCAGGTAGCCGTAGGAAAAAGGCATGGTGACCTGGAAGGTGGCGCCCTTGATGCCCGCTTCCTCGCCATCCTGGTAGTCCAGCATTTCCGTGGGCCAGCCCTTCCGCTCGCAGAATCTCAGGTACATGCGCAGCAGCATGGCGGCCCAATCCTGGCTTTCGGTGCCGCCGGCCCCCGGCGCGATGGCGACGATGGCATTGTTGCTGTCCAGATCGCCGCTGAGCATCATGCGCAGCTCGGCATCTTCCACCAGCTTGCGCAAGGCTCCTTCCAGGCTTTCGGCCTCGCCCAGCATCTCTGGGTCTTCGCGGCTGAGTTCCAGGGCGGTCTCCAGGTCCTCGATCCCGGTGTTCAGCTTTTTCGCCAGGGCGATGTCGTCGCCCAGGACCCCGCGTTTTTTCAACAGGGGCTTGGCGGCGTCAGGGTCATCCCAGAATCCTGGCGCGGCGGTCTTTTCCTCGATTTGTTCCAGCTCCAAGGCTTTGCGTTCCGGGTCGAGATGCGCCGCCAGCTGGCGCACACGGGGCTCTAGTTCGTTCTTGGCCCTGATGAGGGTTTCAAAGTCCATTCGGCATCCTGGCTCGCGCAAAGGCAATCCTTCATTCTACAAGGCTCGGCGGGTCCTGTCTGGCGCGGTATTCTGGTGGGATGCCCGAATCTCTCACCGTGCTGCCCAGCGATCTGGAACCCTCCGACCGGGGTTCCCTGCAAGGCCATGGCGGTTTGCGGCTGGCCTTTGCGCGCTGGGAGCACCCGGATCCCGTCGGCCGCGTGGTGATTTCCCACGGATACGGGGAGCATGGTGAACGCTACCGGCACACGGCCAAATGGCTGCACTCGCTCGGTTGGTCCGTCTCCAGCATGGACCATGCTGGATTCGGCAAGTCCGGCGGCACCCGCGGGGATGCCAGGGGCATCCGGCCCTTCGCAGATGATCTCGCGCTTTTCTTGCGCCAGGAGCGCCTTCACGATGCCAGCCGTCTCGGCGCCCATCCGCGCCTTGTGGACGACGTCCCCGTGCTCTCCCCGCCCGTTCTCCCCCAGGTCGTCCTGGGCCATAGCTTTGGCGGATTGGTGGCCATGCTCGCCTGCCTCTGGCATCCCGATTCGATGGATGGGCTCATCCTCAGCAGCCCTGCCGTCAGCCTGCGCCCCCGGGCCGGTTTGATGAAACTCGTGGGTTCGGTGCTCTTCCGCCTGGGCCCCCATCTTTCCATCGATCTCCCCGGCAACAAGAACCTGGTCTGTTCGGATCCGGTGCTGGTGCAGCGGTATTGGGCGGACCCCTACTGCCACCGCCGGGTGACCGCCTCCTTCCCGGCCGCCATCCAGGCGGGCCGCGAAGAGCTCCTGGCCTTCGGCTCCGGATTGGACCGGCCCATCCTGCTTCTCCAGGCAGGCACCGACACGGTGGTGGACCCGGACGGCGCCGAGGCGATCTGGTCCTCCATCAAGCCCGGGCTGCTGGAGCGCCACCGGCTGGCGGGCTTCTACCACGAGGTTTTCCACGACATCCACCGCGCCGAAGCCCAGGCCCTGGTAGAGCCTTGGCTGGAAGGCAGGCGCCGAACCTGGACAGCCGACAACGCATCCATGTCCCTGGAACCCGTATCGGGTCCGCTGCCTCCAGCCATCGCCGTATAAAATTCCCACCCCACCCCTGTCTCTAGGAAACCCATGAACCGATTCCTCCGCCTTACATTAAGTCTGAGCCTGCTCGCGGCGGTGGGCCTCGGCTGCCGCAAACCCAAGGCCGTAAACAAAATCCAGGGCAAGACAGCGGCTGAATTGCTGGCCAACGGTGAATCACTGCTGCGCAAAGGCAAGTGGGAACAGGGCCGGGCCGACCTGCGACTCATCGAGGAGTACCTGCCCTCCACGCCCGAATTTCCTAAAGCCAAGCTCCTGCTGGCGGACAGCTATTTCTTCGGGTCCACCAACAACTACCCCGAGGCCCAGGTCGAATACCAGAGCTTTTTGAACTATTTCCCGCGCAGCGAAAAGCGCGACTACGCGCTCTACCACATCGCCCTCTGCCATTACGCTTCCATCGAATCGGCGGACCGGGACCAATCGGAAACGAAAAAAGCCCTGGAGACGTTCCAGCAGCTCCTCAAGGAAAGCCCCGGCTCCTCCTATGCGGAGCAGGCCAAGAGCAAGGTCACCCAATGCTGGAGGCGCGTCGCCGAGCATGAGCTGCTGGTGGGTGTCTACTACGTGAGCGCCTACAACTACCCGGCCGCGGAAAATCGCCTCAAGGGACTGCTCCAGACCTACCCGGAATATGTGGACCGGGAGCGGGCCTACTTCTACCTGGGCGAGGCCCTGCGCAAGAAATTCGTCACCCAGGAGGTCCTCACCCAATTCAACAAGGAGTACCTGGCCAAGTACCAGAAGAAGGACTTCACGGAGCTGACCCCTTCGGATCTCGCCCGCTACAGGCTGGATTTCGATAAATTTTCAAAAGAGGAAATCGCCAAGTACCGCGAGGAAGGCAAGGGTTTCTATCAGAAGCTGGTGGAGAGCTACACCACCGGCGAATGGGCCACGCGCGCCCGGGAACGCCTGGTGGAAATGGGCCAGCGAGATGTGAAGGAAGAGCTCGATAGCTAGGCGCAATCAAGGAGCTTTCATGCAACCCAGTTCCCTGGGGCTCGGCACCTACCTGGGTTCTCCTGATCCAGCCACCGACACCCGCTATGTCGAGGCTGCCCTCGCGTTCTTCCAGGCCGGGGGCACCGTCTTCGACACCGCCGCCAACTACCGGGGCGGGCGCAGCGAGCAGGCTCTGGGCCTGGTTTTCGCGGAACTGCCGAGGGAGGCCTTCTTCGTCAGCACCAAGGCGGGCTACTTGCCCATGGGCGACGGCATCATCGAAGAGTCGCAGCGCGACTGGTTCCAGCGTGTGCTGGCAGGACCGGGCATCCTTGCTTCGGATGAAGTCCTGGATGGCTGCCATGCCATGACGCCGAAGTACCTCTCCTACCAGCTGGACGTCAGTTGCGCCGCCCTGGGCGTGACCACCCTGGACCTCTTCCACCTCCACAATCCCGAGCACCAACGTCCGGCGTTGGGACCCCAAGCCCACGATGAAGCCCTGCGGAAAGCCTTCGAGGCCTGCGAAGGCTTCGTCCAGGAAGGGCGCATCAAGGCTTACGGTTGCGCCACCTGGAACGGCTTCCGGGTGCCCGCGGACGCCGAGGAGCACTTGAGCCTGGAAAATCTGTTGCGCATCGCCCAGGACGTGGGCGGGCCGGCCCACCATTTCAGGTGGATCCAGGCGCCCCTGAACCTGGCCATGCCCGAAGCCTTCCTCGCCCCCACCCAGCGCTTCGGTGGCCGGGAGATGCCGCTGCTGGAAGCCTGCCAGGCCGCGGGCCTCCAAGTGCAGACCAGCGCGAGCATGATGCAGGGCCGGATCCTCCGGCAATTGGAAGGCCAGCGCGCCGCCCTAGCCGGCCTGTTCCCCGGCTGCGCCAGCGCCGCCCAGATGGCCTTGCAATTCACGCGATCCTGCCCCGGAGTCACAACGGCGCTCTGCGGCATGGGCCGAAAGGCGCACGTGGATGAAAACACCCCGGTCATGGGTCTGCCCAAGCTGCCGGTCGAAACGCTGAGGGGCCTGCTCGGGAACTGATTCGAAAATTTTCGAAATAAATCCTTGCGGACTATTTCGAAAATACTAGAATTAGCTCCAGGAGGCCGCAATGCCCACGCCGCTGGAACGCCATGCCGAGATGCTCGCGGCCCTGGGCCATCCCGTGCGTCTGGCCATCCTGCGGGCTGTGGTCAAGGGGCCTGAGGCGGGCACTCCGGCGGGCGATCTCCAGTCCCAGGTGGGCATTCCCGCCTCCACCCTCAGCCACCACCTTGCCACGCTGAGCGAGGCGGATCTCGTCAGGGTCGAGCGCTCCGGCAATTTCCTGCTCTACCGCTGCGATTTCAATTCTCTGCGCGCCCTTTGCGATTACGTCTGGAAGGACTGCTGCTCCGGTGGCAAGAGCTGCTGCTGATATTTTTTCCAAGTCTATTTCGAATTTATTCGAATCATTCAGTCATCTTTCTAAGGAGGTTCTTCATGGTGGACTTGCTCGAATCCAAGATCTTGGCGGTTCATCGGGTGGCGAAGTGAAAGTGCTTTTTCTCTGCACCGGAAACAGTTGCCGGTCGCAGATGGGCGAGATCCTCCTGCGCCGGCTTCGTCCCGCCTGGCAGGTTCATTCCGCGGGTTTGGAGGCTCATGGACTCAATCCTGTGATGCTTCAAGCGATGGCGGACGGCGGCAAACTGCCGGCCGATCTCCATTCAAAGACCCTTGAGGACTTGCTCGCCGCCGGTCACCCCTTGGATTCCTTCGACACCGTCGTGACCCTTTGCGGGGATGCCCTGGATCGGTGTCCGGTCCTGCCCGTGACGGTCTCGCACGAGCATTGGGGCCTTCCCGACCCTGCCAAGTTTTTCGGTTCCGAAAGAGAGATCCTCGGCCATTTCCGCCGCGTGCGGGATGACCTGAACCACCGGATGCAGCAATGGGCCGGAAACCACCCCTGAATCCATCCTTCTTCAATCAGCCAATACCGGGCCGCTTTCCTGCCCGCGTTCCAACCTTCCCAACCATTCACAGGAGCTGACCATGACCTTCACTTCCCATACCATCCACGACACTGTCCGCCAAGCCTATGGCCGCATCGCCTCGGGTGGCGGGGGCTGCTGTAGCGCCGACACCGGTTGCTGCGGCTCGGGTACCGAAAATGATGCCATCGCCCTTGCGCTGGGCTATTCATCCACCGAGCTGGCCGCCATTCCAGAAGGATCGAATCTGGGCCTTTCCTGCGGCAATCCCACGGCGCTCGCTTCCTTGAAGCCCGGCGAAACCGTGCTGGATCTGGGCAGCGGCGCCGGGTTCGACATTTTCATCGCCGCTTCGAAAGTGGGCGCCACGGGGCAGGCCATCGGCGTGGACATGACCCCCGAAATGGTGGCCAAGGCCCGCACAAATGCTGCTGCGTTCCACCGCCGCACGGGCCTGGACAACGTCACCTTCCACCTTTCTCAGATCGAGCAATTGCCCCTGCCGGATGCCTCGGTGGATGTGGTGATCTCGAACTGCGTGCTGAACCTGAGCCCTGATCAGCCTGCGGTATGGAATGAGATCGCGCGGGTGCTTCGGCCTGGGGGCCGGGTTTCGATTTCGGACATGGTGATGTTGAGACCCCTGCCGGAAGCCCTTCGGGTAAGTGTCGAGGCCCTGGTCGGCTGCATCGCGGGCGCGCCGCTTCTTGAGGATCTGCGCTCGATGATCCGCGCGGCGGGTTTGGTGGAGGCTGAGCTCACACCCAAGGACGGCGCCATTGCCGCCATGCTCCAGGGGGATGATCCAACGGCCAAGAGCCTGCTGGCCCTACTGCCCGAGAACGCCCAGCCAGAGGATTTCATCGCCAGCTTCATCATCTCCGCCCGGAAGCCCTGAGCCGTCCATGTCTCCGCTCAAGGTTCCACGATGCCCTTTCAGGAGGTTCCCATGCCGAAAATCCAAGTGTTCGATCCTGCGATGTGCTGCCCCACTGGCGTCTGCGGTCCCGCCGTGGATCCCCACCTCGTACGCTTCGCCGCTGATCTCGAATGGTTGAGGGCCCAGGGCACTGCCGTGGAACGGTTCAATCTTTCGCAACAGGCCGCGGCCTTCGCCGAAGATGCCGAGGTCAAAGCGGCGCTCCAAACCCAGGGTGAAGGCGCCTTGCCCCTGATCAAAGTCGATGGCGAGGTCAGGTCCTCCGGGAAATACCCTTCCCGCGACCAGCTCGCCGCCTGGGCGGGCCTTGACGCTCCGCCTGCCTCCATCTACACAGAAGCCGTCCAGGAGTTGGTTTCCATCGGCGCGGCCATCGCCTCCAACTGCGAGCCCTGCTTCAAATTCCACTATGACAAGGCCCGGAAGCTGGGAGTGTCCAAGGAGGATATGGTGCGCGCCGTCGATACCGCTCAAAGCGTCAAGGAGGCACCAGCAAGATCCATCCTAAGTCTTGCGGCGCGCTATCTGATTGAGCCGGGAGCGGTACGGCCTGATGCCTCTGAAATCAAAAGCCAGTCCACCGCCCCTACGGCCAGTTGCTGTGGTGGATCCAGCGAGACCAGCGGCAATTGCGGCTAGAAAAGGACCACCCATGTCCCTGCTCGTTCCCCATCCCACGCCGATCCTGTTCTTCACCGGCAAGGGTGGTGTCGGAAAGACCTCCGCTGCCTGCGCCACGGCCATTTCCCTCGCCGAGGCAGGAAAACGCGTGCTGCTCGTCAGCACCGATCCTGCGTCCAACTTGGACGAGGTGCTGGGCGTCACCTTGAGCGGCGCGCCCCTGGCGATCCCGGATGTGCCGGGCCTGATGGCCCTGAACATCGACCCGGAAGAAGCCGCCCGTGCCTATCGGGAGCGCATGGTCGGCCCGGTTCGCGGAATTCTGCCCGAGGCCGTGGTGGCGAGCATGGAGGAGCAACTTTCAGGTGCCTGCACCACGGAGATCGCCGCGTTCGATGAATTCTCCAAGCTGTTGGGCGATTCGGCCAGGACTGCCGCCTACGACCACATTCTTTTCGACACCGCACCTACCGGACATACGCTGCGCCTGCTCGAGCTTCCCGCGGCCTGGTCCAGCTTCATTGATGCCAATGTCGGCGGCAACTCGTGCCTGGGTCCGCTCTCGGGACTCGCGGCCCAGAAGTCGCTTTACGCAGCCTCGAATGCCGCGCTGCGCGATGGCGCGCGGACCACGCTCGTGTTGGTGGCGCGGCCGGATCGGCCCTCCTTGCGGGAAGCGGAGCGAACCCGCGCGGAGCTTGCCCAGCTTGGCATCCAGAATGTCTACCTGATCCTCAATGGCATCTTCAAGGCCACGGATCCCTCGGATGACCTTGCGGTGGCGATGGAAGCCCAAGCCGACACGGCATTGCAGGACCTGCCCGAGGGGCTCCAGCGCCTTCCCCAGACATCAGTTCCGCTGCTGCCCTACGGTCTTGTGGGCATCCCTGCGCTCCGCAGCATGGGAGCTGCTGAACCGGCGTCTCCAACCTTGCCCCCGGACGGAGCGATCGATTTATCCCGCTTCGACACCCTGGCCTCCCTCGTGGATAACTTCATCCTCCAGGGGAAAGGCGTGGTGATGGCCATGGGCAAGGGCGGCGTGGGAAAGACTACGCTGGCGGCCCATCTGGCCACAAGCTTGGCGGAACAGGGGTTCCGGGTCACCCTGACCACCACCGACCCGGCGGCCCATGTGGAACAGGCCGTCGGCGAACGACCGCCAACGCTTCGCGTCACATGCATCGATCCTGAAGTGGTCGTCCAGCGGTACCGGGCGGAAGTCCTGGCCACCGCGGGCCAGGGGTTGGATGCGGAAGGGCGCGCAATGCTCGAAGAGGATCTGCGCTCTCCATGCACCGAGGAGATCGCCATTTTCCGCGCCTTCGCAGATACCGTGGCCCGGGGGCAGGATGAGTTTGTCATCATCGACACAGCCCCCACTGGACACACTTTGCTGCTCCTGGATGCGGCAGAGGCCTATCACCGGGAAGTGCTCAGGACGACCAGCGATATGCCGGAAACCGTGCGGCAACTCCTACCCCGGCTGCGGGACCCGGATTTCACGCGCATCCTGCTGGTGACCCTGCCGGAGGCCACGCCCATCCACGAAGCCATGCAGCTCGAACGCGACTTGGCGCGCGCCGGAATCCGCCCCTTCGCCTGGGTTGTGAACCAGAGCCTTAGCCCGCTCAAGGTCACGGACCCGGTGCTCCGGACCCGCCAGGCTCATGAGGCGAAACATGTGAACGAGCTGCTCGACCATGCTGCCCGGGTCGTGCTGGAGCCGCTCTCCTTCACTCGATCGGCTTCATCCCACCTGACTGGAGTCAACCCGTGAACGCCACCAAACGTCTTTCCTTTCTCGATCGCTACCTGACGCTGTGGATCTTCCTGGCCATGGGCCTGGGAATCCTGCTGGGCAACACCCTGCCCGGTTTCAACCGCACCATCAACAGCCTGAACGTCGGCACCACGAGCCTTCCGATCGCCGCCGGCCTCATCCTGATGATGTATCCGGTTCTCGCAAAAGTGCATTACGAGGAGATGGGCAAGGTGTTCCTCGACCGCAAGGTCCTGGCCTTTTCGCTCATCCAGAACTGGGTCGTGGGGCCCATCGTCATGTTCGCCCTGGCCGTGATCTTCCTGAGGGACAAGCCCGAGTACATGACGGGCCTGATCCTGGTGGGACTCGCGCGCTGCATCGCCATGGTCATCGTGTGGAACGACCTCGCCGGCGGCAACCGTGAATACTGCGCCGGTCTGGTGGCTTTGAACGCCGTTTTCCAGATGTTGCTCTACTCAGTCTATGCGTGGTTCTTCCTGACGGTGGCGCCCGCCTGGATCGGCATGGAGAGGGTCGCGATCAACATCACCATGGCGGAGATCGCCAAGACGGTGATGATCTACCTCGGCATCCCATTCTTCGGCGGCCTCCTCACCCGGTTGGCGCTGGTCCGGCTGAAAGGGCACGACTGGTATGAGCACCGGTTCGTCCCCAGGATCAGCCCCATCACCCTGATCTCGCTGCTCTTCACCATCATCGTGATGTTCAGCCTGAAGGGCGACAGCATCGTCAAGGTTCCCCTGGATGTGGGCCGCGTAGCGCTGCCGCTGCTGTTGTATTTCCTCGTGATGTTCCTGGGCTCATTCTGGTTCAGCCGTTTCATGGGCGCGCCCTACGGCCATTCCGCCACACTCTCGTTCACCGCCGCCTCCAATGACTTCGAGCTGGCCATTGCCGTGGCCGTGGGGACCTTCGGCATCGCCCACGGCGCGGCCTTCGCGGCGGTCATCGGGCCCCTGGTGGAGGTGCCCGTCCTGATCGGCCTGGTGAACGTGGCCCTCTGGCTCCGGAAGCGCTGGTACCCGGGGTCCGGGGAACCGGTGCCCCTGGCGGGGAAACCGGCTTGAACCGGAATTGATAGGAGCAGGAGCTAAGCTTCCACTATGTTCATTCTCGGCATCAGCCCCGGCACTGGATTCAATGAGGCCCGCTGGAAGGCGGTGCTGGCCTCGGGCATCGATGGTCTGATGATCCGTGAACGGCAGCTGGAGGCGCGGCCTCTCTTGGCGCTGGTTCGGCAAGTGCGGGATCTCGCGCCCTCGTTGGAAGTATGGGTGAACGGGCGGTTGGACGTGGCACTGGCCGCAAGTTGCGGGCTGCACGCGCCGGAAGCCTACCCGGAGGTTCCCTCCGGCCTGGTTCCGCTGTCCCGTCCCGTTCATTCCGAGGATCAGATCCTGACCCGGACCGCGTGCCGACAATGGCTGCTGGGTCCGATCTTCGAGGTTCCAGGAAAAGGCGCGCCCTGGGGCGTGGAACGGCTCCACCGGGCGCTGGATGGAATCGCCGCGGGGCCGCGCATCCTGGCCCTGGGCGGGATCACGCCTGCCAATTCTGCCTCGCTGCGCCATCCCAGGCTCGATGGTGTCGCGCTCATCCGGGCGCTCGCGGATGCGCCCGAACCCCGCCGCGTGGTGGAAGCCTTGCGCCAATCCTGGGCCTGATGCCCTCTGGCCCCGCCAAGAGGGTTGTCACGCCCCGACGGCTTGGCGCACACTCGATTTCATGTTCAGGGATTTGAGAGAGCGCGTGAGCGGCACCCGCCGCACCTTGGCCTGGGTGCTGCTGCTCCTGATTGTCATTGCCGGCGCCTTCCTGGTGCCGCGCATGAGTGGCGGCTTGCATCCGGCCTGGCTTCGGGGCGCGCGCATCATGTTCTGGGCCGCGGTGGCCATCCTCTCCGTCCGCCTGCTCACCTTTGCCCTCATTGACCCGCTGTTGCGAGAGCGCAAGACTGCTACGCCGGGATTCGCCCGAGACCTGATCGTCGTGCTGCTCTACGGCCTGGTGATGGGCGGCGTGCTCAAGGAAGTGGCGGGTGTCAGCCTGCCTCAGCTGCTGGGCACCGGCGCCATCGCGGCGGCCATCGTGGGCCTGTCGCTCCAGGAAACCCTTGGAAACCTCTTCGCGGGGATCTCCATGCACCTGGATCCGGCGTTCCAGGAAGGGGAGTGGATCGAAATCACCGGCAACCTGAGGGGCGGCCCAGGCCGGGAGACTTTGATCGGGCGCGTGGAAGCCATGACCTGGCGCACCGTGCAATTGCGCAACGACTACGGCGACACGGACATCATTCCCAACCGTCTCATCGCCCAGGCGGTGGTGACGAATCTCTACGCGCCGACGGGTCTGCACAAGCGCGTGTTCAAGCTGGTGGTGGAACCGAACCCCAACCTGCACATCGCCCTGGAAAAGCTGACCGTCGCCCTGGCCGGCGTCCCCCACCTGCCCCACCAACCGCCGGAAGTCGTGGTGTGCGGGTCGGATATGGGCGGAGCGCTCCTGGAATGCCGCTATTGGACCCTGGGTTGGCGCGACAGCCGCCAATCCCTCTACCTCGCCACCCGCCTGGCCAACTCGGTGCTGCCCCGCGAGGGTTTCTCGCTCCTGGGCCCCATGGGCCCCACCACCGTCCACGCCCAGCAGGCCCACCCGAGCGACGCCCATATGCGCGACCTGCTGGCCCTGTTGCAGCTCCCGGCCCACCTGTCCGAGGACCTCCGCGGGGCCGTGTTGCTGAGGCGTGTCAGTCCCGGCGAGGGTGTGATCCGGGAAGGCGATCCCGGCCATTCGATCTTCGCCGTGGTGAGCGGCAGCCTAATGGTCGTTAAGGTGGCCGAGCGCCACGAACCCTACACGGGGCTGTACTGGGACACCATCGCCACCCTCGGGCCCGGCGCCTGGTTCGGGGAGGCGAGCCTGCTCACCGGAGCACCCCGCAACGCCACCGTGGTGGCCCAGACCGCCTGCGAAATCCTGGAAGTTCCCAAGATCGCCTTCGAGGCTTCGCTTAAGCGCGAGCCGGAGCTGGTGCATCGGCTCGTGGACCTCATGGAATCCCGGGCCAGGGAATCCGGCGATCCCGCCACGCCTTCCCGGAAATCGCTGCTGCGGGAGATCTGGCTCAAACAAATCAAGACCTGGTTCAGCCTGGAATAGCCACGGCGATTACAATCACCCAGGGAGGAAGCCATGGAAATTCCAGAAGAGCTGCGCGGCCTCGTGGATGAATTGGGTGAAGCCTTGGTCAGCGCCATGGTGCTGGATGACCGTTGCCGGGACCTGACCACCCGTATCCAGGCAGCCGGATTCGATCTTTCCCTCTCGCTCGAAGCCATGGTGACCCGGCATTCCACCGAGGACCATGAAGACGGCCATCGGCCCCTTGCGCCGGAGTTCACGGCGGGCTTTTCGCCCGAAGACAAAGCCCTGCTGCGGAACCTCCGGATCACGTTGGATTGATGGCGACCCCCAGCCTGGCACCCACGCTCCGGGCCTGGGACGCTCCTGCGCCTGAGCTTCCCATCGCCCAGGCGCTCCCCACCGAAATGGACCGAAAAGAGCTTCGGGCCTGGCTGGCGGTTTTGGGCGAACCCGCTTTCCGGGGCGATCAAGTCTTCGAGGGGCTGCACCGCCACCGCTTCGCAAGCTGGAACCAGTTCACGAGTCTGTCCACCGCCCTGCGGGCGAAACTGGAATCAGCCGCGCAGCTTCAGTGGCCTGAAATCACTGAGTCCATCGACAGCGAGGACGGCTCCACGAAACACGTTTTCCGCCTGTCCGATGGCAGACAGGTGGAGGGCGTCCACATGCCCTTGGCAAAGCGCCGGACACTCTGCCTGTCCAGCCAGGTGGGCTGCGCCATGGGGTGCACCTTCTGCGCTACCGGGCTCATGGGCATCGTGCGAAACCTTTCCGCCGGGGAAATCGTCGGCCAAGTGGTGGCCATGCTCACCGCCCACCACCACTCTGGCGATGAACCGGTGAACCTGGTGTTCATGGGCATGGGCGAGCCCCTGCACAACCTGGAAAACGTGATGAAAGCCTTCCGGATCCTCACGGATGCGGGAGGACTGGGCCTTTCGCCCCGGCGCATCACGGTTTCCACATCGGGCCTCGCGAGCGGCATTGAACGCATGGCCGCCTACGCGAAACGGCCGAGGCTGGCCTTGAGCTTGAATGCCACCACGGACGAGTACCGCTCGCGGATCATGCCGGTGAACCGCGCGTGGAATCTCGCCGCGCTGGCCGAGGTGTTGGCGCGGTTTCCGCTCGAGAAGCGGGAACGGATCACGTTGGAATACGTGCTTCTGAGCGGCGTGACCGACAGCCTGGAGGATGGCCGCCGGCTGGCCCGCTTCGCCCAGGGCTTCCCCTCCAAAATCAATTTGATTCCGTTCAACCCGCACGAAGGTTCAGGCTTCGAACCGCCCTCGGAAGAACGCATCGGCCAGCTCTGCCAGATCCTGTCCAAAGCCGGGCTCACGGTCAGCGTCCGCCGCTCAAGGGGACAGGATGTGGCAGGGGCCTGCGGACAGTTGATCCGGAAGCGCGGGGATTCCTAACGGGGCCTAGCGGCTTTCGACCGCGAGTTTCTGTTTCAGCAGGCGCAGCGCTTCGTGGACTTCGGCGTTGCCGGGCTCGAGTTGCAGGGTGCGTTCGAACATCTCCACGGCTTCCACCGGCCGGCCCAGGGATTGCAGGAACATCCCTGCGTTCATGTAGGCGGGAGCGAACTTGGGATTCAGCTTCATGGCCACCTGGGCCATCTGGAAGGCTCCCTCGTAATCCCCTTTCTGCGCCAGCACCACGGAAGCATTGGAGTGGAAACGCGGGTTCCTGGGATCGAGCTTGGACGCGGTTTCATAGATTTCCAGCGCCTCATCCAAGCGGCCAAGGGACTGCAGCGCGATGCCCAAATGCGTGGAAACCGTTTCATGGGTGTAGCCCGTGGCCCAGGCCTGGCGGAAGAGCGCCACGGCATTGGCCGTGTCGCCACGATCCAGCGCGATGCTGCCCAGGGCATAGAGCGAGAAGGGATTCCCGGGTTCGGCCATCAATACTTTTTGATAGAGCAGTTCCGCTTGTTGCAGGCTCCCTGCTTTCTGGAGTTTATACGCGGCATCCAAGGTCCTGAGGGTGTTCGGATCCTTGCTGGCCGGCCGGGGGGAGGCATTGCGAGGAGCGGGTTTTTTAGCGGCCATGCGGACTCTCCTGGGCATTGAGCCCAACCCTCCACTTTAGCGTGAAGGCGCACCTAGCCCAAGTGCCCAATGTGCCAACCGGCCTTGCGGACACTTGGTTCCGGCCTTGGAATTGGCCGATTCCTCCGGCTCAATGAAAAGCCCCCGCCGAAACGGGGGCTTTTCATCATTTTATATTACGAACAGGTTGATCAATTAGTGAGGATCAACATCAGCCGCGGGGCCGCCAGGAGCAATGGGGGCGTAAACCGGAGCTGTGGCGCCGTAGTTCACCACGAAGACTCCAGATACGCAATCCGCCCAGGCCATGGGGAAGCGGGTGGCGAAGGGCTCCTTGGCAAGATCAAAGCCCTTGCTGTCCGGACCTTCGTTGCCGTTCATCCAGAGGTTGCGGACTTTCACCGCAAAGGCCTGGTTTCCGCTGAGGATCGTGGCCGTATTGAGGGGGCTCGTGGGGACCAAGGCCCTGAAACTGGGCAGGTTCAGGGTCTGGATGGCCCCGATGCCGCCCTTGTGGCCCATGGTGATCTTGTGGACCGGATAGGCCTCGGCAACACCGTTCATGCGGTAAATCGTGACTTCATATCCGCTGGGATTCCGCAGGTCGTTCACGGCGGGCTGCCAGGTGAGCTGAATGTTCGAGTCGCCGTGGATACGGTAATCCGATGCGGGAACCGAGGGGGCATTCCCGCTTGCCAGCTTGTAGCTGGGGATGCCGCCAAGAGGCGTGCCGAAGGTCAGACCCGTGCCCGCAGGATTCGGATCGGCGGTGCCGTTGAAGATGTCCAGCTTGGTGCCGATGACGGTGCTGCCTGTGGCCGTGTTGATCTTCATGTCATTGATGGCCAACTGGCGGACCGGCGTGACCACCGGGATCGCGTTGGTCAGCAGCGCATCACCCTTGGGCGCGATGATGCCCGTGGAAACCACAACCTTCTGAACAGCGGTGCCCGCAACATTGCCGCCGGCTGGGTGCATCAACTTGGCGATGAAGTTGTGCTTGAGCTCGACCACTTCCTGGTACCCGGAGGGCAGGAAGCTGGATGTGTAGCTCAGCAGGACCTCGGGGAAGTCGGCCGTGGCTGCATCCGCGTGGGTCAGGTTGTTCCACCACTGCGCCAGCACCGGGGCGCCGGGCTCGATGCCCGCCTCGCCCAGGAGCGAGTTGCCGTAGGCGTCCGTGCCGCGATTCTGGATGGCATACACGATCAGGCTGTTGGAAACGATGCCGTCGAAGGTGGGCGCGGTGGCCGTGTCGAAGGTGCCGAGGGTGTTGTCGGAACCAGTGGTGGCCATGGCTGGATCCACCAGGCGCGCCCTGGGGGCATTGCCATACTGGGCGGGCGCGGCGACCAGGGACCGGAGTTGTTCGAACTGGGTGATGTTCCAGCCCGTCATGCCGATGCCGCTGTTGATGGACTGGTTCACGCCGCCGAGCTGGGTGCCGATTTCCGAGAAGGAGATCTGGGACTGGGTGTCCGTCAGGCCGTAGGAGCCGCCCTGCAACATGTCGAAAGAAGGCGCTGCGGTATGGCCGCCCACAGCCAATGTCGTGGAAACGCCGCCGCTGAGGTAGGAACCCGCGTAGGTGCCATAGGCATCCACGATGGTGGGATCCTGCTTCATCCACAGGAAGAAGCTGTTATCGCCTGTCCCAGTGTCGATGAGGGCGGGGTTTACATTCTCATCATTGAAGTTGTTGACGGGAGTGATCCGGCTGCCTACCTGGGAATTCAGTCCCATGAAATCGCTTACCCGCGCTTGCGCCCAGACCTGGGCATCGGGAAGGATGGCCTGTTGGCCTGCCGCGCCATTGATTCCCTGGTAGCTGATGCCGGTATCCACGTACCCGCGGATCGCCGCGAAGGGGATATCGGTGTAGCCCGATCCGCCCGCTGGCGTGGTGAGGGTGTTCAACAGGTTGAAGTGGCCATTCGTCAACGCCGGGACCCACAAGGAGTTGGTGACCGCCTGGATGGGTTGGCTCGGGGCCGCTGTCACACCTGTGCCCGTGAAGGTGAGGCCGGTGGACTGGGCAAAACCCAGCTTCCAGAAGTTGGTGGCATCCGATTCAGAGGTGCCGATGTAGTTCCCCGTGAAGAAGAACCGCGCGCGGCCGCTCATGTTGGGCGTGGCCACCTGCATAACATCGGTGGTGCCCCAGGTATTGGCGCTGCCCGAGGCCGGGTAGCCGGCGGCCGAGTTGGTCACGAGAGTAGGCCAAGTGAAGCTCAGGCGCAGGTAGGCGTTAGCCCCGGAAACGGCGTTGTTGTCGATGTTGCTGCTATCCGTGGCATCTGCAAGGAAAACCGGACGTCCAGCAAGCACACGCTGGACGTTCACTTCGCTCTGGGCGCAACCCGACACCCATGCGAACGGCAGGCCGCGAACATAAGCGGAATTGAGGCTGTGGTTGATCGAGTGCTGGCGATCAATGGTTCCCGGATGGGGCAGGTCCATATAACGAGGCGCATCAAATCCGTCATAGCCACCACCGCTGGCATGATTCTGGTCGCCGGCGTAGGGATAGTCGCTCTCGGTGACATTGAAGAGATACGGGGAATTGGAGGGAATGACGCGCGCGTCGGCTTCGTTGTTGGAGTATGGCTCGGCCGGAATGGAAATGGTGATCGGGGCGGCATTGGAACCCACGAACTGCGTGTAGGTGTTGGCCGCGCCGGAGCCCGTGCCCACCACCGCCGCCGCCTTGGAAGCCGCATTGAAGAGGCTGTTCAGGGGGTTGCCGGGAGACAGGAACAGCGTGGCATTGGAACCCGCACCTGCGTTGGTGTTCAAGCCGTCCAGCGTATGCCAGTTGCCCGCCGTCAGCAGGGAACCCGTGCCCCACTGCCCCGGAGCGAAATAGCCGCCCGCGTAGCTGCCGTAGCCCGACGCCGGGGCGCCGGACACGGTGGGATTGGCCCGGCCGAACAGGTTGGAACCGTAGGTCGACGTCCCGCTGCTGGTCAGGGCTTCCGCATTGCCCGCCGCCGCGCTCACGCCGATGGGCAGGTAGTTGAACGTGTAGCGCGGAGCGCGAGTGGTCGCCACATCGGAGTAGCTTGAGACAAAATTGCCGCTGGTATTGAACGCGCCGTAAGGCGCAGCCCAGCCTTCATCGGATCCATCATCCAACCGGAAGCGGAAGCGGCTGTTGAAGAACTTCACCGTGCCAAAGATCGGGAAGATGTTCACCGCGGCGGTGTTCGACAGCGTGTACTGGTCCTCCACCTTCAACGGGAAGTTGTAGGCGTTCGGCTGGCCGGTGAAGCAATAGAGGTAGCGGCCCAACTGGTACTGGATCCGGATCGGCGCCCAGGCCACGGTGTAGGTCGCGGGGCTCGGCACCGCGCCCAGCCACGGATTGTAGAAGCCGTTCGGAATCGTTCCGGAGGTCAGCACCGCGGGTAGTTCCCGGTCGTGTCGAAGGTCGGGTAGTTCCCCACCGTCAGCACGCCGATGCCGTTCACCGTGTTGTACGGCGCGCTTCCGAAGAACACCTGGATCGCGTCCTGGTGCCCATGGAATCCGTTCGTGTTCGGATCCCCGATGGTGGTGTCCGTACTCGCCGCTCCCGGCGTGTTGATGGCCCAGATCCACTTGCTCGGCGTTCCCGGCGTGCTCGTGTCGCTCGCCACGGGCTCCTGGATCGCAGGACGGCCCACGTTCGGCACCACTGCCGTTCCCGCGCCCACATTCACGCCCGCCGTGATGGCCGGCACGTTGATCGTCGTCAACGCTCCGATGTAGGGCTGGTGGTTCGGCTGCACCTTGATGGTCAGTGTCGTCTCGTTGAACTGGCCCGGCGTCGCCGTCGTCCCGATCAACTGCTGCGCCACCACTGTGAACGACCAGTTCGCCGGATCATGCGTCGGCGTCCCGTCCACGGAGCCCGTCAGCGCGTCCGTGTTGATGCCCGTGTTCAGCACCGTTCCGACCGACCCGGGGTTCCCCAGGTTGCGGCCCGGACGCCACACGATCTCGCCCGGATTCCGCACCACGCCCGTTCCGGACGTGTCCGCGGCCGGCCCCGGCACTACATAGGGATACCGCCCGCCCGCCGGCGACGCATTCGAATCCGTCGTCGCCACGTACGGCGAGCCGAAACGGAACACCGAATTCGTCTTCACGCTGTACACCACCACGTCGTTCTCGGCGTCCGTCGCCGTCACGCCCGCGCGCCACCCCTTGATCGAGCTGCTCGGATCCGCGTAGTACTCCCGGTCCGCCGCATTCGTGTCCAGGAAATTGAAGAAACTATAGCCCGTGATCTTCTGACGCAGGTTCGAAGGATCGTGGAACTGCACGTTCGTCACGGTCTCCGTGTACGTCTGCGTCGTGAAGTTCGGCTTCGTGTCCGACACGATGTTGATCTGCAGCGTCTTCGTGTCCGACAGCCCGCCCGCGTCCGTCACCTTCACCGTGATCGTCCGCACCGCGAAATCCGATCCCGTCGCGAAATTCGAACTCCACGTCAACACGCCGCCCGACGTCAGCGAGAAGCCCGCCGGCGCGCTCACCAACGACCACGTCAGGGGATCCCCCGCCGTGTCCGATGCGCTGAACTGGTACGGCGGCACGCTCGAATTCACCGGAATGCCATGGTTCTGCGGCACTCCCGGAATCGACGTGCTCGTGATGATCGGAGCCGTGTTCCCGCTGAAGTACGTCGCCGTCACCGCGCGCTCCGAAGGATCGCTCCCCCCGAACGCCACCACGTCGCTCGCCACCACCGTGAATCCCACCGTCACCGACGTCTTGCCCACCGGCACTGACAGGTTCGGGAACGACACCACGCCCGCCGCGATCGGGGGCAGTCCGCCGGTCCACGTCGAAGGCACCGCCACCGGCGATCCCGCGTTGTCCACGATCGACACCGAACCCGCCTTCACCGCGTAGGTCACCGTATCCGTATCAGGATCCACCGCCGATGCCGCGTACGTGAACGTCCCCGGCACCGCAGCCCCGTTCCCGATCGTCTGGATGCTGTTCCCGCTCGAGAACACCGGCGCCCGGTTCGGAATCACATTCACCGTCACCGAACCCGAAGGCGACGTGTTGTTGTGCGTGTCCTTGGCCACCACCGACAGCGTCACGTTCACCGGAGCCCCGCCGAAGGCCGGCGCGCTGGGCTTGTAGGTCAGAACGCTGCCCGTGATGCTCACATCGGCATTGGCCGTCGACAGCGAATACGTGATCGCATCGCCCTCGGGATCCACCGAAGAAAGGTTGTACGTGTACTGGTGCTTGGTCACCGCCGAGGTCGGGCCCGTGGTGATCAACGGAGCGCTGGGGCTCGCATTGGTTGCCACCGCCGGAGCCGAAGAGGACGATCCGCCGCAGCCGATCATCACCAGCGAAAACGCCGTGAGTGCCGAAATGCCTAGCGCATTCCGAAGTGAAGTTTGGTTCATAGAACCTCCACAGAGAGAGTTGGACCGGAACTGAAACCGGACATATTGATGCAGTTAAGCAAAAAGCACTCCATAAGGATACGGAGCCCATATAGATTCCTGAAGTATCGGAGATACCACTCATCTGGGCAAGAACAAATCGTATTATCTGTAGTTTTGAAATTAATTTTGTTATTAATCACATTATTGAATATATTTTATTAATGATTTCCGGTTTGTGTGAATTTGATTGTTATGCGATCCCATACGGAGATTGATGACCGCCCAGATGAGGCCGCTGAGATGACAGCCCGCGTCAGCCTACCGGCCGAAATCAAAAAAGCCCCCGCCGAGGCGGGGGCTTTTGGGGTTTGGAGTGGCCCGATGAAACTGGCCGCTCAGTCCTAAGGCCTGTAGGCCGATGGATCAGGGAAGCGTGATCAGTGATCCGCCGCCAACCGGCACAATGGGCGCATAGGCTGGGCCAGTGGTGCCGTAGTTCACCACAAAGACGCCGGACAGGCAGTCCGCCCAGGCCATGGGATAACGCATGGCGAAGGGTTCCTTGGCCATGTCGAAGCCCTTGCCGTCGGGACCTTCGTTGCCGTTCATCCACACGTTCCGCACCTTCAGCGCCATGGGGAAACTACCCGATGAAACCAGCGGCAACAAGGAGCGGAGGCTGGGCATGTTGAGGGTCTGGATGGCGCCGATGCCTCCCTTATGGCCCATGTAGACGGTATGCATGGGTACGAACTGGCTGATGCTGTTCTGGAGGTAGAAGGTCACGATGTAGCCGCTGGGGTTGCGCAGGTCATTGACGCCCGGCTGCCAGGTGATCTGGATATTGGAATCCCCGTGCAGACGGTTGTCCGATCCCCGGCCGTTGCCATCCACCAGCTTGTAGCTGGGAATGCCGCCCTGCGGCGTGCCGAAATTCAGGCCATTGGCCGTTGCGGGATCCGCCGTCCCGTTGAAGATGTCCAGCTTCGTGCCGATGGCCGTCGTGCCCGTGGCCGTGTTGATCTTCATGTCGTTGATGGCCAGCTGGCGGACCGGCGTGACCACCGGGATCGCATTGTCCAACAGCGCATGGCCCTTGGGCGCGATGATGCCCGTGGACAGCACGACCTTTTGGACGTTGGCGCCGGGAGCGTTGGGGCTCATCAGCTTGCCAATGAAGTTGTGCTTCAGCTCCACCACTTCCTGGTAGCTCGACGGCAGGAAGCTGGAGGTATAGCTCAGCAAGACCTCGGGGAAGTCGGCTGTTGCTGCATCCGCGTGGGTCAGGTTGTTCCACCACTGCGCCAGCACCGGCGCGCCGGGCTCGATGCCCGCCTCGCCCAGGAGCGAGTTGCCGTAGGCATCCGTGCCGCGGGCCTGGAGCGCGTACACGATCAGGCTGTTGCTCGTGATGCCATCGAAGGTGGCGATGGTGGCGTTATCGAAGGTCGCCATCGTATTGTCCGTACCCGTGGCCACAATGGCCGGATCCACCAGGCGCGCCCGGGGGGCGTTGCCGTACTGGGCAGGCGCCGCCACCAGGGAACGGAGTTGTTCGAATTGCGTGATGTTCCAGCCCGTCATGCCGATGCCGCTGTTGATGGCCTGGTTCAGGCCGCCGAGCTGGGTGCCGATCTCCGAGAAGGAAATCTGCGACTGGGTGTCCGTCAAGCCTGCGCCCATGGTGAAACTCGGCGCGGCGGTATGGCCGCCCACCGCGAGCACCGCGGAGGCCCCGCCATTGAGGTAGGAGCCCGCGTAGGTTCCGTAGGCATCCACAATGGTCGGATCCTGCTTCATCCACAGGAAGAACGCGCTGTCATTGGACCCCGTGTCCAGCAAGGCCGGGTTCACATTCTTGTCGTCGCCAACATTCGCCAGACCAAACAAGGTCTGAGGGAGGTTGTTCGTGTTGGACGCAACGGACAACCCTGAGTAGTACCGCGTGAAATCAGCGAAATGGGTCTGGGCGTCGGGTGTAGCTGTGAGATTGTTAGCCGAAGCAGCCAGATACCCACGGATGCCGCTGAAGGGCAGATCCGTGTAGCCCGAGCCGCCTGCCGGCGTGGTGAGCGTGTTCAGCAGGTTGAAGTGGCCATTGGCTTCCGCCGGCACCCACAGGGAGTTGGTCACCGTGTGGATGGGCTGGCTGGGGGCGACCGTGGCTCCCGTGGCCGTGAAGGTCAGGCCCGTGGCCTGGGCGTAGCCCAGCTTCCAATGGTTGGTGGCATCCGATTCGGAGGTGCCGATGTAGTTCCCCGTGAAGAAGAACCGCGCGCGCCCGCCCATATTGGGCGTGGCCACCTGCATGACGTCCGTGAGGCCCCAGGTGTTGGCGCTGCCCGTGGCCGGATAGCCCGAGGCGGTATTGGTCACCAGGGTCGGCCAGGTGAAGCTTAGCCGCAGGCGCGAGGTGGGCGCGACCGTGGCCAGCTGGTCCACGTCAACCGCACCCGCCGTGGTGGTTCCACTGTAGAAGACGGGACGGCCCGCCAGCACGCGCTGGGCGTTCACTTCGCTCTGTGCGCATCCATAAGCCCAGTGGTAGGGCAACGCGAATTGAGCAACGGTAATAAAGCCACCAATGCCACCGCCGGCAAAGGCATACAGGTCGGCATCCATGCCGCCCTGGTGGGGGAAGTCGGGGTAGCGCGGCGCATCGAAGCCGTCATTGCCCGGGACGGCCGCCGGAACGCTGCCCACGCTGCCGTAGGCATAGGTCAACCCCGTAGCGTTGAAGAGGTACGGCGAGTTGGAGGGAATGACGCGGGCGTCCGCCTCGTTGTTGGAGTAAGGATCAGCCGCAATCGCCACCGAGATCGGAGCCGCGGAGGAACCCACGAACTGCGTGTAGGTGTTGGCCGCGCCGGAGCCCGTGCCCACCACCGCCGCAGCCTTGGGGGCCGCGTTGAAGAGGGTGTTCAGGGGATTGCCGGGAGAGGTGAACCAGATGCCCAAGGAACCAGGACCCGAGTTAGCATCCAAGCCGTCCAGCGTATGCCAGTTGCCGGCCGTCAGCAGGGAACCCGTGCCCCACTGCCCCGGAGCGAAATAGCCGCCCGCGTAGCTGCCGTAGCCCGACGCCGGGGCGCCGGATACGGTGGGGTTGGCCCGGCCGAACAGGTTCGAACCGTAGGTCGACGTCCCGCTGCTGGTCAGGGCTTCCGCATTGCCCGCCGCCGCGCTCACGCCGATGGGCAGGTAGTTGAACGTGTAGCGCGGAAGGTCCGTGGCGAGCGCGTAGTCCGTGTTGTAGTTGCCGCTGGTGGTGAAATTACCCCTGCGGGCCGCGTAGGATTCATCGGATCCGTCATCCAGGCGGAAGCGGAAGCGGCTGTTGAAGAACTTCACCGTCCCGAAGATCGGGAAGATGTTCACCGCGGCGGTGTTCGACAGCGTGTACTGGTCTTCCACCTTCAGCGGGAAGTTGTAGGCGTTCGGGGTTCCCGTGAAGCAATAGAGGTAGCGGCCCAGCTGGTACTGGATCCGGATCGGCGCCCAGGCCACGGTGTAGGTCGCGGGGCTCGGCACCGCGCCCAGCCACGGATTGTAGAAGCCGTTCGGAATCGTTCCGGAGGTCAGCACCGCGGGGTAGTTCCCGGTCGTGTCGAAGGTCGGGTAGTTCCCCACCGTCAGCACGCCGATGCCGTTCACCGTGTTGTACGGCGCGCTTCCGAAGAACACCTGGATCGCGTCCTGGTGCCCATGGAATCCGTTCGTGTTCGGATCCCCGATGGTGGTGTCCGTACTCGCCGCTCCCGGCGTGTTGATGGCCCAGATCCACTTGCTCGGCGTTCCCGGCGTGCTCGTGTCGCTCGCCACGGGCTCCTGGATCGCAGGACGGCCCACGTTCGGCACCACTGCCGTTCCCGCGCCCACATTCACGCCCGCCGTGATGGCCGGCACGTTGATCGTCGTCAACGCTCCGATGTAGGGCTGGTGGTTCGGCTGCACCTTGATGGTCAGCGTCGTCTCGTTGAACTGGCCCGGCGTCGCCGTCGTCCCGATCAACTGCTGCGCCACCACCGTGAACGACCAGTTCGCCGGATCATGCGTCGGCGTTCCGTCCACGGAGCCCGTCAGCGCGTCCGTGTTGATGCCCGTGTTCAGCACCGTTCCGACCGACCCGGGGTTCCCCAGGTTGCGGCCCGGACGCCACACGATCTCGCCCGGATTCCGCACCACGCCCGTTCCGGACGTGTCCGCGGTCGGCCCCGGCACCACATAGGGATACCGCCCGCCCGCCGGCGACGCATTCGAATCCGTCGTCGCCACGTACGGCGAGCCGAACCGGAACACCGAATTCGTCTTCACGCTGTACACCACCACGTCGTTCTCGGCGTCCGTCGCCGTCACGCCCGCGCGCCACCCCTTGATCGAGCTGCTCGGATCCGCGTAGTACTCCCGGTCCGCCGCATTCGTGTCCAGGAAATTGAAGAAACTATAGCCCGTGATCTTCTGACGCAGGTTCGAAGGATCGTGGAACTGCACGTTCGTCACGGTCTCCGTGTACGTCTGCGTCGTGAAGTTCGGCTTCGTGTCCGACACGATGTTGATCTGCAGCGTCTTCGTGTCCGACAGCCCGCCCGCGTCCGTCACCTTCACCGTGATCGTCCGCACCGCGAAATCCGATCCCGTCGCGAAATTCGAACTCCACGTCAACACGCCGGCCGACGTCAGCGAGAAGCCCGCCGGCGCGCTCACCAACGACCACGTCAGGGGATCCCCGCCGTGTCCGATGCGCTGAACTGGTACGGCGGCACGCTCGAATTCACCGGAATGCCATGGTTCTGCGGCACTCCCGGAATCGACGTGCTCGTGATGATCGGAGCCGTGTTCCCGCTGAAGTACGTCGCCGTCACCGCACGCTCCGAAGGATCACTCCCCCCGAACGCCACCACGTCGCTCGCCACCACCGTGAATCCCACCGTCACCGACGTCTTGCCCACCGGCACCGACAGGTTCGGGAACGACACCACGCCCGCCGCGATCGGGGGCAGTCCGCCGGTCCAGGTCGAAGGCACCGCCACCGGCGATCCCGCGTTGTCCACGATCGACACCGACCCCGCCTTCACCGCGTAGGTCACCGTATCCGTATCAGGATCCACCGCCGACGCCGCGTACGTGAACGTCCCCGGCACCGCGGCTCCATTCCCGATCGTCTGGATGCTGTTCCCGCTCGAGAACACCGGCGCCCGGTTCGGAATCACATTCACCGTCACCGAACCCGAAGGCGACGTGTTGTTGTGCGTGTCCTTGGCCACCACCGACAGCGTCACGTTCACCGGAGCCCCGCCGAAGGCCGGCGCGCTGGGCTTGTAGGTCAGAACGCTGCCCGTGATGCTCACATCGGCATTGGCCGTCGACAGCGAATACGTGATCGCATCGCCCTCGGGATCCACCGACGAAAGGTTGTACGTGTACTGGTGCTTGGTCACCGCCGAGGTCGGGCCCGTGGTGATCAACGGAGCGCTGGGGCTCGCATTGGTTGCCACCGCCGGAGCCGAAGAGGACGATCCGCCGCAGCCGATCATCACCAGCGAAAACGCCGTGAGTGCCGAAATGCCTAGCGCATTCCGAAGGGAAGATTGGTTCATGGAACCTCCACAGAGAGAGTTAGACCGGAACTGAAACCGGACATATTGATGCAGTTAAGCAAAAAGCACTCCATAAAGGATATGGAGCCCATATAGACCTGCTCAGTATATAAGGACCTCCTTGCCTTTCGGCAAGAATAAATCTCAAGTTCCGAGAGATTGAATGCAGGATATTGGTATGATGAAATGATAATTTGTTTATTATCAATATCTAAAAATTTATTCATGCCTCCCCAACCGCCGCCGAACAAAGCCCGTGTTCCAGGGGTGGCGGGCATACCTGAATAAAACAAACCCCCGCCGAAGCGGGGGTTTATGGTTAAAAACTTATTACAGTAGACTTAAAAAGTGAGTCCTTGCTCCACAGGCGCTACGACCGGAGGAGGAAGAAGGCTCTTGCCGGGAGGCAGCGGTGTCGCGGTGGTGTAATCCACCACGAAGACGCCGGACAGGCAGTCGGCCCAAGCCATGGGGAAGCGGCTGGCATTGGGTTCCTTGGCCATGTCGAAGGAATGGCCGGCTGCGCCCTCGGTTCCATCCATCCAGATGTTGCGGACCTTGACGGCGTAGGGGCGGATGCCCGCATCAGGCGTCATATCCCACAGATCCGGGAAGTTCAGGGTCTGGATGGCGCCGATACCGCCCCGGTGGCCCATGCGGATGATGTGGCGTGGGGTGGCAAGGGTGCCGGCGCCGCTGGTGTTCACGGTGTACAACGTCACTTCGTAGCCAGAGGGCTGGCGAAGATCATTGACGGCGGGCTGGAAGGTCAACTGCAGGGTGGAATTGCCGTGCAGGCGGTAGTCGCTGGCCGGAAGGGCGTTCCCGTTGAACAACTTGTAGCTGGGAATGCCGCCGGCGGGAACGCCGTAGTTGGCGCCATTGGCGCTCAGCTCGGCGGTGCCGTTGAAGATATCCAGCTTGGTGCCCACGGACGTGGTGCCCGTGGCCGTGTTGATCTTCAGGTCGTTGATGGCCAGCTGGCGGACCGGCGTGACCACCGGGATCGCGTTGGTCAGCAGGGAGTTGCCATTGGGCGCGATGATGCCTGTGGAGAGCACAACCTTCTGTACGCCTGTGGTCGTGGCTGCGGGTGCGGCGAGCTTGCCGATGAAGTTGTGCTTCAGCTCGACCACTTCGGTGAACTCGCCAACCGGCAGGAAGCTGGAGGTGTAGTTCGTCATGACACCCGGGAAGCTCGCGGCATCGATATCCGCGTGGCCCGTGTTCCACCACTGAGCCAGCACCGGCGAGCTGGGTTCGATGCCCGCCTCGCCCAGGATGCCGCGGTTGCGCACTGCGTACACGACCAGGCTGTTGCTGGTGATGCCGTCGAAGGTGCCGATGGTGGCGTTGTCAAAGGTCGCAACCGTGTTGTCGGAGCCCGTGGAAACCATGGCGGGATCCACCAAGCGGGCCCGGGGGGCCTGGCCATACTGGGCAGGCGCCGCAACCAGGGAGCGGAGCTGTTCGAACTGGGTGATGGCCCAGCCGGTCATGCTGATGCCGCTGTTGATGGCCTGGTTCACGCCACCCAACTGGGTGCCGATCTCCGAGAAGGAGATCTGGGCCTGGGTGTCGGTGAGGCCGATAGCAGGCATCGAGAAGGCGGTTGCCTTGGTGTGGCCACCCACTGCCAGTGTGCCGGTGGAACCGTCCGAGTTCAGGTAGGAACCGGCGAAGGTGCCATAGGCATCGACATCGGGAGCTTCCTGCTTCATCCACAGGAAGAAGGTCCGGTCACCAATGCTGGTATCCAGCAAGGCCGGATTCGAGAAGGCCTCGGGGAGATAGCCCGTGGTGGTGACACCTGAATACCAATTGGCCGTCGTGATGGCGCTGTAGACCCCGGTGGTGCTCCGTGCCCAGATCTTGGTGTCGGGCAGTGCGCTCATGGAAGTAAGCAAGGTGGGGCTAAGGTAGCCGTGGGCGCCCGCGAAGGGGAGATCCGTGTAACCGGAACCACCCGCGGGTGTGGAGAAGGTGTTCAGCAGGTTGAAGTGGCCATCGGCGGCGGCGGGCACCCACAAGGAATTGGTGACCACTTGGATGGGCTGGCTAAGGGACGCCGTCACACCGCGGCTGTAACCCGTGGTGGTTGCAAGGCCGGTGGCGCTGGCGAAGCCAACCTTCCAGAAGTTGGCGGGATCGGTCTCGGAGACGCCGACATAGTTGCCCGTGAAGAAGAAGCGCGCACGGCCGCTGATGTTGGGCGTGGCAACCTGCATGATGTCCGTGGTGCCCCAGGTGTTCGCGCTGCCGGCGGCTGGGAAGGAACCGGCAGTGTTGGTCACCAGGGTCGGCCAGGTGAAGCTCAGGCGCAGCGTTGCGCCCGGAACGGTCATCGCATTGGCCATGTTGTCGACGCCGATGCCGCCGAAGGGGCCGGCGGCGTGCTGGAAGTTGCTGAAGAACATCGGGCGGCCCGGCAGAACGGCCTGGACGTTCACCTCACTCTGTGCGCAACCATAGATCTGCTCGCGGGGGTAGAGCTGCGCGCGGCCGAAATTGTCCGTCGGCTGGTTCGGCATGTCGGGAATGCGCGCAACGGTGAATCCATCGGTGCCGTTGCCGCCGAAGTATTCATTGACCCAAAGCAGGGAGAACAGGTACGGGGAATTGGAAGGAATCTTGCGAGCATCCGCTTCGTTGTCCGCGTAGGGACCGCTCACGGTCACAGGCACTCCCACGGGAGCAGTGGAAGAACCCGTGAACTGGGTGTAGGTCTTTGTCGCACCCGCCAGCGTTCCGGGAACGGCGGCGGCGTTGGAGGCCGTATTGAAGAGGGGGTTCAGAGGATTGCCCGTGCTGAACGGCCAGTCGCCACTCGTGCTGTTCGCGTCCAGGGTGTGCCAGTTGCCCGCGGTGAAATCACCGGTCGGGTCGTTCGGCACGATGTAGCCGCCCGCGGCGCTACCGAAACCGGAAGCAGGGGCCCCCACTGGAGCGGTTGGTTGGCCGAAGAGCTTGGAACCGTAGGTGCTGACACCAGGAGCCAGGATCTCAGCGTTGCCCGCGCCTGCACTCACACCTAAAGGCAGGTAGGCGAAGGTGTAAGTGTAAGTATCCGTCCAGTAGTTGCCGGCTGCGGCAAATTCACCGCGCGGGGCCTCATAGCCATCATTACCGTCGTCCAAACGCAGGCGATAGCGGCTGTTGAAGAGCTTCACCGTGCCGAAGATCGGGAAGATGCTCACTTCGTTGGTGCTGGACAGCGTGTACTGGTCCTCCACCTTCAGCGGGAAATTGTAGCCGTTGGTGATGCCATAGGCGCAGGCCAGGTAGCGGCCCAACTGGTACTGGATCCGGATCGGCGCCCAGGCCACGGTGTAGGTCGCGGGGCTCGGCACCGCGCCCAGCCACGGATTGTAGAAGCCGTTCGGAATCGTCCCGGTCGTATCCACCGCGGGGTAGTTCCCCGTCGTGTCGAAGGTCGGGTAGTTGCCGGCCGTGGCCGACAATACGCCGATGCCGTTCGCGGTGTTGAACGGCGCGCTTCCGAAGAACACCTGGATCGCGTCCTGGTGCCCGTGGAATCCGTTCGTGTTCGGATCCGCGATCACCGTGTCCGCGCCCGCCGTTCCCGGCGTCCCGATCGTCCAGATCCACTTGCTCGGCGTTCCCGGCGTGCTCGTGTCGCTCGCCACGGGCTCCTGGATCGCAGGACGGCCCACGTTCGGCACCACTGCCGTTCCCGCGCCCGTGTTCACGCCCGCCGTGATGGTCGGCACGTTGATCGTCGTCAGGGCTCCGATCGAAGGCTGGTGGTTCGGCTGCACCTTGATGGTCAGCGTCGTCTCGTTGAACTGGCCCGGCGTCGCCGTCGTCCCGATCAACTGCTGCGCCACCACCGTGAACGACCAGTTCGCCGGATCATGCGTCGGCGTCCCGTCCACGGAGCCCGTCAGCGCGTCCGTGTTGATGCCCGTGTTCAGCACCGTTCCGACCGACCCGGGGTTCCCCAGGTTGCGGCCCGGACGCCACACGATCTCGCCCGGATTCCGCACCACGCCCGTTCCGGACGTGTCCGCGGCCGGCCCCGGCACCACATAGGGATACCGCCCGCCCGCCGGCGACGCATTCGAATCCGTCGTCGCCACGTACGGCGAGCCGAACCGGAACACCGAATTCGTCTTCACGCTGTACACCACCACGTCGTTCTCGGCGTCCGTCGCCGTCACGCCCGCGCGCCAACCCTTGATCGAGCTGCTCGGATCCGCGTAGTACTCCCGGTCCGCCGCATTCGTGTCCAGGAAATTGAAGAAACTGTATCCCGTGATCTTCTGACGCAGGTTCGAAGGATCGTGGAACTGCACGTTCGTCACGGTCTCCGTGTACGTCTGCGTCGTGAAGTTCGGCTTCGTGTCCGACACGATGTTGATCTGCAGCGTCTTCGTGTCCGACAGCCCGCCCGCGTCCGTCACCTTCACCGTGATCGTCCGCACCGCGAAATCCGATCCCGTCGCGAAATTCGAACTCCACGTCAACACGCCGCCCGACGTCAGCGAGAAGCCCGCCGGCGCGCTCACCAACGACCACGTCAGGGGATCCCCGCCGTGTCCGATGCGCTGAACTGGTACGGCGGCACGCTCGAATTCACCGGAATGCCATGGTTCTGCGGCACTCCCGGAATCGACGTGCTCGTGATGATCGGAGCCGTGTTCCCGCTGAAGTACGTCGCGGTCACTGCGCGCTCTGAAGGATCGCTCCCCCCGAACGCCACCACGTCGCTCGCCACCACCGTGAATCCCACCGTCACCGACGTCTTGCCCACCGGCACCGACAGGTTCGGGAACGACACCACGCCCGCCGCGATCGGGGGCAGTCCGCCGGTCCAGGTCGAAGGCACCGCCACCGGCGATCCCGCGTTGTCCACGATCGACACCGAACCCGCCTTCACCGCGTAGGTCACCGTATCCGTATCAGGATCTACCGCCGACGCCGCGTACGTGAACGTCCCCGGCACCGCAGCCCCGTTCCCGATCGTCTGGATGCTGTTCCCGCTCGAGAACACCGGCGCCCGGTTCGGAATCACATTCACCGTCACCGAACCCGAAGGCGACGTGTTGTTGTGCGTGTCCTTGGCCACCACCGACAGCGTCACGTTCACCGGAGCCCCGCCGAAGGCCGGCGCGCTGGGCTTGTAGGTCAGAACGCTGCCCGTGATGCTCACATCGGCATTGGCCGTCGACAGCGAATACGTGATCGCATCGCCCTCGGGATCCACCGAAGAAAGGTTGTACGTGTACTGGTGCTTGGTCACCGCCGAGGTCGGGCCCGTGGTGATCAACGGAGCGCTGGGGCTCGCATTGGTTGCCACCGCCGGAGCCGACGATGACGACCCGCCGCAGCCGATCATCACCAGCGAAAACGCCGTGAGAGCCGAAATGCCTAACGCATTCCGAAGTGAAGTTTGGTTCATGGAACCTCCATAAAAAGAGTTAGGCCGGAAATGAAACCGGACGGATTGAAACATTGAACTGAAGCACCAAAGCGAAATCGACTCCATGCGAACACGGAAACCTAATAGCCTACTTTAAGTATTAAGAGCATCTTGCCCTCTGGGCAAGAACAAATCGCGCAATGTTCACTGGTTTACAAGTTGTCGATTCATCTGTTGAATTCATTACGTTTATTATATTATCTCTTCCGATTCCAACGAGGGCCCAGGCTAAGAGTCGACTTATCACAAAAAGAGCGGGGACAGCCGTATTGTCTGGATATAAAAAAGCCCCCGCCGAAGCGGGGGCTCATTTGTGATCTTTTTTCAGTGATCAGCGATCAATTGGACGCGCTGTTCCTGACGCTGGCAGGTCCCTTGCCCGGAGAGGCGGGACGCATTCCCTTTTGGAATGGAGAGGGAAGCTCGGTACCCATCACACCCTGGGGAGGCGCAATCGGCGTCGCGGAGGTGAAGTCCACCACGAAAACGCCAGACAGGCAGTCCGCCCAAGCCATGGGGAAGCGGCTGGCATTGGGTTCCTTGGCCATGTCGAAGGAATGGCCGGCGGCGCCTTCCGTTCCATCCATCCATATGTTACGGACCTTGATGGCGTAGGGCTGGATGCCAAAATCAGGGGTCCAGTCCCAAAGGTTCGGGAAGTTCAGGGTCTGGATGGCGCCGATGCCGCCCCTGTGGCCCATGCGGATCACATGGACAGGAACCGCAACCGACGGACCACCGAACGCGTAGACCGAATAGAGGGTCACTTCGTAGCCGGAGGGCTGGCGAAGATCATTGACGGCGGGCTGGAAGGTCAATTGCAGGGTGGAATTGCCGTGCAGACGATAATCGCTGGCCGGAAGGGCGTTCCCGTTGAACAACTTGTAGCTGGGAATGCCGCCTGCGGGAACGCCGTAGGTCGCGCCATTGGCGCTCAGCTCGGCGGTGCCGTTGAAGATGTCCAGCTTGGTGCCCACGGACGTGGTGCCCGTGGCCGTGTTGATCTTCAGGTCATTGATAGCCAACTGGCGGACCGGCGTGACCACCGGGATCGCGTTGGTCAGCAGGGAGTTGCCATTGGGCGCGATGATGCCCGTGGAGAGAATGACCTTCTGAACTTCGGTGGTGGTGGCATCAGGCGCGGCGAGCTTGCCGATGAAGTTGTGCTTGAGCTCGACGACTTCGGTGAACTCGCCGGCCGGCAGGAAGCTGGAGGTGTAGTTCGTCATGACGCCCGGGAAGCTGGCGGTATCGATATCCGCATGGCCCGTGTTCCACCACTGAGCCAGCACCGGCGAGCTGGCCTCGATGCCCGCCTCGCCCAGGATCCCGCGGTTGCGCACCGCGTACACGATCAGGCTGTTGCTGGTGATGCCGTCGAAAGTGCCAATGGTGGCGTTGTCAAAGGTCGCCACCGTGTTGTCGGAGCCCGTGGGAACCATGGCGGGATCCACCAGGCGGGCCCGGGGGGCCTGGCCGTACTGGGCGGGGGCCGCAACCAGGGAACGGAGCTGTTCGAACTGGGTGATGGCCCAGCCGGTCATGCTGATGCCGCTGTTGATGGCCTGGTTCACGCCGCCGAGCTGGGTGCCGATCTCCGAGAAGGAGATCTGGGACTGGGTGTCCGTCAGGCCGGTGGAGCCCATGGTGAAGGCAGTGGCGGTGGTGTGGCCACCAACGGCCAGTGTGCCGGTGGAACCGTCCGCGTTCAGGTAGGAACCGGCGAAGGTGCCATAGGCATCGACATCGGGAGCTTCCTGCTTCATCCACAGGAAGAAGGCGCGGTCGCCAGTTGCTGTATCGATCCTGGCCGGATTCATCCAGCGATCAGGGTCGTACCCGGTGTTGGTGACGTTACCCCAGAACCAAGCCCAAGGACCCATGACAAAGGCGCTCATATTCCAAGTTGGCATCTGAGCCCAAATTGGAGTGTCAGCCAGGGCGCTCATGGTGGGGATGATGAAACCGCCCTGAAGGTAGCCGTGGACGCCGGCGAAGGGGATGTCCGTGTAGCCGGAGCCACCCGCTGGTGTGGAGAAGGTGTTCAACAGGTTGAAGTGGCCATTGGTGGCCGCCGGGACCCACAGCGAATCAGTGGGCACATGGATGGGCTGGCTGAGGGCCGAGTCCACACCCTGGCTGAAGCCCGTGGTGGTGGTCAGGCCGGTGGCGCTGGCGAAGCCAACCTTCCAGAAGTTGAGGGGGTCGGTCTCGGAGGCGCCGACATAGTTGCCTGTGAAGAAGAAGCGGCCGCGGCCACCGATATTGGGGGTAGCCACCTGCATGACGTCGGTGGTTCCCCAGGTGTTGGCGGTGCCAGCGGCAGGGAAGGAACCGGCGGTGTTGGTCACCAGGGTCGGCCAGGTGAAGCTCAGGCGGAGCATGGAACCCAGCACGACGCTGTTGGCGAATCCATCCACGCCAAAGGCGCCGGAACTATAAGCGCTCATGTAGGCCGGACGACCCGGCAGAACGGCCTGGACATTCACCTCGCTCTGCGCGCAGCCATAGCTCTGCTCACGTGGAAGCGTCTGTACTGGGCCATAGACCGGCTGGTTCGGGAGGTCGTAATAACGCGGGGCGGTAAATCCATCGTTGCCCGCGCCGCCGTAAGGAATGGTCGTTTGAACCAAGGAGAAGTGGTATGGGGAATTGGAAGGAATCTTGCGCGCATCCGCTTCGTTGTTCGCGTAGGGGCCGCTCACGGTCACCGACACGCCCGTGGGCGCGGTGGAAGAACCCGTGAATTGCGTATAGGTCAGCGTGGCCCCGGCCAAAGTTCCCGGCACCGCGGCGGCGTTGGCCGCAGGATTGAAGAGCGGGTTCAGCGGGTTGCCCGTCGAGAGCGGGAAGAAAGCTCCCGTGTTGACAGCATCCAGGGTATGCCAGTTGCCTGCGGTGGGACCGCCAGTATTGGGGGCGGTGTAGCCGCCGGCCGCAGTGCCGTAACCGGAAGCAGGGGATCCCACAGGAGAGTTGGCTTGGCCGAAGAGCTTCGAGCCATAGGTGCTGACACCCGCAGCCAGGATCTCGGCGTTGCCCGCGCCCGCGCTCACGCCGATGGGCAGGTAGGCGAAGGTGTAGGCACCGGAGGTGGTGCGGTAGTTGCCGGCCGCGGTGAAATTGCCGCGGGGCAGCTCGTAGCCGTCGGTCCCATCATCCTCCAGGAAACGGAAGCGGCTGTTGAAGAGCTTCACCGTGCCGAAGATCGGGAAGATGCTCACTTCGTTGGTGCTGGACAGCGTGTACTGGTCCTCCACCTTCAGCGGGAAATTGTAGCCGTTGGTGATGCCATAGGCGCAGGCCAGGTAGCGGCCCAGCTGGTACTGGATCCGGATCGGAGCCCAGGCCACCGTGTAGGTCGCGGGACTCGGGACCGCGCCCAGCCACGGATTGTAGAAGCCGTTCGGGATCGTCCCGGTCGTATCCACCGCAGGGTAGTTCCCCGTCGTGTCGAAGGTCGGGTAGTTGCCGGCCGTGGCCGACAATACGCCGATGCCGTTCGCGGTGTTGAACGGCGCGCTTCCGAAGAACACCTGGATCGCGTCCTGGTGCCCATGGAATCCGTTCGTGTTCGGATCCGCGATCACCGTGTCCGCACCCGCCGTTCCCGGCGTCCCGATCGTCCAGATCCACTTGCTCGGCGTTCCCGGCGTGCTCGTGTCGCTCGCCACGGGCTCCTGGATCGCAGGACGGCCCACGTTCGGCACCACTGCCGTTCCCGCGCCCGTGTTCACGCCCGCCGTGATGGTCGGCACGTTGATCGTCGTCAGGGCTCCGATCGAAGGCTGGTGGTTCGGCTGCACCTTGATGGTCAGCGTCGTCTCGTTGAACTGGCCCGGCGTCGCCGTCGTCCCGATCAACTGCTGCGCCACCACCGTGAACGACCAGTTCGCCGGATCATGCGTCGGCGTCCCGTCCACGGAGCCCGTCAGCGCGTCCGTGTTGATGCCCGTGTTCAGCACCGCTCCGTTCGTCCCGGGGTTCCCCAGGTTGCGGCCCGGACGCCACACGATCTCGCCCGGATTCCGCACCACGCCCGTTCCGGACGTGTCCGCGGCCGGCCCCGGCACCACATAGGGATACCGCCCGCCCGCCGGCGACGCATTCGAATCCGTCGTCGCCACATACGGCGAGCCGAACCGGAACACCGAATTCGTCTTCACGCTGTACACCACCACGTCGTTCTCGGCGTCCGTCGCCGTCACGCCCGCGCGCCACCCCTTGATCGAGCTGCTCGGATCCGCGTAGTACTCCCGGTCCGCCGCATTCGTGTCCAGGAAATTGAAGAAACTGTATCCCGTGATCTTCTGACGCAGGTTCGAAGGATCGTGGAACTGCACGTTCGTCACGGTCTCCGTGTACGTCTGCGTCGTGAAGTTCGGCTTCGTGTCCGACACGATGTTGATCTGCAGCGTCTTCGTGTCCGACAGCCCGCCCGCGTCCGTCACCTTCACCGTGATCGTCCGCACCGCGAAATCCGATCCCGTCGCGAAATTCGAACTCCACGTCAACACGCCGCCCGACGTCAGCGAGAAGCCCGCCGGCGCGCTCACCAACGACCACGTCAGGGGATCCCCCGCCGTGTCCGATGCGCTGAACTGGTACGGCGGCACGCCTGAATTCACCGGAATGCCATGGTTCTGCGGCACTCCCGGAATCGACGTGCTCGTGATGATCGGAGCCGTGTTCCCGCTGAAGTACGTCGCGGTCACTGCGCGCTCTGAAGGATCGCTCCCCCGAACGCCACCACGTCGCTCGCCACCACCGTGAATCCCACCGTCACCGACGTCTTGCCCACCGGCACCGACAGGTTCGGGAACGACACCACGCCCGCCGCGATCGGGGGCAGTCCGCCGGTCCACGTCGAAGGCACCGCCACCGGCGATCCCGCGTTGTCCACGATCGACACCGAACCCGCCTTCACCGCGTAGGTCACCGTATCCGTATCAGGATCCACCGCCGATGCCGCGTACGTGAACGTCCCCGGCACCGCAGCCCCGTTCCCGATCGTCTGGATGCTGTTCCCGCTCGAGAACACCGGCGCCCGGTTCGGAATCACATTCACCGTCACCGAACCCGAAGGCGACGTGTTGTTGTGCGTCCTTGGCCACCACCGACAGCGTCACGTTCACCGGAGCCCCGCCGAAGGCCGGCGCGCTGGGCTTGTAGGTCAGAACGCTGCCCGTGATGCTCACATCGGCATTGGCCGTCGACAGCGAATACGTGATCGCATCGCCCTCGGGATCCACCGACGAAAGGTTGTACGTGTACTGGTGCTTGGTCACCGCCGAGGTCGGGCCCGTGGTGATCAACGGAGCGCTGGGGCTCGCATTGGTTGCCACCGCCGGAGCCGAAGAGGACGATCCGCCGCAGCCGATCATCACCAGCGAAAACGCCGTGAGTGCCGAAATGCCTAACGCATTCCGAAGTTTCGGATTGGGGTTGCTCATAGAGCCTCCTGGTTGAAGGGATTTTGGGAAGGGGTTATTGGAGATAGATAAAACCGAGGAAAGACGACACTAGATCAACTCTAGAGAAAAACCAAAATCCGAGCCCAGGTCAATGTTATTTTTACCTAATAGAAAAAGTTGATACCCGCATGAATGCTTATGCGGCACCGCTGAGAACGTGTTTCCAGGAATTCATAAGTCACTTTGACGGGAACCTCAAGGAGCATTATGACATTTAGCCCCCTCAATCAGGAACAGGCCATTCAATCTAAATGGTTCAAAAATGGCGCCTTCCGTATTTCTGCCACAGATGCTGAAGTGAAACAGCCCTATTATGTTTTAGTGATGTTGCCCTATCCAAGCGGCCGGATTCATATGGGGCACGTCCGGAATTACACCCTTGGGGACGTGGCCGCTCGATTTCAACGGATGAGGGGCAAGGCGGTGATGCACCCCCTTGGCTGGGATTCCTTCGGCCTGCCTGCGGAGAACGCCGCCATCAAGAATGGAATCCACCCGGCGATCTGGACCCGGCAGAACATCGCCGACATGAAAGCCCAGATCCAGAAGATCGGTATCAGCTATGACTGGGACCGGGAAATCGCCAGCTATCTGCCGGAGTACTACCGATGGAACCAGTGGCTGTTCCTGCAGATGTGGAAGCGCGGCGACGTGTTCCGCGCCATGCGAAACGTCAACTGGTGCGAAGCTCTCGGCACGGTGCTGGCCAACGAACAGGTGGTGGACGGCAAGGACGAGCGCACCGGGCATCCGGTCGTCCAGAAATCCCTGGAACAGTATTTCTTCGCCATCACCAAATACGCCGATGAGCTGCTGGCAGGCCTCGACAAGCTGGACTGGCCGGACAATGTCAAGGCCATGCAGCGGCATTGGATCGGGAAGAGCGAAGGCGCCAGATTGCGTTTCGATGTGGCGGAACACGGGCAGGTCGAGGTTTTCACAACGCGCCTGGACACGCTTTACGGCGTCAGCTTCCTGGCCCTTTCCACCGACCACCCGCTCATCGAATCCCAGGCGGTCGAGGACGCCGGCCTGCGGGCCTTCTGCGCGCGGATCAAAGGGCAGAGCCGGGAAGAGCGGCTGGTGGCGGATGTCAAGGAGGGCCACCGCACGAAACTCCACGCGGTGCATCCGTTCACGGGTGAATTGGTTCCGGTGTTCGCCGCGAACTACGTGCTGATGGATTACGGCACCGGCGCGGTGATGGGCGTCCCAGCCCACGATGAGCGCGACCACGAATTTGCGCGGAAATACGGACTTCCGATCCCCCAGGTCATCGAAGCGATCGGGAGCGCAGGTCCATGGGAGCCTGGCATCCTGATCAATAGCGGTGAATTCAACGGCCTTAGAAGCGAGGATGCAACAGCGGCCATGATCGCCAAACTGGGCGGCCGCGCGGAAGGAGCGGTCACCTTCAAGTTGAAGGATTGGGGCCTTTCCCGGCAACGCTACTGGGGCACGCCCATCCCCACCGTCCACTGCCCTGACCATGGGGTCCAACCGGTCCCGGAAGACGAGCTGCCGGTGCGGCTTCCCGAGGATGTGGAATTCATCGGCCACGGGCCTTCGCCCCTGACGACGTCGAAATCGTTTCTTGATGCCAAGTGCCCGGTCTGCGGCGGCGCAGCGCGGAGGGAAACCGACACCATGGACACCTTCGTGGATTCCAGCTGGTATTTCCTGCGCTACCTGGACCCTAAGAATGAGCGCCTGCCCTTCGAGAGGGCCGCCGTGGATCCCTGGATGCCCGTGGACCTCTACATTGGCGGCATCGAGCACGCGACCATGCACCTGATCTATGCGCGCTACTTCCACAAAGTCCTGCGGGATCTGGGCATGGTGGGCTGCGATGAGCCGTTCCAGAAGCTCATCTGCCAGGGGATGGTGCTGAAGGACGGTTTCAAGATGTCCAAGTCCAAGGGCAACGTGGTGGATCCGGACGATGTGCTGGCGCGCTACGGCGCCGATGCGCTGCGCCTCTTCATGATCTTCGCCGCGCCCATCGAAAAGGAACTGGACTGGACCGGTTTCGATGGCATCGAAGGTTCCACGCGGTTCCTCAAACGTGTGGCGCGCCTGGTGGATGACCACACCATCGATACGGAGCCTTTACCCGCCAAGGATCTGTTGACCCGCGAGGAAAAGGATCTGATGCACAAGCTGCACCTGACGATCCACCGCATCACCGAGGATCTAGCGGTGCGCCATCAGTTCAACACCGTCGTGTCGGGCCTCATGGAATTGATCAACGCCATCAGCGACCTGCCCCTCAGTTCGCCGCACCGCGGCCAGGTGATGCAGCACGCCCTGGACGCCTTTGTCCGGATGTTGTCGCCGGTGGCGCCCCACCTCGCGGAGCAACTGTTCGAGCAGCTCGGCGGTTCGGGTTTCGTGATGCATGCCCCATGGCCCGAGGCTTCCGCTGGATGGATGCAGGCGGACGAAATCCTGGTGGTGGTCCAGGTCAATGGCAAGGTCCGCGGCCGGGTCACCCTGCCCGCCAGCGCCACGGAGGAAGAACGCCGCGGGGCGGCCATGGCTTGCTCAGAAGTGCGTCCGCACCTCGACGGGAAGGAAATCCTCAAGGTGGTCCTGCCGCCGAATGGCAAGCTGGTGAACATCGTCGTCAAGGGTTGAGCCGTCAGTGATTTAAAGCCGGAATGACAGGAGAATGCATGCCTGATGCCATGAAATTAGTCGAATGCGTCCCCAACTTCTCCGAAGGCCGGGACCTCGCCAAGATCAAACAGATCACCGACGCCATCGAGTCGGTCCCAGGCGTGGAGCTCAAGGACGTGGATCCCGGCGCGGCCACGAACCGCACCGTCGTGACGTTCGTGGGGGATCCGGAGGCAGCCTTGGAAGCCGCTTTCCAGGCCATCAAGACCGCGTCGCATGCCATCGACATGAGCGCCCACCACGGCGCCCACCCCCGCATGGGCGCCACGGACGTATGCCCCTTCGTGCCCGTTTCGGGCCTCACGCTGGGCGATTGCGCGGAACTGGCCGCGCGGCTGGGAGAGCGTGTGGGCCGTGAACTGGGCATTCCCGTCTACCTCTATGAATCCGCCGCCAGATCCGAGGAGCGCAGGAACCTTGCGGTGGTCCGAAAGGGTGAGTACGAAGCGCTGCCCCAGAAGCTGAAGGATCCGGCCTGGGCGCCGGATTTCGGTCCCGCCGAATTCAACCCCAGGACCGGCGCCACCATCATCGGCGCGCGGGAATTCCTGATCGCCTTCAACATCACCCTCAACAGCCGCGTCAAGGACCACGCGACGGACCTGGCCTTCGAACTGCGCGAGAAGGGCCGCGTCGCGCGCCGGAACCAGACCAGCGCCTACTACTCCAGCGGCGAGGTGCTGTTCTACCAGAAAGGCCATTTCCCCTGCGGCAACTGCGATCACGACGCCCTGGACTTCGAAGCTCTCGAAACCCACTGCCGGCAGGTGCACAGCTACGAGCTGCGCCATTTGCTGATGCTCAATGACATCGACACCGGCTCAACCGAGGCTGTCGAAGCCCTTCCTGGCAAGAAAGCCTATCGGGCAGGCTATTTCACGGAGTGCAAGGCCATCGGATGGGTGGTCCAGGAATATGGCCGCGCCCAGCTTTCCATCAACCTGACCGATTACCACGCCACACCGCCGCATACGGTGCTGGACGCCACGCGGAAACTGGCCCTGGATCGGGGTCTCGTGGTTACCGGCAGCGAAATCGTGGGTCTGGTCCCCTTTCAAGCGCTCCACCAAGCTGGGCAGCACTACCTGAGCGCCATGGGCAAATCGCCCTATGTGCCAGTCGAAGATGTCCTGAAAATGGCCATTTTCTCCATGGGGCTCTCGGATGTATCGCCCTTCGACATCGAGAAGAAAGTGATCGGCCTGCCGAAGAGATTCGGCCAGGGCCTGATGGCCATGTCCGCGGCCGCCTTCACCGAGGAAGTCAGCCGCGACACGCCGGCCCCCGGCGGCGGCTCCATCGCGGCATTCGCTGGATCCTTGGGGGCCGCGCTGGCCTCCATGGTGGCCAATCTCACCCAGGGAAAGGCCCCCAGCAGGGCGATCGACCGTGAACTCCTGGACATCGCCAAAGATGCCCAGAAAGTGAAGGATGCCTTGATCCTGGCCGTGGATGAGGACACCAACGCTTTCAATGGCTACATGGAAGCACTGCGCCTGCCGAAAACCACGGACGCTGAAAAGAAAGCCCGCGGCGCGGCCATGCAGGCCGGATTGAAGGAGGCCGTGGCCGTGCCTTTGGGCACCGCGGAACTCAGCCTGGAAGCGATGAAACTCGCGGACCGGGTGGCCCAGGCGGGCAACCCCAATTCGCTGACCGATGCCCTGGTTGGCTGCGCCGCCGCCTACACGGGCGTCCGCGGGGGGCTCTGGAACGTGATGATCAATTTGAAGGACATCAAGGATGGCCCCTTCGTGGATGGGATGAGGAACCGCTGCGCCTTGATCCTGGCAGAAGCTAAAGCATTGATGGCCAAGGTTGGAGATGAAGGTGATGCAAGGCTCGACAGCATGATCGAGGCCAAACGGAAGTGACGGTGCGGCCAGCTCAGATGACCGGTCCCCAACGAGGCCTCGTCCAGCCGGGAGTTAAGTCCTAGAATGAAAAGTTCGGAGAAACCATGTCCCACACAGCGATCCGCCAACTGACCCCCGTGGTCGATTCAATTCTCGATCTGGTGGGCCACACGCCCATGCTGCGTTTAAAGCGTTTCTGCCCCGAACGGGAGGTCTTCGCCAAGCTTGAATACCTGAATCCAGGGGGCAGCGTGAAGGACCGCATCGGCGTCGGCATGATCACGGCCGCTGAGGCAGCCGGCCTGATCAAACCTGGCGTCTCCACCATCATCGAACCCACCGCGGGCAACACCGGCGTGGGTCTGGCGATCGCCGCGAAGGCCCTGGGCTACAAATGCATCCTCTGCGTCCCCACGAAGTACAGCCGCGAAAAGATGATGCTCATGAAGGCCCTGGGCGCAGAGCTGGTGCTTATTCCGAAGGAGCAAGGCATGAAAGGCGCCATCGCCAAGTGCGCGGAGCTCGCCGCGGCGATCCCCGATGCATACGTGCCCCAGCAATTCGAGAACCCCAGCAACCCGAACACCCACTACCGCACAACCGCTGAAGAGATCTGGGAACAGCTGGAAGGCCGCGTGGATGCAGTGGTCATCGGCGCGGGCAGCGGCGGCACGTTCACGGGCACCGTGCGGCGGCTGAAGGAATTGAATCCGAGGATCCTCGCTGTCTGCGTGCAGCCCGTTGGCTCCATTTTCTGCGGCGCTCCTTTATCCGAGTGGGCCGTGGAGGGCATCGGCAACGGTTTCATACCCGGGAGCCTGGATCTCAAGCTCGCGGACAGGATCCTGGATGTGGCGGACGCCGACAGCCTTGCGACCGCGCGGGAACTCATCGCGAAGGAAGGCTGCCTGGTGGGCGCCAGCTCTGGCGCCAACGCCTGGGCGGCGCGCAAAACAGCCTTGGACCTCCCGGCCGGGAGCCGCATCGTCACGCTGTTCCCCGATGGCGCCGAGCGCTACATGAGCAAGCAACCAGTGGCGGAACTGGACCTTCCGTGAGCGAATTGAATGTCTCCAAGGCTCTTCTGGATGCAGGCGCCGTGCGCCTTTCACCCAAGGCTCCGTTCACCTGGGCCAGCGGCCTGAAGTCGCCGATCTATTGCGACAACCGCCAACTGCTGGGCCATCCGGGATTGCGAGGCGCCATCGCGGATGCGCTGGCGGTGCGGACCGCCAAGCTCTCCCCGACCCTGGTGGCCGGAACCAGCACCGCCGGAATTCCCTGGGCGGTCCTGGTCGCCGACCGCCTGAACCTGCCCATGGCGTATGTCCGCCCGGAGCCCAAGAAGCATGGCATGGGCCGCCAGGTGGAAGGTCCCCACGCCGATGGCCACCGCGTGGCGCTCATCGAGGATCTGATCTCCACCGGCGGGTCCAGCCTGCATTGCGTGGCGGCGCTGCAACGTGAAGATGCCGTCGTGGTCCAGGTCTTGGCGCTCTTCAGCTACGGGCTTCCCCAGGCCGAGGAGGCCTTCCTCAAGGCCGGCGTGGATCTGCAGGTGCTTTCGACTTTTGAAGCGCTTTCACAGGAAGCCGCGGTGAACGGACTCCTGGATTCCGAAGATGCCGCCGCCCTCCTGGAGTGGCGCCGCGATACCGTTGCCTGGAGCAAGAGACACGAATAATCGGATGCGGCCCGCCTGGCCATCGCCATGGCGCACTGGAACCTGCGGCGGAATACGGGAGGAACCGAGTGAAAATCTATACCCGCACTGGAGATGAAGGCATGACAGGGCTTTTCGGCGGCAGCCGGGTCACGAAAAGCCACCATCGCATCCGGGCCTACGGCACCCTCGATGAACTCAACAGCGTCATTGGCCTGCTGTGCCTGCACGTGAGCGAGAAGGCCACAGCGCGCGAGGCCCTGCGGCGGATCCAACATGACCTGTTCGTCCTGGGCGCCATCCTGGCCACGCCCAGCAGCCACCTCGATCGACTCGGGGAAAAAATGACCACGCCGACCTGGAAGGTGTCCGAAATCGAGGCGGACATCGACCGTCTGACCCAGCTCGCCCCGCCCATGAAACACTTCGTCTTGCCCGGCGGAACCCTGCCTGGCGCCTATGCCCACCTGGCCCGGACGGTCTGCCGCCGCGCCGAACGCGATGCGGTGGCGCTGGGCAATGAAGAGGGCCTGCCCCCTGGAGTGCTCGTCTACCTCAACCGGCTCAGCGATTGGCTCTTCGCCCTGGCCCGCGCCGAAAACGCTTTGGCGGGCGTGGCAGATGTGGAGTGGATACCGGGCTGACCCCGGTCAGGAAGAGGCACCGGCCGTTTCGTCACCATTCTCCTTCCAGAGGCGCTTCTCCGCGATGCGCATCCAGTTCTCCGTGGCCAGCACACCTTCCCCATGGTTGATGCGCCGGAAGTGGGATCTCAGGTGCTTCAAGGTGCGCGGGATGGCCGGGGCGAAATGCGCCTTCCTGCGCTTCATGAGCTGATATCCGAAGGTGCCCAGGGCCTTGAAATTACGCTGGAGGGCCGAGAGGTTCAGTTCTTCCCAGAGCGTGGCATCCGACCATCCCAGTTCTTCCCTCACATGGCGCAGCAGGAGTCCGCCCGCTTCCTTGGACCAGTCCCAGTAGCCGTCGAAAAGGATGGAAGCCAGGTCGTAGGTCGCGGCTCCCCGCCGGGCGTCCTGGAAGTCGATCGCCACGAGATGATCGCCCTGCACCATCAGGTTTCGGACGTGGAAATCTCGGTGGGCCAGGAACTGCGCCCGAGGCGCGAGGTTTTCATGGATCTCCAGCATGAGCCGGTCGAGCCAGCGCGGCGGATCCTTCCGCAGGAATTCCTGGAAAAAATTCGCCTGGCAGTAGCCCCATTCGAATTCCAGCTTCTCTTCATCGAAAGAGCGGGCCATGAAAAAGCTGTTGGGCGGCGCGCCGACGGTGAGCGGTCCCAAGAGCGTGGCCAGGAGCCAGCCTGCGCGGTCCGCCCAGACCCTTTCTTCTTCGGGATGCTGGGAGAGCCTCTGCTCGAGCGACACATCGCCCAGGTCCTCGACGAGCAGCACCCGTTCTTCGTCCCAGGTCTGGATGATGGTGGGAATCCGCATCACCGGGTCGAGATAGGCGTGCATGGCACGGAATTCATAGTAGGCGGGGTCGTTCCTTCCGGGCTCATCGAGAGGGTAGAGCACCACCAGCGCCGTGCCCAATTGGGGATGCGCCACGCGCACATACTGGCGCGCGCCCGCATCCCCGCTCAAGGGGCGGGGATGCGTGCAAGCCCATCGTTCCAGGGCGCGGGGGAGGCGGGGGTCCATCACTAGAGTCCTAGCTTAAGCCAAGACGCACCTGCCGACCCGATTCCTCGAACCAGAGGGCGTCCCTGTCCACCATGGCCGGGTGCGGCCGGGCGCCGGGGCCCAGCACGCAATGCTGCAATCGTCCCTGGGGCACCGCGTCCGGATGGACATAGCACCCGGGAATGCGGCCTTCCTGGCCGGGCGCCAATTCCTGGGCCGCCACCAGCAGCGCCTCCGGGGTGCCGATCTCCCGCCATGTGAACGGCGGGACGACCACGCCGCCATGGTGGGCCAGCCTGGGAACCAGGTCGTGGGTGTCGGAGGGTCCTTCCGGCAACAGCGCCAGCGCTCTTGAAGACCACAAACTCGCGCCGGTGAAAAGAAAGGGTCCTTGAGCCGCCACGGACCGGACGGTCTTGCCCTTGGCAAGTACACGGCCTGCTTCATCCACCCACACCTGGGTCCAGGGCCCGCCGGGATGGGGGAACAGCAGCCAACTCAGGTCCGCGCCGCTCCGCCGATGGGCATCCCGGAAGGCCTCCCAGGGAACCTCGGCCAGCGCATCACCATTCCATACGGCAAGCGGATCGGCGGCCCTTCCTCGAACGTGGAGCAGGCCCCCCGCGGAACCCATCAGCAGGGGTTCCCGGAATATCTCGAGCCCCGGGAAACCGGCCATCGAACGTTCCAGTTTTTCTGGGTGCAGGTGGGCATTGCAGGCCAGATGCTCCAGTCCTGCGCTACGCATGGATTCCGCGCCCCACCCCAGCAGGGGTTTCCCTTGGAGGGTCCACGCGGGCTTGGGGAGGACGGCGGACAGCGGGCCCATGCGGGTCCCCAGTCCGGCGGCCAGGATGAAGCCATCAATCGTGGCGGGGTTCGGCATGGCCTTCCGTTCCTCCGTCGGCCCGTCCTCCCTTTAAGGGTTTAAGGAGGAACTGGCTGGGGGCCAGGCCCCGCATCGCCAGCACACGGATGCGCCAGCCATGGATCTTCAGCTCGTCGCCCACCCTGAGGACCCGGCCCAGCTGCTCCTGGAAATAGCCCCCGAGGCTGATGGAGCCTTCCTCGACCGCGAGGTCCAGGCCGAGGTGGTCCACCAATTGCTCGAGGGACACCAGCCCCTGAGCCAGCCAGGCGCCGCTGCGCGTCTTCCTCAGCTGGATGGTTTCAAGATCGAATTCGTCCTGGATCTCGCCGACCAGTTCCTCCAACACGTCTTCCAGGGTCACCAGGCCGTCCACTCCGCCATGCTCGTTCACCATCAGGGCGAGGTGCTGCTTCTGCTGCTGGAATTCGAGCAGCAGGTCCTGGATGAGCTTCATCTCCGGAACCAGGAAAGCCGGCCGCGCGAAGTCCCGGATGTCCACCTCGCCGCCGCGCTCGTGCAGCGCCCAGAGGAGCTCCTTCAGGTGCACGATCCCGACCACCTGGTCGAGGTCGCCGTCCACAAGGGGAATGCGGGTGTGGGGCGAACTGCGGGCCAGGACCAGGTTCTCTTCAAGGCTGTGGTTCAGATCGAAACACACGACCTGGGTCCGGGGGATGGCGATTTCCTTGATGGTGCGTCTTGAAAATCCGAAGAGGTTGTCGATGAGCTCGACCTTGGAAAGGCCTAATTGCCCGCTTTCCTGGCTGCGCTCGAGCATGCGCCTCAGCTCTTCTTCAGAAGGCAGGTTCGCATCTCCTGGTTCGTCGGTGAGCTTCATGCCGAGGAGCCACACCACGGCGCGGCTCAGCTTCTGCAATATCCAGGTGAAAGGTTTGACGATGCTGGACCAGAGCAACAGGGGCGCTGCGGTGCGCAGGGCCCAGGTGGTGGCCTGACGGATGGCGATGCCGCGGGGCACCAGCTCCGCAAGCACCACCTGCATCACCGTGATGAGCAGGAAGCCGGAAACGCTGCCCAGCAGCCACCCGACGCGGGGCCAAGGGAAGGCCGCGCCGAAAAGGCCGTGGAACCATCGCACCATGGCCTCTTCGCCCGTGGCGCCCACAGCGATGGTCAGCAGGGTGATGGCCACCTGGATGCTGCTGAGGTGGCGGCCGAGTTCGTGGTGGACCTTCAGCGCCAGGGAGGCCCGGGGGTCGCTCTTCTCAATGGCCTCGAGCTGGGTCGGCCGCACCCGCACCGCCGAAAACTCGGCCAGCACGAAAAAGGCGGTGAGCCCAATGAGGATGGGCGTGATGACAAGGGCGCCGCCGGTCATCGGATCATCAGCGCCGGCCTACGGCCGGCATAGAGGCTCCGGCTCTGCGAGCGCAGCGAGCAGGAGGGCGCCTTGCGCCCGATAGCTGGAGGGGCCGTAACGCAGTGGCCAGAAAAGCGCTGGCCACGTTTTGGTGACCCCTGCGTCGGCCTGCGGCCGACATAGAGGCTCCAGCTCTGCAGGCGCAGCGAGCAGGAGGGGGGCGGGGCCCGGGGGGAGGGGGCGCAGTGGCCAGAAAAGCGCTGGCCACGTTTTGGTGACCCCTGCGTCGGCCTGCGGCCGACATAAGGGGCCGTAACGCAGTGGCCAGAAAAGCGCTGGCCACTCCGCAACGGCCCCTAATCATCCCTGGGCCAGATCCGCTCCCTTGCGCATTTTGTCGGCGGCTTCGGCCAGCATCGTGGCAAGGGATTGCAACCGTTCCTGGCGTTCAGCCAGTTGTCCCTGGAGAACCTGCTTGTCCCGTTCAAGGGTTTCCTGGACCTGCTGGACGCTGGCCACCGTAGCCTTGAGGGCCTCGATCTTGTCATCTTTCTGCTGGGCCTGCTCCTGGAGTTTGCCCACCTGCGCTTCGATCTCGGCGGATTTCGTCCCCCAGGCGGCTTGGGCCTGCTCAAATCCGGTTTGAATCTCCTGCTTCGCGGTTTCCAGGCTGGCGAGGGCCGCTTCCTTGGCCTTCAATTCATCACGGCTTGCCTGCACGTCCGCATCCAGCGCAGAAACTTTGGCATTCAGGGATTCGATTTCCTTGTCCTTGGCGGCGACCCGGTTGCCCAGCTCGACCAGTTCGCGGCCCTGGCCGCGGACGGTCACCTCCAGGGCAGGGAGTTCGCTCAGCGCGACCTTGAGTTTGGATTCTGCCTCGGCGAAGGCCTCGAGGGTGGTCTTGTGCTTGGATTCCAGTTCCGCATGGGTGGAGGAAAGCAATTCGAGTTCCTTGGCCTTGGCGGCAAGGCCCTCGTTCAGGGCGGACTCAAGTTCCTGGATCCGGCTCGCGTGGGTTTCCAGCTTTCCTTTGAAATCATCTCGTTCCGCCTCGACGGCAGCCATGGCCTCCAGCTTTGTCTGATCGTCCAGGGACTGCTGCTGGAGATGGTCCTTCTCCTTCATCAAGGTCATGATCCGGGTGGTCTTTTCGGCCATCTGGTTGTTCAAGGCCTCAACCTGCAGCAACAATTCCGTGCGCTCGCCCATGGCGCCGCGCAGCTGGGTTTTGAGGCTGTCCGCATTTTCCTCTTTCGGCGTTTCCTCCAGCTTCTTTAGCGCCGCTTCGGTATCGGCCAACCGCTGTTTGAGGGTTTCGGCTTCCGCTTGGCGGCGTTCCAGATCCTCCATGTTCTGGGTCACGGAATCGTGGCTGTGCCGGAGCTGGTCGAACTCCGCCTGCAGGCGGCGCAATTCCGCATCCTTGAATTCCACGGTCGATTCGAGCCCGCTGACCTGGGCTTCCAAGGCTGCCACCCTGCCCTGGCTCATGGCGAGGCTGGCATTGTCCTGGCTCGTAGGAGCCGCCATCTGCGCCTGGATCATTGCCATCGGAATGGCCATGGTCTGGCTGGTGGGGGGTTCGGGGACCGTCGGCCGCTCCACTTCGGAAACAATGTCGGACTTCAGCCCATCCAGCCAGTCCTCGCCGAGATCGGAATCCGCCAGGTCGCCCAAGGGATTGTCCGGGTCCACGCTCCGCATTGGGACGAAAGGATTGAGGGAAGCGACCAGCGCGCTTGGGGCGATGGGTTTTTGGAGGTAGAGATCCGCCTTGCCTTTAAGGCTCTGGTGGCGCCGGTATTCCTCCTCGGTGGCTTTGGCGCTGATGAGCGCGACTTTGACATCCGCGAGCCCCGGATTCTTCCGGATGGCCGTGCAGAGCGCATAACCCTTGTTATCAGATACCTCCACGCAGATGAGAACCGCTGCGTAGGCGCCGCTTTCCAATTTCCCGATCACCCCGTCGGGGCTGGAAGCCACTTCGGTCTCGAAGGCAGCTTCCAGACTGACCTGCTGCTCCTTCAAGAAGGCGCGGTCGCTGTCCACGATCAGAAGGCGCTGACCCATGGTGGGATCCTCAGGTTGTGAGCTTCCAACTGTAACCGAAGCGGGGAAAGCCGTTGTAACGAAATGCGCAGCGGTGCAATCCACCGGGCGAACCGTCCCGCGAAATAGCATGCGCCACCGGGTGGCTGCCCGGCGGCGCATGGATTAATTCGTTATTGAGGCGCCGTCAGCGCGGGAGGATGGCGACGGTCCCCTTGCCCGGACCCGAAGGGCCTTGAATCAACAGCAGCATCGCCTTCCCGTTGGCCTTGGCGGCCTCGGCATTGAATTCCTGGACGCTTGAAACGCTCCGCGTGCCCACCGCATTGATGACGATTCCAGCGGAAAGCCCTTTCTCGGCCGCGTCTGAACGCGCGGCCACGAAGGTCACCACCACGCCCCTGCGGTCCTCGGCAATGGCAAAGGCCTGCCGATTCACCGGCGTGAGGTTTTCCACCGTGAAGCCGTAGATTTTTTCGGAATTGAACGTCTTTCCCTCTTTCGAATCGCCCTGGGAGGACCCGTCCTTCTCTTCCTCCGGCTGGTCCGGGGAGCCAAGGTTTTTCCGGTCCCCCAGCGTGACCAGGAGATCCCTCGTTTTCCGGTCCCGCACCAGGGAGAGCTTCACCACATCACCGGCCTTATGGGCCGCAATGGTTTCCACCAATTCATTCGGCCGAGAGATGGCCTTGCCATCCACCGCCGTGATGACATCCAGCCGCTGGACACCAGCTTTCTCCGCGGCTTGTCCCTTGGTGACATCGCTCACCACCACGCCTTCTTTCACGCCCAACGCCTCCTGGAATCCTTTTTCCAGCTCAGCGGGCTGCAAGCCGAGGAACCCGCGGCTCACCGCGCGGCCCGCGCGCAGATCCTTCAGCGCCCGCTGGATCATGGTGGAGGGCACCGCAAAGCCGATGTTCTGCCCGTCAGCCCGGATCATGGTGTTGATGCCGATGATTTCGCCGCGCAGATTTAAGAGCGGCCCACCCGAGTTGCCACGATTGATGGCGGCATCGGTTTGCAGGAAGGAGCTGATCCCGGTGGTCACGGTGCGCCCCTTGGCGCTGATGATACCTGCCGTGACCGTGTGGTCCAAACCCAGCGGATTGCCGATGGCCACGACCCATTCCCCGATCCGCATGGCATCGGAATCGCCAAGTTTTGCGAAGGGAAGGTGGCTGGCTTCGATCTTCACCAGGGCGATATCCAGTTCTTTGTCCCGCCCCAGCACCTTGGCCTTGTAGGACTTGCCATCAGAGGTTTTCACCTCCAACGTATTGTCCAAGGCACCGCGAAAGCCTTCGATCACGTGGTTGTTCGTCAGGATCTCGCCATCCGCCGAGATCAGGACTCCGCTGCCGCCGCTTTCCGCCCTTCGTTCATCCTCCTGCTGCCCTCTCGGTCCGGGCCGAGGCTGCCCTTGGCCGTGGCCAGGCCCGAAAAAGAAATTGAAAAAGTCATCCCCACCCCCAAAGGGGTCCACCATGCGCGGCGACTTCACAAAACTCGTGCTGGTGATGGCCACCACGGTGGGGTTCAACTTGCCCGCCACTTCCGCCACGGGCGGCAGGTGGTCCAGACCGGTGGGATTCACCGTCACCGGGCGCTCCTCCTGGGCGGTGGCCACCCAGCGGTGGCTGAGGCCCATGCCCACGCCCATGCAGGCGGCCGCGAAGGTCGAAAGCAACAGGACCTGTTTGACTTGGCGATTCATTTAATAACTCCCTGGTTCAAAGCCCGCTAGGGCAACTCTCTTGGGTGGCGGCAGCCTACGGAAAGTTTCGTCGACCCCGTCGCCGCCCCACCCTGGCATTTTCCCACCTGTCGAGCTAATCTGAAAGGTCCACGGCGGCTGTAGCTCAGTTGGTTAGAGTGCTGGATTGTGATTCCAGATGTCGTGGGTTCAAGTCCCATCAGCCGCCCCATTAACCCCGCGAAGCGGGGTTTTTTTGTGGGGCGGCTGATGGGACTTGAATCACAGAAGTCTTAGGCCGCGTTTTGGAGGCTGGAGGGCGCGCGAGCGACCGCAGGCCGGAAGCGGTCTTAGACTTCGTGCGGCGGGCACCGAAGTCCCATCAGCCGCCCCATTAGCCCCGCGCAGCGGGTTTTTGTGCCTGAACTCCGCGTGTGGTTCGCTGCAGAAAGGTACTTTGGGGGCTCTTAAATTATTATCGAGATCCCATTGACAGCGCCCGAATAGGGTTTAATTTGGCAAAACTAGACCGATTGGTCTAGCCTGAAAACAACCACCCCACAAGGAGGAACGAGCATGCGTGTAGCGAAAGACAACGTGGACGTCAGGATGGAGATCCCAGGTGCCGTGATCCGCCAGCGAATGGATTTCGGCGACGTGACCGGATTCGACAAGATCAGCGGTGAGTATTTCACGCTCGCGGCGGGCGTCGATACCACCCCGCTCTTCCAGGGCTTGGATGGCAACCTCTGCCAGTGTCCCCACTGGGGCTTCGTCTTGCGCGGCCAGCTGACGACGACCGATGCGAAGGGCACGCGGGAGACCGTGAATGCGAACGACCTGTTCCACTGGCCGCCGGGGCACAACGTCAAAGTCGACGCTGACGCGGAAATCGTCATGTTCAGTCCCCAGCGTGAGCACAGCCACGTGATCAATCACATGATCGAGATGGTCAAGGGCTAGCTCTTTCCCGGGACCAAGGGCCTGGGGGAAAATAAGCAGATGACGCATCCAACCAAGCAGCGATTGCTCGATGTGGGGATAGCCATGCTCCTGAAGCATGGCTACCACGACCTGGGCATCCAGGCCCTGCTCACGGCATCAAGTACTCCGAAGGGTTCTTTTTACCATCATTTCATGGACAAAGAGGACTTCGCGCTGCAAGTCATCGACCAGTACATGCAAGGCGCGCATGCAGGTCTTGACGTTTGCCTCGGAGACATGGAAAGTCCCCCGCTCGATCGGGTGCGCCGCTTCTTCGAGTTGACACAGCAGAACTACCTGAAGGAGGGTTACATGGGCTGCCTGCTGGGCGGGCTCGGGCAGGAATTGTCGGGCGTGAGCGATGTGTTCCGGCACAAGATCGAGGCATGCTTTTCTGAAATCGCCAAGCGGATCGCTGTTTGCCTGGAAGAAGCTCGGATGAGAGGCGACATCCCAGCCGCTTCCGATACACGGCACATGGCAAGTTTGCTGGTGGACTGCTGGGAGGGGGCGGCACTTCGTAGCCGACTGCGGGGCAATGCCGCGCCGCTGACCGCCATGCTCGACTTCTATTTCCAGTCGGCAATCATTCGCTGACTTACCGCCAGCCTTGAGCGAAGCGAGCAGGCGGTCCCCCGGAGTGCATTGCTCCTACATCCCGACTTTGAACTCCACCGTGGCCATCTCCATGTCCCACCACAACGTGAGCGAACCGCCCGCTTGGGTCATGTTCACGAAGCCAATGGTGAACTGGTCGAAGGAGACCGGCGACTTGGCCAACTTCATGGGTGTCTTCACCAGATCGAACTTGGGATCGTAGTTGTCCGAGCCCCAGGTCGCTGATTTGTCCTTGGGGTCGTACTTTTGGAGGTGCGGCTGGGTGGACAGGATGAAATTCCAGGCGCCTTCTTTCAGCTCGATGAAGAGGCTGTACTCGCCCGCCGGGACCGTCTTCCCGCCAATGACCAGAGGCGCTTCGGTTTTGAATCGGGTGGTCTGGTTGGCTCCTGCCCGCCAGACGGGAGAACCCGAATTGACCTTTTTCCCATACTCCGCGCCGCTGCCGAAAATCCCCTGCCTTCCCCTCAGGATCGGCCGTGAGTAGGTGACCGTGATCCACTTGCCATCCTTGTAGCGCGGTTCAGCGCCTGGCTTTTCTGCCACCCACTTTCCGGAAACCTGGGTCGCGGCGGTCCCGGCGGGACTGGGCTGCACGCGGGGTGCCGGAGCTGGGGTTGCCGCGGGAGTTGGAGTGGGTGGAGCCTGCTGCGCGAAACCCGCACAGGCCATCGCGAATCCAGCTGCCAGCGCTAGAGCTTTCTTTTTCATGTGACCTCCTTATTCATGGAACGGTGAAAATGCCATCCAGCCTGGCCTCCAGAAGTTGCCTGTCCGGCTGGATCCGGTCCCCATCATCCACCAGAAACCGGAATTTCATCCCTCTTGGGTCTGAAAAGATTGAACAGGAGCGAGAAGCCCACCACCAGCACGCAGCCCACGACGTTGTACCAAAGGAAGGATAGTCGAGTGAAGAAGAAGCATGCCAGTACGCCGATTTCAGCGATCAATGCCGCGTAGAACGCCGCACCTCCCTTGACTCCTTTGAAGTAGAAGGCCACCAGGAAGATGCCCAGGATCGTGCCATAGAAAAGGGATCCCAGGATGTTGACGGCCTCGACCAGGGTTCCCAGGCGGCTGGCATATTCGGCAAAGGCGATGGCGAAGCAGCCCCAACCGAAGGTCGCGAGCCGTCCCACCCAGACTTCCTTCTTTCCGCCGCTTCCTCCGAATAGCCGCCGATAGACATCCACGACCGTCGTCGCGCCCAGGGCATTGATCTCGGCGGACATGGAGGACATGGACGCCGCGAAGACCGCCGCCAGGACCAGCCCGATCAGCCCCGCCGGAAGGCTGTGCAGGACATAGGACAGGAAGACGTAGTTCGTGTCGTTGGGATTGGCCGATGGATCCGCCCGCTTGATCACCTTGATGGCGTCGGTGCGGATGGACGCAGCCTGGGCTTGGGCCGCGTCCAACTCCCGGCGGGATGCCTCCACCCGGGCCGGATCCCCTCCATGGCGGGCTTCCAGAAAGGCCTGGACCTTCAGCGTTCGGTCCTGGCAGGCCTGGCGATAGGCGGATTCCGCATCACGGTAGGCGCCTGCTTCGGGGCCGGCCAGGACTTTAGTGACAGCCGCAGGATTGAAGAACACCGGCGGAGCCACGAACTGGTAGTACACGAAAACCAGCGCACCCAGCAGCAGGATGAGGAATTGCATGGGCACCTTGAAAAGCCCATTGGCCAGCAGGCCCATCCGGCTCTGGGTCACCGAACTGCCGGTGAGGTAACGCTGCACCTGGGATTGGTCGGTGCCGAAGTAGGAGAGCGCCAGGAAGAAACCTCCAATCAGGCCCGACCACAGGTTGTAGCGGTTGGTCAAATCGAAGGAGAAATCGATGGTGTTGAGGCGCCCGGCGCTCCCGGCCACGTGGAGGGCATCCCCGAAGGTGACCCCTGGAGGCAATTGCCGGATCACCATCACGCCGGCGACCAGCATCCCGACCGTGATGATGAGCATCTGGTAGCTCTGGGCCCAGGACACGGCGCGGGTGCCGCCGGTCACGGTGTAGATCATCACGAGCACACCCACCAGCACGATGTTGACGTGGATGTTCCAGCCCAGCAGCACCGACAGCACCAGGGCCGGCGCGAAGACCGTCAGCCCCACCGCCAGGCCCCGCTGGATCAGGAACAGCGTGGCGGCCAGGGTGCGGGTTTTCAGATCGAAGCGCCCTTCCAAGTATTCGTAGGCGGTGTACACCTTGAGGCGGTGGAAGATGGGCACCACGGTGATGGAAAGCACGACCATGGCCAGCGGCAGGCCCAGGTAGAACTGGATGAAGCGCATGCCATCGGCATAGGCCTGGCCCGGCGTGGACAGGAAGGTGATGGCGCTGGCCTGGGTGGCCATGATGGAAAGGCAGATGGTGAACCAGCGCGCATCCCGATTGGACAGGATGTAGCCCTCGGAATCCTTGCTGCCACGCCCCTTCCATAACCCGTACAGAACGATGAAGGCCAGCGAGGTGCCCAGGATCGCCCAGTCCAGGCGGCTCAAGAAAACACCCGCTCGAAGAGATAGAACAGCAGGATGCAAAGCGCCAGTTCGATCAGCACCAGGGCATAAAGACGGCTCCAGCGCCCGAGTACCGGCGGAGCCTCATCGAGGGGAGGCTTCTCCGCCTCAATCATGGTTCGAGCCCAGGGCGAGGAGGTTCGTGAACAGCCGATAGGCTCCCGGGACGCCTTCCGGAAGCTGGCGGAAAAAGGCCAGACCGGTGTACACGAAATGCCCCTTACCGTGGTCGGCCACCAGCAGGGCGCCTTCCAGCGGCTTTTCCCCGGGATCGCCCATGGCCAGGATCGGCGTGTACTTCGGGTCCCAGCTTTCGGCGAAATACAAGCCCCGTTCCTGCACCCAGCCTTGGAAGTCCTCCGCCGTGATCTTGTTCGGCACATTCAGCACCGGGTGGCCCGGAACCAGGAATTTCACAGGCGCGGATTCATCCGTGACGCGATCCCGTCCGATTTTGAATGGGAAGGGGCCGATGGAATCCGTCGTCAATCCGGCATTGGTGCCCGGGAAGGCCCCGTTCACATTGTAGAGGACGATTTCAGTGCCGCCCTTGGCCACATAGTCCAGCAACCGGGCATTGAGCTGAGCCAGACGCGGCCGGGTGTTGAAGGCGCGGATCCCGACCACGATGGCGTGGTACCGGGAGAGATCAGCGGTGCCAAGGGCCTCGTCCGACAACAGATCCACCTCGAAACCCAGCGGGCGGAGGCGTTGGGGGATCTCATCCCCCGCGCCCATGATGTAGCCGATGCGATGGCCGTCGTGGCGCAGATCCAATTTGACGAGCCGGGCCGACGCACCCGGGAAGAGGGTCTGAAGGGGTATGTGGGGGTAGTCGATCACCACGCGCCCGCGGGCTGGCTGGATCCGCCCGCCGATTTCCAAAGCCACCTTCAGCTCCCCGGTCTGGGGCGCCTCCGGCGCCGATATCCGCGCGCTGGCTTTGAGCTCGTCCAAGGGTTTGGCGAGGGTGAAGGGGATCTCCGCGGGCTCAACCCGCCATCCGGCGGGCGCCTGCAGCAGGATCCTGCCCGCCACCTGGGACCTTCCCGCGACGATGGATAGGCTGATCTCCCGCGCGTTCCGGTCACCCATGACCTGCACCTGATCCGCGAGGTTCACCATGGCTGCGGGCATGATCACCAGAGGCTGATGGATCTCACCCAGCACCGGGTCCCGGAATCGGTATTGGACGGGCACCGTGAGGTCGAAAGGCACGCCCTCCGCGAACAATCGGAAGGTCACGGACAGGGCGGGCGGTCCCTCCGGCAAGCCGGCCAGTTGGTGGGACCCCGCGGCGTGCAAAGCGGAGTGCCTTCCGTCCCCGAGCCAGTAGGGCTGCGTGCAGGGCGCACCGTCTGGAATCGTGAGGGTAAAAGTTTCCTTCACGGCCTGGTTGATGGGAAGCAGCCGTGGCCGGTCCCGGGTCTCCAAGGATGGATGCACCGCGAAGCCGCGTAGCATGACGGGGGTTCCCGCCCGGGCGAGGACGGAGGCCACCACGGTGATTTTGTCTAGGGGCGCCACGGCCTGGCGGTCGGCGAGGGCTTCCACCCAGATTCCCGCCGCGCACCGGATGGCTTCCAGAAGCTCGATTCGTTTGACCTCCACCCACGGATCGGGTTGGAGCCGGTCCATGGCCGCCAAGGCCTGGAGCAGCATCGGAAGGATCTTCGCGGGTTGTTCAGGCAGAAAGGACCGCCTCGCCTGGGCCAACAGCTCGCCCACTTCGTCGCCGCCGGCGACGCGCCGCCAGGACAGCTCCACATCCTCGAAGAGATCGAGCCTGGCCGGTTTGCCGGCAGTTATTTCGAAGTACTGCAGGCTGGATCCCCGCTGCGCCACGGCGCCGAACCCCTGGCTGCGGTGCATGCTTCGGCCCTCGGCCGCCAGCTCGGCGTAGGACATCCCGAGCAGCGGGTCGAAGGCGCCGATATCCACGGACAAAGCGCTGGCCGGCAGGGGAGCCCCCTGCTCGAACTGCGGCCGGAAACTGTTCCAGGCGATGCGGGTGGCCTGCCAGGGCTTCACGAACTTCAACTGTTCGGGAAAGCGCTCCGGATCGGCCGCCGCCTTGAAGGCTTCCTGGGCCAGGACCGCAGAGGACAGGTGGTGGCCATGGCCTCCGGCCGTGGGCGTAAAGCGGGTGATGATGACATCCGGGCGGAAATTGCGGACCACCCACACCACATCCGCAAGCACGGCTTCATGCCCCCAGGCTTCAAGGGTTTCTTTCGACGTCTTCGAGTACCCGAAATCCACGGCGCGGGTGAAAAATTGCTCGGCGCCATCCACCCGGCGGGCCGCCAGGAGTTCCTGGGTGCGGATGGCCGCCAAGGAATCCCCCAGCTCGGGGCCGATCAGATCCTGGCCTCCCCCTCCCCTCGTCATGGAGAGGTAGGCGGACCGGAGCTTCCGGCCTTTGGAAAAATAGGCCAGGGCAGACGTATTCTCATCATCGGGGTGGGCTGCGATGTACAGCACGCTTCCCAGCACCTGGAGCTTGTCCAGGGCCAGTTGCAGCTCTGCGGCATCCTTCGCGGGGGAGGCTGCCCAGGCCCCGCCCCCAAAACCAAGCAGGGCCAGGAGGAAGGCGATGGTCCAAGTTTTACGGCAGTCACGGCTCAGGGTCATGGGCATCCCGGGATCGAATCAAGCAGTCATTATTAAGATTTGCTTAAAATGGAACCACGAGATCATCTCTTTTGGATGCAGATTTACCAAAAGGAGCAGTGCATTTGTTCTTCAACTCCGGGCCCAAGCCTCCGCCCCCAGTCTCCTTCTTCCCCTGGATCGAGGACGAATACACGGTCGGCATCCCAAGATTCGACCGGGCCCACCAGCGATTGGCCGCTCGGATCAATGATCTCCACGAGGCGATGGTCGTCCGGAGAGACCGGACGCTCTCCATGGCCGTATTCGCCAAGCTCATCCAGGAAACCCGGAACCATTTTGTGGATGAGGAATCCATCCTCACCCAGTTCAATTTCCCCGACACGGAGACCCACTTCGCGGAGCATTCGGATCTGATCCAGGAAGCCACGGAGTTTCTGAGGCACTACGAATCCGGCAATCTTAGCGCCCTGGTTTTATTGAATTCCTTGAAAGGGTGGTTGATCAACCACATCAAGAATTCAGACCGCAAGTACACCAGCTTCCTGCGCCGCCAGCGCTGGTCCGGCTAGGGGCCGGACCGCCGTCCTCATGGCCAGATCGTTCAGCGCGGCGGCTTAGGCGGCCTCCGCCCGGTCACTTGACCTGCAGGCTCTCGATGTATTTCGAGAGATTGGACACGCGCATGTGGACCGCGGCCTCCTGCCGGTTGTTCAGGTTGAGGAATACAGGTCCCCACACGGGCATGTCCTGGAGGCCATGGGTCCTGGCCCCCACCTCGCCCCGGATGATCTGGGACACATGCACCGACGGGAAGGCGCCCTTGTTCTGCTTCGAAAGGGTGGTCAGATCAGGCACGGGAATCTTCAGGTGCTCCGCGACCGGACCGTTTCCCAGGCCCTTGGATCCGTGGCAGCTGGCGCAGTAGGCTATGTACATCTCGGCCCCGGAGGCTGGCGATGTGTAGCGGGCGGGGACTTTTTTGACTTCGGATTTCTGGGCCGTGGCCGGGAGCGCCAGCGCGGCTGCGAGGATGAGTAGGGCGGCATGTTTGGACATGGCGTTCTCCTTTGGATTTGGTGAGAAAGACAGCTCTCCCGCCCCTGCGGGATTGGGCCGGAAAAAAGGGCGACCGGATCCGTTCAGGGTCCGGCGATAGGAGCGACAGCCAACCCGGGAAGTCCCCGGACAAACCTTCGGCTCCAACTTGGGTCCGCCTGGCCATTTTGGCCAGTGATCAACCGCACAGATCAGGCGGAAATGTTGCCTGACTTCAGGTAAGCCACGCGGACCGACCAGCGCGGCCATCTCCGCCAACAGACGCAACCTACCCACGACAATCCGGGAAGAGATCCTATTTACCCTGTGATGCTCGCCACAATTGTCTGCCCACCCAACTTTCGTGACTGCGGCCCAGGCGCCCAGGCTTCATTCTGGTGAGATCAGGAGTGCACAAATGCCCACAGGTTCATCGGCGGAAATCGAAGCGGTGCTTCCATCTCAAAGTTGGCACCTCACCCACGAAGAAGCTCAACAACGCCTCACCCATCTCGCCGAAGCCCTGGTGGCGGGCGATTGGAACGCCGTGGATGAGGGCTCCCGCTGGATCTATGAAGTGCTCCGCCCCCACAACGAAGCCGAGGAACGGGAACTCTTCCCGATCCTTGCGGAGATAGGGGCCGATGCCCTGTACGACAGGCTCCAGGAAGACCACCGCCTGATGTGGGACATGACGCTCCAGCTCCTGATCCAGATCGTCGACGGCCAGGTGGCCCATGCGGACCAGGCCGTCCTCTTAGGGCAGCGGCTCGTGGACCTGATCCGCGACCATATCGAGGCCGAGGAGCACCTGATGTTGCCCCTCCTGAAAGGCAAATCGCTGTACTGGTCCGATGATGAAACCGCCGAGGGCTATCTGATCCTGGAGAAAAAGCTGGTGGCTCCGGAGACCTGGTCCTTCATCGTGCAGGCGCCCATGGTGGCCCGCGGTCGGAAACCCGGCCAATTCTTCATGGTGGCGCCCTTCCCCGAGAGCGAGCGCATCCCCCTCACCCTGGCCGGCGGCGATGCCCGGCGCGGCTACATCCACTTCATCATGGTGGAGGTCGGCGCCACCACCAAGGCCATGGGCCGCCTCAGCGCGGGAGACCGCCTTTACGCCGTGGCGGGCCCCATGGGCAAGCCCACCGAACTGATGGAAGAAGGCACCATCATTCTGATGGCCGGGGGCTACGGATCCGCCGCCATCCTGCCGGCCGCGGAGCTGCTCCACACCGAAGGCAGGCGGGTCATCACGATCCTCGGCGGCCGCACCGAGGAACGGGTGCTGCTGGCGGAGGAGCTGGGGGCGGTCAGCTCCGAATTGATCATCACCACCGACGACGGCACCCTGGGCCGAAAGGGCCTGGTCACTGATGTCTTGAAGGAAATCATCGAACGTGAGCCCATCGCGGAAGTCGTTGCCGTGGGTCCCATGCCCATGATGCGGGCCGTATCGGATCTCACCAGACCCAAGGGAATCTTCACCCTGGTGAGCCTCAACGCGCTCATGGTGGACGGCACCGGCATGTGCGGCGGATGCCGCGTCTCCGTGGGCGGCGAGACCAAATTCGCCTGCTTCGACGGTCCAGATTTCGACGGCCACAAAGTGGACTTCGAGATGCTGCGCAATCGGCAGAGCTGGTACAAGGATGCCGAGCAGACCGTCTGCGATCCGGAAGAATGCAAGATCGGCCGCAGGCCGGCCAGCGGTCCCGTGGATTACGAGTCCATGCTGAACGAACCGGTGACGGAACTGGATTGGCGGAATCTGGATCTCCGGACCATCAAACCCAGCCAGAAGATGAAAATCCCGCGCCAGGAGATGGCCTGCCAGCCGCCCGAGATGCGCGTGTGCAACTTTGATGAAGTAAGCCTTGGTCTGAGCGCTGAGCAGGCGCAGCTCGAAGCCGCCCGCTGCATCATGTGCAAGCATCCCGCCTGCATTGAAGGCTGCCCCGTCAGCATCAACATCCCCGCCTTCCTTCAGGAGATCGTCAACGGCTCGCCCCAGGACGCAGCGCGGATCATCAAGGAATCCTCAAGCCTGGGCTCCGTCTGCGGCCGCGTGTGCCCCCAGGAGAAGCAGTGCGAGATCAAGTGCGTGGTGGGCATCAAGGGCAAGCCAGTTTCCATCGGGCGCCTGGAGCGCTTCGCGGCGGATTCCATGCTGGGTTCCGACGAGCTGCCGCCGGTCGAACCGCCCACCGGCAAGAAAGTCGCGGTGGTCGGCGCGGGCCCCTCGGGCCTGACGGTCGCCGGAGAACTGGCCAAGAAAGGCCACCAGGTCACGGTCTATGACGCCTTCCACAAACCCGGCGGCGTGCTGCTCTACGGCATCCCCGAATTCCGCCTGCCCAATGCCATCGTGGACCAGGAAGTGGGAACGCTGCGGCGCATCGGTGTGAAATTCGTCATGAACACGCTGGTGGGACGAAGCATTACCCTCTCCGAACTGCGGGACGAGAACGATGCCGTGTTCATGGGCACCGGCGCGGGGCTGCCCAGCATGATGGGCATCCCGGGCGAGGAGTTCAAAGGGGTGTACACCGCCAATGAATTTCTGACCCGCATCAACCTGATGCGCGCGGACCTGTTCCCCACCCACACCACGCCCGTCACCGTGGGCAAGGACGTGATCATCGTCGGCTGCGGCAACACCGCCATGGATGCGGCCCGAGCCGCCCGGCGCATGGGCGCGGAGCATGTCCATGTCGTGTACCGCCGCACCATCAAGGAATCCACCGCCCGGGTGGAGGAACTGGAACATGCGCAGGAAGAAGGCATCGAATTCCACTGGCTCACCACGCCGGTGCAGCTCACCGGCGATGATAAAGGCTGGCTCACCCACGCGGTCTGCGCCGTCATGGAGCTCACGGAGCCCGGTCCTGACGGGCGCCGCGGTGTAAAAATGACCGATGAGCGCATCACCATTCCCTGCGACACGTTGATTGTCGCCTTGGGCTTCGCGGTGAACCCTCTGCTGGCACGCACCGAAACCGGTCTGCGCACCCTCAAGGGCGGCGTTGTGGTGGTGGACGAAATGACTGGTGAAACCACCGTTCCAGGTGTCTATGCCGGCGGCGATGTCATCACCGGCGGCGCCACGGTGATCCTAGCCATGGGCCAGGGCCGCCGCGCCGCCGCCGCCATCCACGAAAGAATCATGGCGGTTTGAAGGGGACTAGGCCTTGGCTTGGGCCAGGTAGCGGCGAAGGGCTTTCTCGGTCTCCGGCCGGACCATGCCTGCCTGCCTAGCCATGGCGAGCGCCTCCTCGGCTTCCATATTCAAGTCCAGAACCATATAGGCACAAGCCGCCGCTGCCGCCCGGTTGCCGTTGCTGCAATGGATCAAGACCCTGGAATCCTTGGGCAGATCCTTCCGCACCATGCGGAACAGGTCGAAATCATCCTTGGTTGGAGCCCGGCCCATGGCCACGCGGCAGTAACTGATGCCGGACTCGCTGAATGAGGAGCATTCGGCCTGCGCGTCAAAGCCGGCCTCGCCGTCCTCGCGAAGATTGAAGACATGGGTGATTTTCGCCGCTTTCATTTCCTCGATGACCGCGGTCGTCATGGGCCCATTCAGGACAAATGTCCCAGGGCTGACCTCCACCGCCCCTGAAATGCCAGTACTGGGAGCCGCCACCACGATGGCTGGAATCAGAAGGAGGTTGTACATAGGCACCTCCGCGCTTTGTCGCGGGTTTCATACAACCCCGACATGTATAAACATCGGTCCCAGGCGGAAATTTGATAGAGGACCCGCCAGGGAATTGCCCAATGTCACAAACCGCGGTTGTTCGGCTACCCCTCTGCCCGGGCCATCAGCAGCTTCCGCGTGTAGGGAATCAATCCTCCAGCATCCATGATGCCTTTGCGGGCGGCCGGGAGCTTCACCTGGTCGAAGGCCCGGCCGGTGGTCATATTGAGCACCCGATCTTCGGTGATCTGCAGGTCGTCGCCTTCGCTGGCTTCGATACCAGGGCAAAGCACCACCTTCAGGCCCAGGTTGATGCTGTTCTGCAGGAAGATGCGCGCGATGGACTTTGCCACCACGGCCACCTCATAGCCCTTCAGGGTCGAGCAGGCCTGCTCGCGGCTGGACCCGCAACCGAAGTTTTCGCCGCCGACGATGATGCTGCCCGCAGGAAACTCTTTGGCTCGCAGGCAGGCATTGAAATCCGTCCGGTCGGCGAAAGCGAACTGCGGCGTTTCCGAGGGCAGCACCGTGGCCATGTAGCGACCCGGGTAGATGTCGTCGGTGCTGATGTCATTTTCGAGCTTGATGATGACCTTGGCCATGGGGGCTCCTGGTTCGCGGTTTCAGTTTTTTCTCGGGTCGGTGATGACACCCGTGATGGCCGAGGCGGCCGCAACGCTGGGGCTGCACAGATAGACCTGGGATTTCGGATTGCCCATGCGGCCCTTGAAATTGCGGTTGGTGGTGCTGAGGGCGGTCTCGCCATCCCCCAGCGCCCCTTCGTGGACGCCCAGGCAGGGACCGCAGCCGGAATTCATCACCACGGCCCCGGCCTTCATGAAATCGTGCAGATAGCCCTTGTCGAGGGCCTGCGCGAAGATTTTTCCCGAAGCCGGGAACACCAGCATCCGCGTGCCCTCAGCCACCTTCTTACCCCGGAGGATATCGGCGGCGGCGGCCAGATCGTCCAGGCGCCCGTTGGTGCAGCTGCCGATGACGATCTGCTGGATCTTGGTTCCAGCCACGTCAAGGACCGGTTTCACGTTGTCCACCGTGTGGGGGCAGGCGATTTGCGGCTCCAGCCGGGACACATCAATTTCAACGACGCGTTCATATACAGCATCGGCATCGGGAACCACGCAGGGAATGGCTTCCAGCACGCCGGATTCATCCCGCAGGTAGCGCACGGTTTCTTCATCCCCCGGAACGATGCCGGAGGTCGCGCCCGCCTCCACGCTCATGTTGCAGATGGCGATGCGGCCGCTGGTGCCCATCTTCCGGATGGTCTCGCCGTGGAATTCCAGCACCTTGTAGTTGGCGCCCTGGGCGGTGAGGGTGCCGATGAGGTTCAGGATCAAGTCCTTAGGCCCCACGAACGGGGGGAATTCACCGGTCACCACCACTTTGATGGTCGCCGGGACCTCGATGTTCACCGCATACCCCAGACTCCACACGGAAGCCATTTCGGTCGCGCCGATGCCGAAGCTGAAAGCCCCCAGGGCGCCGTGGGTCGTGGTGTGGGAATCGGTGCCCACCACCACAAAGCCGGGACGCACGTAGCCGTACTCCGGGAGGATCTGATGGCAGATGCCGCCCACGTCGCCGCGGATGTCGTGGAATTTCGCGATGCCGTTGGCCGCCACGAACCCGCGGATTTTCTTCTGGTTCGTGGCCGTCTTGGGAGATTCAGCCGGAACCCGGTGGTCGAAGATGATGGCGATGCGCGAGGGATCCCAGATTTTGGGCTCCAGGCCGGTGCCCTCGAACACTTCCTGGAATTGGTTGATCACCAGCGCAGCGTTCTCGTGGGACATGGCGAGATCCACTTTCGGTTCCACCACGTCCCCGACGCTGACGGTAGCCAGTCCCGCGGCGCGGGCGAGAATTTTTTCGACGACGGTCATGCCCATGTCGGCTCCTGTCAGATCACGCCCTTGTCCCTCAATTCCGCTTGCTCGGTTCCAGAGATGCCGAAGGCCGAGTAGATCTCCGCATTGTGTTCCCCCAGGGTCGGCGGCGGGGTTTCCACGGTTCCCGGCGTTTTCCCGAACTGCGCCGTGAGGCCGAAGACTTCGACTTCGCCGAATCCTTCCAATGGAATTTTCCTCAATACTTCCCGGTGGCCCATCTGCGGCTGGCGCAGGGCCTGTTCCAGGCTCAGGATTTCACCGCTCGGAACATCCCTGGCATTGAGCGCCGCCACCCAAGCGGCTGTGGACTTGGCCGCCAGCTTTTCTTCCAGAAGCGGTGTGAGCAGCTTCCGATTCCGCTTGCGCGTGTCCCGCTCCTGGAAGCGGGGGTCGCCCATCAGCTCGGGGCAGCCCAGCACGTCGCAAACCGCCTCCCACTGCTCCTGCTTGTTGGCGGCGATATTGATGTGGCCATCCAGGGTCCTGAAGGTGCCGCTGGGGGCGGCGGTGAAGTTGTCGTTCCCCATGAGGGCGGGCTGCTGCTGGCCGATCAGCAGATTGGCCGCCACCCAGCCCATGAGGGGCATGATGCTGTCCAGCAGGGCGATGTCGATGAACTGGCCCTCGCCTGTGCGCTCCCGGTGGAACAGCGCGGCCATTACCGCGAAGGCCGCGTTCAGCCCGCCCACGGTGTCACAGACTGGAAAACCGGCGCGCAGGGGGTTCAGGCGCTCATCGCCGTTCACCGACATTTCACCGGACAGGCCTTGGATGATCTGGTCGTAGGCGGGTTTCAACGCATCGGGCCCGGTCTGCCCGAAGCCTGAAATGGCGCAATAGATCAGCTTGGGATTGAGCGCGGAAAGCACCTCGTAGCCGATCCCCAGACGGTCCATGACGCCAGGCCTGAAATTTTCCACCACCACATCCGCATCCTTGGCCATCCGCAGGAAGATCGCTTTGCCCTCGGCGGATTTGGTGTTCAGCGTGATGGATTTCTTGTTGCAGTTCTGCGCGATGAAACTGGTTCCCATCAGTTTCTTGTTCAACTCCGGCAGGATCCCCAGGCAGCGCGCGAGATCGCCGCCCTTGGGGTTTTCGACCTTGATGACCTGGGCGCCGAGCAGGGCCAGGTGCAAGGTCGTGAAAGGTCCCGAAAGCACATTGGTGAGGTCCAGGACCTTGATGCCTTCCAGGATTTTCGGGCTCATCCCCGCTCCCCGGCCAAGGGCCCGGTCTTGTAGACGCAGCCCGGCAGGTCCCGCCCGAAGAAAGCCGCGACATCCCGCGCCAGGCCGATCAGGGTTTCCAGGTTGATATCAGGACATAGTCCCATCCGCTGTAGGCCATGCACCAGATCCTCGGTGGCCACGTTTCCCGCGGCCACTTTGGTGAAGGGGCAGCCTCCGAGGCCGCCGAAACTCGTCTCGATCGAGGTGGCGCCGGCGTCCATGGCCGCATAGACATTGGCCATCCCAAGGCCGTAGGTGTTGTGGATGTGGGCGGTGATCTCGACACCGGAATCCATCCCGAGGATCCGCTGGATGTACCCGGATACCTGCGTTGGATGGGCGTGCCCGGCGGTATCGGCGAGGCTGATGGCTTTCAGTCCCGCAGCCAGGTATTCCTCCACGATGCGCATCACGCGCCCCTCCGTGACCAGGCCTTCAAAACCGCAGCCGAAGGCGCTCTGGACGCTGACCTGCACTTTCTTCCCGGCCGCTTTCGCCTCCAGCGCCATGGCGACAATGCGGCTCGTGGCATCGTCGCTGGACATGCCTGTGTTCTTGCGGCTGTGGGTCTCCGATGCGGAAACGCCCATGCAGAACATCTCCACGCCGCAGCCCAAGCCTCGTTCCAGACCTTTTTCGTTGAGCACCAATCCAGATAGGATCGTGCCTGGGTGGCGCTTCCGGCCGGACAGGCTGCGGAACAGCTCATCCGTGTCCGCCATCTGGGGCACTTTTCCCGGATGCATGAAGGAGCCCACCTGGATGATGTCGAGGCCCGAATCCATCAGCCGTCCCAGCCATTCGAGCTTGATTTCTGTCGGGACGACCAGCTTTTCGACCTGAAGCCCGTCGCGGGGGCCGACTTCGTGGATGAGGATCCTGTTCATAGCTTTTTCGCGATGGCTTCGCCCATTTCGAGCGTGGTGGCGCTGCCGCCCATGTCGTAGGTGCGCACTTTCCCTTCGAGGATGACTGCGGCCACAGCGGCTTCGAGCTTCGCGCCTTTTTGGGTCTCCCCCAGCCAATCCAGCATCATCTTCGCGGCCAGGATGGTGGCGATGGGGTTCACTTTGTACTGGCCCGCGTATTTCGGCGCGCTGCCATGGCTGGGTTCGAAGACGGCCAGTTTGTCGCCGATGTTCCCCGAACAGCCGAAGCCGAGCCCGCCGACCATCTGGGCGGCGAGATCGCTCACGATGTCGCCGAACAGGTTGGTGGCCACCATGACGCCGTAGTTCTTTGGGTTCTTCAGCATCCACATGGTGATGGCATCCACGTTGGCGTCGTCCATCTGGATGCCGGGATAGTCCTTCGCGATGCGCTTGCCGGTCTCCAGGAACATGCCTTCGGTGGCGCGCACGACGTTGGCTTTGTGGATGACCGTGACCTTCGGGTAGCCGAATTGCTTCGCATATTCGAAAGCCGCGCGGATGATCCGGTCGCAGCCCTTCTGGGTGTTGATCTTGCAGGTGATGGCGAACTCATTGCCGGGAATATCCGCGAAATGGGCAAAGGGCTTGCTCAACGATTTCAGCAATGTCTTCAGTTCGTCCGGAACCGGGCTGAATTCCACGCCGGAGTAGAGATCCTCGGTGTTCTCGCGGAAGATCACCATGTCGATGCCTTCCTTGAAGTTCAACGCATTGCCCGGATAGGCCTTGCAGGGCCGCAGGCAGGTGTAGAGATCGAACATCTGCCGCATGCGGACGATGGGGCTGCGGTAGACGAAGCCCTTGCCCTTGAGGCCGGGCACCAGCTCGGCTTCGGCATCCTTCACGGGTTTCGAGGTGATGGCCCCGAACATGGCGGCATCGCTGGCTTTCAACAGATCGATGGTCCGCTGGGGAAAGGATTCCCCTTCCGTCCGCCAGTACTCCCAACCAATGTCTCCATGGGTATAGGCGGCATCGAACTTCAGCGCATCCAGGCAGATCCTGGCCGCCTCCATGACCTCGACACCGACGCCATCCCCGGGCAACCATGCGATCTTGAACTGGCTCATCCGGATCTCCTGGTTGTTCAATGCCCGCCGCAGGGCTGCGAATAAGTCAGGCAGACGGACCAGCCATCAGTTTCCACCTTGCCCCGGGTGGAGAAGAATTCCATCAACTGGTCGAAATCGAATCTGCCCCCATGGCAATTGCAGTAGACCGCGTCGGGGCCGAAGGTCTCAGCGGCGGCGCTCCGGAGGGTGTCGATGGTGGCGGCCCCGCCCAACTCTAAAAGCAGGTTCAGGACGTCATGGCCGAGTACCGCCTGCGCTGCCGTATCTTGCATTCCTTCGTGCATGGCATCCCCCATGGCCTTTCCTGGCCCCGGTCACCGCTTGATGAAGAGTTCCAGGATCCGTTCCTTGGGCAAGGCGCCCTTGGCGAGTTCCGCCTGCCTTTCCTTCACCATGGACTCGTAGGTGGGCGGCGGATCAGGATTCCGGTACAGCACGCCGGTATGGAGTTTCTGTCCGTAATATTGAGCGATATCCATGGCCTTCATGCGATCGGACGGATCATGGCCGATGGAGTCCAGGGGCTCCATGATGGCCTTCAGGCCCTTGATCTGCTGGCATTCCTCGCCGTAGGTCACACAGGGCGATTGAAGGTTGACGAAGGCGAAGCCAGGGAAACGGATGGCTTCCTCGATGATGGCGGCCATGCCGGGCAGATCCGCCGGCGAGCCCTGGGCCACGAAGTTCGCACCGTATCCGAGCACGTACTGCAGCGGATTCACCGGCTCTTCGAGGCTGCCGTACTTCGAGGTGCAGGAGATGCGGCCCTTGGGAGAGGTCGGGGAAAGCTGCCCCTTGGTCAGCCCGTAGATCTGGTTGTCCATCACGATGTAGGTGATGTCCATGTTGCGGCGGACCAGGTGCGCGACGTGGCCCCCGCCGATGGAAAAGCCGTCCCCGTCCCCGCCCGCCGCGAGCACCAGCAGGTCCGGATTGGCAAGCTTGATGCCCTGCGCGATGGGCAGGGCGCGGCCGTGCACCGAATTGAATCCGTAGGCGGTCGTGTAGCCCGGAATGCGGCTGGAACAGCCGATACCGGACACGAAGGCCGTCTCGTGGGGAGCGCGGCCGATGGCCGCTAGGGCCCGGTAGATCGCCTGGACCACGCTGAAATCGCCGCATCCGGGACACCAGATGGGTTTCAGGTCGCTCTTGTAGTCCTTGGGCAGGTAGATGTTTTCGGGCGTCGCTGCAGCAGTCGTTTCGCTCATGTTCGACCTCACTCCTGGGGCTGAAGGTTGCCTGCCTGGCTGCGCTGCAGCTCGGCGAGGAGACGGTGCAGGACCGCGACGACCTCGCGGGGCCGGAAGGGATTGGCGCCGCTCCGGGCCATGGATTCGACACCCTTCGGAAGATCCACGTACATCCGCAGGACGCGGTAGAACTGCCCGAGGTGGGACTGCTCCACCACCAGGCCGCGCTGCACGGACGCGAAGAAATTCCGGTAGACGCCTTCCGCGACCGGATAGACGAGGTAGGGGACCAGCAGCTTCACATTCAGGCCCTCTTCCCGGGCGATGGAGACCGCCTCCGAGCAGACCCCGGCGATGCTCCCCCAGGCCACCAGGGCCAAGGGCGCGTCGGGATCGCCTTCGATGTTGAAAAGATCCCGGCGGTTGTGCAGGGGATCGAATTTCCGGATCCGTTTCTCGTTCATGCGCTGGTGCACCTCGCCGCTGGCGGTGGGGGCGCCGCTGGCGTTGTGCTCGATGCCCGAGGCCAGGTAGGTTCCACCCAGCATTCCCGGATGGCTGATGGGGCTGATGCCCGATTCGGTGATCTTGAAACGGTGGTAGTCCTGCAGCTCCGTATGGCTGGGTTTCAGTCGGTCCACGATGCGGAATTGCGCGGTATCGATGGGATCGAGCGTCTCTTTGCGCTGGGCGATCTCCTGGTCGGAAAGGATCAGGACCGGTGTCTGGAACTCTTCAGCAAGATTGAAGGCTTCCACCGTGACGCGGAAGGTGTCGGCCACGCAGGTGGGGGCCAGAACCGGCCGCACCACATCGCCATGGGCCGAGAAGGCCGCGGCGAAGAGGTCGGACTGCTCGGGCTTGGTGGGCATCCCGGTGGATGGGCCGCCCCGCTGGACATCCACGACGACCAGTGGAAGTTCCGCGATGCTGGCCAGGCCCATCATCTCCGTCTTCAATGAAAGACCGGGACCGGACGTGGCGGTCATGGATTTCTTCCCCGCGAAGGACGCGCCGATGGCTGCGCCGACGCCCGCGATCTCGTCTTCGGCCTGGAGCACGGCCCCGCCGTATTTCCAGACATGTTCCGTGAAGAACTGCATGATTTCCGTGGAGGGCGTGATGGGATAGCCGCTGAAGAACTGGCACCCCGCGAAAATCGCCGCCGCGGCGCACATGTCGTTGCCATCGGTCATGAGCTTGCCCGACACGGCGCCTTTGGAGAGGGCGATGGTCATGGGTGCGACCAGAGGATGTTCCTGCGCGAATTTGATGCCCTCGTTGAAGGCGCGCTCGTTGGCCAGCAGCACGTCTTCGCCCTTGCTGGCGAGCTTCTTGCGGAAACCCTTCAGGACGGCTTCCCTGCCGATGCCGAACCAGCCGGCGATGAGGCCCAGCACCACCGTGTTTTTCGCGCGCTCGGTGCCGGCGGTGGTTTTGGCCATTTCCGCAATGGGAACCGGGATCACCTGAAGCGGCGTCACCCCCTGCAGGGGGATCTTCTCCGGCTCCACCTTGGTGGCCGCTTCGTAGATCACCACCGTGGAGCCGCTGACGGGCAGTTCGCCGCCGAATTTGAGGAAATCCTCCCAATTCAACGCCACGGCCACATCCAGATCCCCTCCGGGATTCAGCAGATGCTCGGTCGAAATGCGCACCCGGCAGGACGACTCGCCGCCGCGGATCTGGGACCCGAAGCTCTTGGTCATCATCCCGTGGTAGCCCTCCGCCGCGGCGGCGGAAAGCAGGGACTCGCCCGCGGAAACGATGCCGTCGCCGCCCGAGCCGGCCATACCAAACACGAGGTCTTTGCGCATGGGTGCCTCTTGAGGAGGAATGTAGGGTTTCTGGCCGAACCACAACCTCCCCGTGCGGCAGCTCGGGCAGGGCGTCCAATCCACCCTAGCCCCGAACTGCTGTAGTTTTCGTCACACCTTGCCGCGATCCCGCTTGCCGTGGCCAGGCCTGGTCACTTTGCCTTGTGCGCGTGGACCAAAGGCAGCAGCGAAGCATCGCCCTTGACATGGCATTTCTTGCAAAAGGCCAGGCCCGGGAGGATGAGCCCCGCCTTCACCGCCGCGGCCCGGTCCTTCATCACGGAGATGGACTTGTAGTCGGCGCCATTGCCGTGGCAGCCCTCGCAATCGAGCCCCTTGCCCTTGTGCTTGGATTGATTCCAGGACGCATATTGGACCTTGTGGCACATCATGCACTTCTCGGCGCCCAGCTTCGCGTGGGGCGAGGCCGCAGGCGTCTCGGTGCCTTTGCTGGGTTCGACCGGAGTGGCGGCGGCAGGAGGCGTTGCGGGCGGCTTGGAGGGCGCTGCGACGGGTGCGGGCGCGGACTCCTTGGCCACAACGGGGACCGGCGGCGCGGCGACCGGCTTGGCGGGCTCGGCTGAGGCAGTTCCCATCGGCGTCTTGGGAGCGGTTTTGGCTGCTGGAACGGCAGCGGGTCCAGTGGCCGGCGCGGATTCCTTCGCGGGCGGTGCGACGGCGGCCGGCGCTGCGCTTGGCGGAGGCGGAGCCGTGGGTTCTTGGGGAGCTTGGGGGGCCGGGGGCGGCTTGGTGGTGCCGCAGCCGAGGGTGGCCAGGCTGATCCAACCCGAGATCACTGAGACAAGCATGATGGAACGGCGCACTTGAGCCTCCCGGAAGTCCGGTCCGAGCATAGTCCCATGCGGGTGATGAGGCCAAATGCTTAAAACCCGCGGGCCCGGTTCTATCCCAGCGCTTCCAGGAGCTTTTCCCTTCGCGCATCGAAATAGGCCTCGAACGTCGGCAGCAGGTGTCGGTAGACCAGGGCGCAGGTAGATAGCAGGAGGGCCATCACCGGCAGCAGGAGGCCGGGCGCCTTCCACGCGCAGAGCATGAAGGTGCCGCCGAAGAAGCCGAAATTCACGATGCCCATTCCGATGCCGATAAACACCACCGGCATGGGCATCGTCCCGCTTTTCAGGCTGTCCCTGGGCATGGCCCTGGGCAGCCAGGAAGAAGTCCAGTGGCCCAGGCCCATCTGCACGAAAAAGAGGCAGCCGCCCAGGCACAGCGCGGCCAGCAGTTCGATCGGCGAAGGCCGCATCAGCAGGGCGACGAGCAGGAGCAGCAGCCCAGCCTGCAAGCCCTGGTACATGGCCAGTCCGCCGAGTTTCCCCAGCAGGATGTCTCGGGCGCGGATGGGCAGGAGCAGCAGGGACTTCACCCCATGGCCGTCGAGTCCGAACTGGTTGTACTGCATCTGGTTCCCGGCCAGGGCAAGGTAGGCGAAGGCGCCCGGAATGGCCCACATGGCCTGGCCGCGGATCTGCGAGAAGGGCCCCTTCAGGAGCACCACGGTCATCAACGGCATCAACAGGCCGAAACGGCCAAGATGGCTGCCCATCAAGGTTTTCCAATGCAATTTCGCGACACCTGCCGCGGGGCTTTGGAAACTCCAGAGTTTTTCCGCTCCCTGCGGCGAAGCCTTCACCGCCAGCGCCTGGGGATCCGCTTCCCGTTCCATTTGCCGGGCTTGCAGCGCCAGCGCGATCAGCAGCAACAGGATGGGCGTGAGCTGGTGCAGCAGCGCGGGGAGCCAGGCGCCCTGAAGGGTATCGCTGAGGCTTCGGGCCGCGTGGGTGCTGGGCAGCATGCCCAGGCCGGCGAGGACCACCTGGCCCGCCTGCTTTACTAGGGCGATGCGTTCGGGTGTGAGGACCGTGCCCAGGTGCGCGCCTGGATTGGGCGCCGAATACTTGGGGAGCATGGACGCCATCACAGACAGCATCCAGACGAAAACCCCGAAGACCACCAGCGCGAGCTTCATCCGCTTCATCAGAGCAGCCGCGAGGCTCCCCACGAAATGCTGGATGAGCAGCATCCACAGCAAGGTCTGGAGCCAGAGCAGCAGCGCGATGGGAAGCAGGGCCGGATGCGCGGCGGAGAGGCCCAGGAACATCGCCAGCGCACTGAGGCCCGCCAGGGTCGGCCACGGGTCGCCGATGCCCGCCACCAATTCAGCGGCGAAAATCTGCCGCAGCGACAGCGGGTAGACGCGGTAGCTCTCCCACTGGAGCGCTTTGGTGCCGCCCATGATTCCGCTAATGGCTCCTACCATGGCCGCGCCGAGGGCCAACACCGCGCCAAGAATCAGCGGCGCGCGGGTGGAATCAAAGTGAGCGCCGAGCGCGTAACCCGCCACAGCGGAGATCCCCATGGCCGGCAAGCCCCCGAACAGCACCACCAGGCCCATCATTACCAGCATGGCCCATCGGCCGCTTTTGCCCATCTCCTTGGCAGAGCGGTTCCAGGTGGCCTGGAAGTGGGCGGCGAGGACGGCGCGGAAGGGCGAGACAAATCCTAGAGCCATGACAGCTCGCCTGTCTGCGCGCCGCCGACGAGTTCCACGAAAAGGCTTTCCAGGCTCTCGCCGTTGGCCCTTCCCCGGATCTCATCGAGCGTGCCGTACCCCTTGAGCCTGCCTTCATCGAGGATCGCGATGAGGGGGCAGAGCTTCTCCACCACGTCCAGGATGTGGGTGGTGAGGATCAAGGTCACGCCGCGCTGCTGCAGGGTCAGCAGGATGTCCTTGATGGTGCGGCTGGTGACCGCGTCGATGCCCTCGAAGGGCTCGTCCAGGAACAGGATCCGCGGCCCATGGATGAGCGCTGCGCAGAGCGCGATTTTCTTCTTCATGCCGAAGCTGTATTCCGCCACCAGCGTGCCTGGGGCCGGCGCGAGATCCAGCTTCCCGAAGAGCTCCTCGCGCCGCGCATCGATGGTGGCCTCATCCAACCCATACATGCGCCCCACGAACCGCAGATACTGCGGCCCGCTCAAGTATTCCAGCAAGGCCATGTCCTCGGGCATGACGCCGATCTGCCGTTTCACGGAAATGGGATCGGCTTCGAGCTCCATGCCCAGGACGCGGACGCTGCCCGAGGTGGGCTTGAGCAATCCCGTCACCATCTTCAGGGTGGTGCTCTTTCCCGCGCCGTTGCGCCCCAGCAATCCTAAAAAAGTCCCAGCCTCGAGCGAGAAGGACAGATCGTCCACGGCGGTCAACTCGCCAAACTTCTTGGTCAAATGGATGAGTTCCAAAGCAAGGCTCATGGGCGCTTTCGGATGGGTCTACTAGATGATGCCTTCGTTTCACGCCCTCTATTGCGCAGGGCCTCCCGCAACAGGAATTCGATCTGCCCGTTGAGGGAGCGCAGCTCCTCGTCGGCCATGCGTTGCAGGGCCGCGAGCAGCTCCGGGTCCATCCGGAGCAAGAAAGCTTTCCGTTCAGCCACAGGGTCAGTTGTAGAGCGTGCCGGCGTTCACCACAGGCTGGACCGCCCGCTCGCCGCACAGCACCACCAGCAGGTTGGACACCATCGCGGCTTTGCGCTCTTCATCAAGATGCACCGCGCCGTGTTCGTCCAGCCGCGCCAGCGCCATTTCCACCATGCCCACCGCGCCCTCCACAATGAGCTTGCGGGCGGCGATGATGGCACCGGCCTGCTGGCGTTGCAGCATAGCCTGGGCGATCTCCGGCGCATAGGCCAGGTGGCTGATGCGCGCGTCCATGATCTCCACGCCAGCCTGGTTCAGCACCGCCTGGACTTCATCCTTCAAGTGGCCCGCCACGGCTTCGGTGTGGCCCCGAAGGGAGATCTTCTGGTCATCGTGCTGGTCGTAGGGAAAGCGCATGGCCAGATTCCGCAAGGCCGCCTCGCTCTGCACCTGCACGAATTTCTCGTAGTCCTGGACCTGGAAGCTGGCCTCGGCGGTATCCACCACCTTCCAGACGATGATGGCCGCGATCTCCACGGGGTTGCCGTCCAGATCGTTCACCTTGAGCTTTTGGCTCTCGAAGCTGCGGACCTTGGTGCTGACTTTGCGCTTGGTCAGGAAGGGATTGGCCCAGGCCATGCCCTCGCGGCGCACGGTTCCCCTGTAGTCGCCGAAGAGCTGCAACACCGCAGCCTCGTTGGGATTCACAATGAAGAGCCCGGATAGCGTGAAGATCGCTGAAATCAGGCAGACGGCCCCAGCGACCGCGAGCAGCGGCATCCCTGTGTTCGCAGCAGCGATGATGCAGGCGGGGACGGCGAGTACCAGGGCGATGCCCAGCACCAGCATGGGCAGGCCGACCAAGGCCGGATAGGAACGTTCTTGATACATGGGGTCCTCCAAGAGCGATCAATATGATATCATTTTGATTGCTTGTCAAGGAGCTCCGCCAGGTTCACTGATCCTGAGCAGCTGCCGGTCATGGGCGCGGGAGAGCAACGCCAGCGAGACCGCGGCGCCGATCCCGGCGCAGGCCATGTCCCACTGCGTGTCCCATGCATCCCCTTGGGTACCCAGGAAGGCATCCGCCGCGCTCCCGGTCCATACCGCGGTCTGCCACTCCAGCAGTTCGTAGGCCGCCGAGAGGCCCAGGACCATGAGCAGCAGCACGAAGACGGACCAGGGCCCGGTCTTCAGCACACCCTTGCGGAAGAGCACTTCTCGAAAGAGCAGGACTGGAACGAAACCCTGCATGAGGTGGCCGAGACGGTCATAGGGATTGCGCGCCAGGTGCATGGCCTTCTGCGCCCAGAAGCCCGCGGGGACTTCCGCATAGGTCCAATGCCCGCCGACCATCAGCACCACTGCATGCAGCGCCAATAGAACACAGAGCAGGATGGTGAGAGGGAAGCGCCGCCAGGCGAGGATGATCGCGGGGACACCCAGAACCACCGGAAAATTCTCCATGAACCAGGTGAACCGATCTGCCTTGGGTGCGATCCCGAGCAGGATAAAAACCGTGGCTACGAATGCAAGATTGATGGTGGGCAGAGCGGTGCGGAGGCTCGACATTCCTGAAGGGTAGTGGATCCCGAATCAGATGCGAAGAGGCAGGGCCGAGGATCAACCCTCCTTGATTCCGCTCACGGTTTGGAAGTAGTGCGCAAAGGCAGCCATGCCGCCCCCGGCCTGCTCCCAGTCGTAGTTCTCGTTGGGGGCGTGGTACCCATGCTCAGGGAGGCTCAGGCCCAGGAAGAAGACCTGGCAGCCCAGGATGTCCTCCATGGTCTTCACGGCGCCGATGCTGCCGCCTTCGCGGGTGAATGTGCAGGGCGCGCCGAACGCGAACTGGTAGGCATCCCGGATGGCCTCGGCGTAGGGGCCAGTGACGTGGCCCTTGAAGGGGGCGAGGCCGTGCTCTTCATGCACGACTACATCAGGATTGTGCTTCTTCACGAATTTCTTGATGCGGTCCATGGTCTTGTGCTCGTCCATGTCCGGTACGAGACGGCAGCTCAGCTTGACTTCGGCCCGGGGCGGCACGGCGCTCTTGATGCCGGGCCCCGTGTAGCCGCCCACCACGCCGTGGACTTCCATGGTGGGCCTTCCCCACACGCGCTTGAGGATCCCGATGGGATCCATGGTGCGCAGGCCCTTGATCATGTGGTCCTTCATGAAGGTCTCGGTCGTGAAGCCGCTGGCGGCCCAGCCCGCGAGCTCCTTCTTCGAAGGCTTGGCCACTTCCTTGTAGAAGCCGGGGATCTTCACCTTGCCGGTGTCGCCATCCATCATCTTGCTCACCAGTTCGATGAGCTCCGCGAGCGGATTGCGCGCGGCGCCGCCCACCACGCCGCTGTGCAGGTCGTGGTCCGCGGTTTCCAGGGTCAGCAGGAATCCTTTGAGGCCCCGGAGCCCCGCCGGGGTGCTGGGCTTGCCACGGGTGAGCCAGACCGTGTCGCTCACGACGATAGCATCGGTCCTGAACCGGTCCTTGTGCTTGTCCAGCCCGCTGGCGAAGTTCGGCGAACCGATTTCTTCTTCCAGCTCCCATAGGAAGTGGATGTTCAAGGGAACGCCCGCCTTTTTCGCGGCCAGGGCGCCGAACAGGGCCGTCACCGCTGGGCCTTTGTCATCGGTGCTGCCGCGGCCGCGGTAGGTGTCTCCGTCCACGACGAAATTGAATGGTTCGGCAGTCCACTCTGGTTCGTTGGCGGGTTGCACGTCCATGTGGTTGTAGACGGTGATGGTGGAGCACTCGGGGTCATCCCCGAGCCACCCGTGGATGAAAGGATTGCCATCGGTCTCCAGGATTTCGGCCTGGCCGCCGTGGCGTTCGAACAGGTTCCGGGCGGCCTCGGCGCAGCGGCGCACATCGCCCGCGCGGGTCGGATCGGCGCTGATGGAGGGAATCTCGACGAGCAGGCGCAACTCCGCCTCGAACGCTTCGCGGTGTTCGGCGGCAAAGGCCGCGAGGGCTTCACGGGTCAGCAGGTCGGGGTTCATGGGAGCTCCTGTTGCGGAACCTCTACCTTAAGCCGCTGCACCCAATTCACCAAGCCGTCCGGCCCATCGGGCCGGGCCAAGCTAAACTGGTGGATTCCCGGAGTCTCCATGGACCGTTTTGGCAGTTCCCGTCTGCGCATCGTGTGGGCCTGCGTGTTTCTGCTGCTCACGGGCCTAGTGCTCGCCGGCATCCGCTCGGACGGAACGAACCTCCTGGTCTTCGGCGGGATCCTGCCCAAGGGCGATGAAACCATCAACACTTACGCCACTGCCAATCTCGGCGTGCTGGTGTATTGGATCGTGCCATCCGTGATCCTCATGGGCGGGTTCATGGGCGTGGCGGGCGCCCTGGGCGCTTCGACGTTCGGGGAGCGGATCAAGGGCCTGTTCATCGCCACGGGCCTGGCTTTCCTCCATGGCCTGTTCCTGAGCCAGGTCGCGCTCCTCCCCTTCTGGGCGGCGGCCTGGAAGCTGCTCGGCACACCCTTCCCCGCGGCCCTGCTCCAGGCCGATCTGCTGGGCCTGCTCCTGGGCCTGCAACTGCTCCTCTGGTCCGCGATCCTGATGCGCCTCCTGCAGAGCAACGCGGGGCTGGCCGTGCTGCTGGCGCTGCTTTTGAAGGAGATCGGAACGAAACTCGTCTACGTGGTGGATTTCGGGGAGCAGATGGGATTCAGCGCCGCGGGGGTGAAAGCCGTCGGCGCGATCGTCAGCCTCCTGCCTTCGGGCCAGCTCCCCAGCGATCCCTTCGCGCCGTCAGCCCTGCCCCTTTCCATCGGCGGCCCCCTGGTGCTCGCGGCGCTGCTCTGCGCCATTCCGGCCCGGAAAGGCAAGAAGACTTGAGGATTCCGGCGGCTTCCCTGCTGTGGATCCTCGCTGCGTCGAACGTGATGGGCGACTCCCAGGCCCCGGCGGGTGCCACGGATTCCACGCAGCTCAAGCAGCGCCTGGCGGCCCTGCAATCCCGCATGGCCCAGGTGGATCAGCAGGTGGAATCGCTGAAGAAACGGCGGAAAGGCGTGATGGTCGAGCTGCAGGGCATCTCGTTGCAGCGAGACCGGGTGCGGGCCCAGCTTGATGGCGCCAGGCTCAAACAGGACCAGGCCCAGCTGGAAGCGCAGCAGATCACCTCGGACCAGGCCAAGATCCGCACTGAAATCGACCGGTTGCGCAAGGACCTCCGCAAGCAGATCCGCCTCATCCAGGCCCGGGGAGAACTGGGCGACCTGGCCTTCCTGCCCGATGCCTCCGGGTTCGAATCCTACCTCACGCAGACCCGCCACCTGTCCTGGTGGCGGCTGCAGGAACGCAAGCGCATCAACCAGATCCAGCGGCTGCAAGGGGATCTCGCCCAGCGGGAGAATGAATTGAAGGCCGTGCTCGCCCGCCTCGCCTCCGAACAGCAGGAAGCGGCCCAGTTTCAAGGGGGGCTGACCCTGAGCGAGGAAAAGCTCCAGTCCTTCCTGGGCGCGCTGCAGCAGGATGAACAGGCCCAAAAGCAGGTGCAGGCGGAGCTGGCGGAGGAAGCCATCCAGCTGGAGCGAATGCTCAGCGGCCTGATCGGGAAATCCAAGGCCGAAACCTTCGAGGCCCCCGTGAGCTTCACGAGCCTGCGCGGCGATCTGCCGGGTCCCGTGGAGGGCACCCTGGCCCAAGGATTCGGGGAACACCTGCATCCCCGCTTCCACACCAAGACCTTCCAGAGCGGGCTGCTCATCGAGGCCTACATCGGCTCGCGCGTGGCGGCCGTGGCCGACGGCAAGGTGATCCTGGCCGAGCCCTACCAGAGCTACGGCCCCATCGTCATCGTGGACCACGGCAACGGCTGGTACACCCTTTACACGCACCTGCAGGCCACCGCCGTATCCAAGGGCCAGACCCTCCGCCAGGGCGACACGGTGGGAACCGTCGGCGAGACCCTGGACGGACCGCGCCTGGGCTTCGAGATCCGCTACCAGACCAAGCCCGAGGACCCGAACAAGTGGCTGAAGAAGAAGTATCGGTGACCGGGGCGGTGGGTTATCAGCTATCGGCTATCAGCTATCAGCTATCAGCTATCAGCAAATTGGATGCGCCTTCGGCGCGTCATCTTTAGCTCATAGCTCATGGCTCATAGCTCATAGCTCTTAACTCACTGCACCGCGTTGCCGGCGTTGAACAACGGCACGTAGACGGCCAGCAGGAGGCCCAGCACCGTCACGCCCATGAAGAGGATGAGGATGGGGCCGATGAGGCTGGTCACGGCGGTGGTTGCCTTCTCGACTTCCTGGTCGAAGAAGTCCGCCACATGGTTGAGCATCTCTGGGAGGGCGGAAGCGCTTTCGCCGACCCGGCACATTTCCACCGCGAGAGGATCCAGCAGCTTCGCCTGGTCCAGGGCCAGATGCAGGCTGGAGCCGGCGCGGACCTGCTCGGCGACGATGTTGAGCCGCAGCTTCATGCGCTCCGAGGCGGTGGTCTTCTGGATGACCTCGATGGACTGCAGCACGGGCATGCCGCCTGCGATCAGGACTCCCAGGGTGCGCGAGAACACCGAAGAGTGGTACATGCGGTAGAGGGTGCCCATGCGCGGGATCGAGAGCAGGATCCGCTCGTTGACCCGGCGGCCCGCATCGGTGCTGACCATCCAGCGGATGACAAAGATCAGCACCACCAGCAGGATGGCCTGGATCCAGACCGTGGACCGCATGAATTCGCCCATGCCCAGCAGGATTCTGGTGGCGGCGGGCATCTCGATCTTGCCCCCCTTGTAGATCTCGTTGAAGCGCGGCAGCACCACATTGAACAGGATCATCAGGCTCGAGAAAAGCACCACCACCAGGAAGGCCGGATAGATCAGGGCTTCGGTGATGCGGCGGCGGCTGGTCTGCGCGAATTTCTGGAAGGAAAGCCAGCGGGAGATCACTTCGGGAAGGGTGCCGCTGCGCTCGCCCGCCACCACGTTGGCGCGGTACACCGCCGGGAAGGTTCCGGTCTGCTCCAGGGCCTCGGAGAAGGCCATGCCCTCCTTGACCAGCTCCACCACCCGCTCCAGGCTGCTCCGGAGCAAGGCATCCTTGCCATGGCCCTTCAGCAGCTCGAGGGATTGCAGGAGCGGGATGCCCGCCTTCAGCAGGGCCAGGAATTCCTGGTTGAAGAGGATGAGCGTCTCGGCCTTGAGTTGCCTGGTGCTCCTGAAGGTGCTGGAGGATTTGGCGATCTCGATGGGGAAGCCGCCTTCGGACATCACGCGGGCGCGCACGTCTTCGGTGGATGCGGCTTCGAAATCCTTGGTCAGGATGTCGCCGTTGGGGGTAGTCAATTTCACCGTGAAACGCATGGGCCTCGCTCGCTTGAATGCATGAACTCTCTCAAGAATACCCACATGCCAGGTCCCTTCCGCAGAATGCGGCAACGGGGCAGAATCAAGATTTCCTCGTCTGCCAATTGGAGTCCCTGTGGCGCATTGCGGCAAAGCCGTTCCGGCCCTGTTTGTCCCCTGTTTGACAGGGGCCCTGACGACACCCCTGCTCCTTGCCCAGGCGCCCATCCAGGTGGGGGTGCCCGAACCCATGCTGCTCGATTTGAGGGATGCGGACGCGCGCACTCTGGTTCCCGTGGATGCTCGCGATCCCGCCCAGGTGGAATCAGCCGGCAGGGCCTGGCTCTCCCGCATCGAACCGTTCCGTGGCGCCCCCTCGATCCGGATCCTGCTGCCGAGGACAGGGCCGCGGCTGCCGCTGCTGCTGGCCGCAAGCCAGGCGCTTCGCGCCCAGGACCCCGTCAAAAAGCTGTTCATCGCCTTCGACGCGGAAGGCCCGTCGCTGGTGGACGAAACCGCCTGGGGCGCCGTGGACGGAGGTGCCCTCCTGGGATCGGAATTAGGCGGCAATCCCGGGCTCTGGAGGGATCGTCTGGCCAAGGCCCAGGAAAGCTTCCCGGGACGTCCCTGGTTCCTTTGGCTTCCTGCGGACCCTGGGGCCGAGGCATCCACGATCCTGGGGGACGGAGGCCACATCATCGTGCCCCGCGGCGGTCCTGCGGCCCGGCTCGCCGCGGTACTGCCTCCGGAGTTCACCGAAGTGGAAGGGGGCAACGGAGACCTGATGCTGCGCAAGCGTGGGGGCCAGGGGGCCCGGCGCTGGCGATTCCTCAATGGGGAATGGGCTTCGGCGGAATTGCCCAAGGAGCGCACGGAGGTGGCGGTGTCGGCGGCGGATGCCTACGACGTGGGCGCCCTCCTGGCGAAGATGAGGGCGGAGCAATTGCGAAGCCGGGCCGCGCAGCGCAGCCTCAAGGCCAGGCTGGATGTGGATCTGCACATGCAAGGCACGCGGAGCATGGGCGCGGACCTGGGTTTCACCTTCAAATACTTCGAACGCGCGGGAGAAACGCCGGAACTGCTGCAGGAGCAGGTGCGTTTCAACGGGGTGACGGCCAACCTCAAAGGCGAGGTGCAACTGCCCATCGTTGAAAGCCGCACCAGCCTCGCGGCTCCGGTGGCGCTGAGCCTCACGGAGCGTTACCGGTACCGGGATGGCGGGCCCGAGGGGCCGAATCTCCGCAACATCCGTTTCGACCCCGTGGACCAGGACGCCACGCTGTTCCGCGGCGAGGTAGTCGTGGAGGAAAGCACCGGCCGCGTCATCGAGGAGCGGAGCGAGCGCGCCAATCTGCCAGGCACCGTGAAATCCGAGCGGCGCATCCTGAGCTACGGCGAAGCCGCGCCTGGCGTCTGGCGCGTCCTGAGGACCCAGACCTTCGAACGCTGGGTGAGTCCTGGGGGCGTGGCCCAGGTCCAGCGCAAGCTCGTCCTCACCAACCTGGACATCAATGGCCCGGGCTTCGATGCGGAGCGCGAAGCGGCCCGCAGGTCCACGCAGACCATGCTGAAGGAGAGCCCCGAAGGCATCCGCTATTTCACGCGGCAGGCCGATGGCACCCGGAAGATGGAGGAAAAGCCCCGCAGCTCCGGCCGCGCCATCGCCGGCGTCATCGTGGTGGACCCCGGCCTCAAGCCGCCGGTCCTGCCCCTGGCGGGCCTGGTCTACTACGATTTCAACGCCTTCGACCGCGGCATCCAGATCAACGCGCTTACCGCCCTGCTCTTCAACACCGCCGCGGTGGCCATTCCCCGCCTGCCCGGCGGCTTCAACCTGAATCTGGATTCAACGGCGCTCCTCTATCCCGCGGGCGAGCGGCCGGTCATCAACGGCAAGCTCTCGGGCAAGGACGAGGTGGCCCGCCGCTTCGCCACGCTCAATCTGAATCTGGGCCACGATCTGGGGAAAGGCTTCCGCTTCGAGGCCATGGCCCGGTTCGAATACGACCGCTACTCGGAGACCAGCGATGATGGGGCCAGGACTCCCGGATTCGCGCTGCCCCCATCGGGCCTCACCAAAGAGCTCCGGGGCGAGTTGGGCTGGCTTTACCGGGGTTTCCAAATCCAGGGTTTCTACGGAAAGGGACAGCGCCCGGAAGGCGTTTACGGCACTCCCGATGATCCGCAATCAGTCCCCGATGAAGGCCGTTTCACTAGGTGGGGCGGGAACGTCGGCTATGACCATCAACTCGGAAACGGCCTCTGGCTGCACGGCAGCGGCGGCCTGGTCGGCGGCCGGGGCTTCGACCGCTTCATGGCCTTGAATTTCAACGGCATCGTCAGCGGGATGCGCAGCAATTCCATCACGGCCGACCGCATCGCCTACGCCCGCCTGGGGGCCGTGCTCCCTGCGGGACCCAATCTGCGTCTTTCGGTCTTCCTGGACCACGGCCGGGCCCGCAGCCTGGACGACCAGAAGACCTACGGCCTTACCGGCCTCGGCATCGCCGGCGACCTGCCCGGCTTCTGGTGGTTCACCGCCCTGCGCCTGAACCTGGGCATCGGCCTGAAAAGCGATATCGAAGGCGTGAAGACCGTGAACGGCTTCATCGCGCTGCTGCGCGTGTTCTGATCCGTTTCAGAAGCGATTACTTCCTGGCTTCGGGCTTGTTCCAGGTCTCCTGAAAAAGACACGGTAGATGAATCGGGAAGGTCTCTTGACACCCGCTACCGTTGCAGGTTCAAAGGTGCATGCGGTAGCGAAGCGCAGAACTTCCGGAGCGAAGAAGGCAAGCGCATGGCCGGGCAACGGCCTGGCAGCCTTCACCTCACCCTTGGTCCCGATGAGGATCTGAACCCGGACCGAACCCCAAAATTGCCGCTCGCGGGCTTCGCCGGGATAGCGCAGCACACTACGCTGTTTTTCTTGGACTTCATCCATGGACAGTTCGATGAGATTCTGGCGCGTCACACCCCATTCAGCCAGGCAAGCATCTGGAGCTTTCCAAAAAGCATCTTCGCTTGTGCCTTCGCAGAACATTCCTTGAAAGCGGGGCGAGACTTTCCAATAGGCTGGGATTGGTTCCAACGATTTTTGAAGGGTTGCCAGTCCCTCTGACCACCGTTTCTTGGAGTCCAGGACCGAAGCGAAAAGCTGCCAATCTGCTGGCTCCCCGTAACAAAGCAACCAGTCCACTCCCAGCCAGAATGGCGCTTCGTCCCAGGGGTCGGTCTCCTTGGAGAGGATGGCCCCTTGCTTAAAGCAGGGCAGAATCCAAGACCGGTCTTCAGCAACCAGTTGGGGAGCCATCAGCGCGTACAGGTCTGTGGAGATCGCTCGCGGGGCCGCCTTCAACCGAGAGCGCAAGATTGTCCAGCATGGGGCGTTCGAGGCAATGTATTGCCCGTTCTCGAGTTCCGCCTCCACTTGGTCGCCGTTGGTGGACTGGATTGCATTGGTACCGCTCAACTCCCTTATCATTTTTTCGCCAGCCATTCGCAGGACCAAGTGAAAGGGATTTGGCTCTCCCGAGAGATAGCTGGCATTCGCTTCCACGAGCCGCGAGGCCGCAAATCCCTTGATTTTCATGTCCGATGACTTCAGCAATCCGACCAGCATTCCTCTATAGGGTTCCATGGCAGCTGTGTAGTCCTGCTTCGCCTTAGGGCCCAAGACAAACTTGATGAACAGGTCCGGGTCAACAATGTCTGGGTACCTTGCTTTTAGCTGGCTGGGTGTGGGAATGGTCTGAGGATCGAGGCTCTCAGCATTGCGACGCAGGAGGAACTCGAATGTCTTGCCCCAAGACAGCGCTTCCTTCCCGGAGCGAAAAACGCTGGGTTCAGATTTGAAGGGGGCCCGAAACAAGAAGATGGCCGGAAGCTCCTGGATACCTTGTTTTTCGATAAGCCGTTGGGTGTCCTGGCTACCCGGCTCCAGAATGCAGAGTTCCATATCACTACGAACCTTGGCGCCCTCTAGGGAATCCAGGAAGTCCATCACCTGCTTCCTCCCCGTTGTGTCCGAGGCGATCACTACGCACAAAGAGCGGTGTCGCGACTTGGCAGCCTTCCGGGCCTCTTTGAGATCCGAATGCAAATGGGCCAAGGCCGGGGGCTGGGCTTGAGTGGGTGGCAGGAATAAGAGCATGAATCACCAATTGAAAGTTCGATTGTGGCCAGGGTGAAGGATTTTTCCTATACACATCAACTGGTGCAAACCATGCCAATCGCACTGCCCTCACCGCCCTGATCACCAAAGCTGGCTTACATATGCTCAGACCTAAGAACGAATGTTGAAGCCGGTACCAATAGCAATTTTGGCCACAGATAGGATCAGCGGCCACAGGCACCGAATTTGACGGACCTTACGCGTAGAACCCGCGGTAGTGCATGGCCTGGCTCACGCGGTCCAGCGCGAGGATGTAGGCGCCGAGGCGGGGGTTCGTCTTGTACTTGTCCGTGGTGGCGAAGACGGAGTGGAAGGCGTGGGTCATGTACTCCACCAGCCGCTCGTTCACTTCCCGCTCGCGCCAGTAGAAGCCGAGGCGGTTCTGCACCCATTCGAAATAGGAGACCGTCACGCCGCCGGCGTTGGCCAGGATGTCCGGCACCACCAGAATGCCATTCTCCAGGAGGATGGGATCCGCTTCGGGCGTCGTGGGGCCGTTGGCGCCCTCCACCACGATCTTGGCGCGGATCTGCGCGGCGTTTTCCTGGGTGATCTGGTTTTCCATGGCGGCGGGCACCAGGATGTCCACCGGCAAGGTCAGCAGTTCTGCGCGGTCCATGGCCTCGCCGCCCTTGAAGCCGGCCACGGATTTGGTTTCGGCGACGTGCTTGACCAGCGCGTGGATGTCCAGGCCCCGGTCGTTCTTGATGGCGCCGTTGAGGTCGCTGACGGCGACGATGCGCGCGCCAGCCTCGTGCAGCAGCCGCGCGCTCTGGGATCCCACATTGCCGAACCCTTGCACTGCGACCCTGGCGCCGGTGAGGGGCTTGCCCAGGCGCTGCATGGCTTCCCGCGCCACGATGAGCACGCCGCGCCCCGTGGCCTCGTTGCGGCCCAGGGAGCCGCCGAGCCCCACAGGTTTGCCCGTCACGACGGCGTTTTCGGTACGCCGCACGTGCATGGAATAGGTGTCCATCACCCAGGCCATGGTCTGCGCATCGGTGCCCATGTCGGGAGCGGGCACGTCGCGGTCCGGCCCGATGACATCCATGATCTCGGCGACGTAGCGCCGCGTGAGGCGCTCCAGTTCCGCCTTGCTCAGTTTTTTCGGGTCGCAGATGATGCCGCCTTTGCCACCGCCGAAGGGCACGTCCACCACGGCGCATTTCCAGGTCATCCAGGCGGCCAGGGCCTTCACCTCGTCCAGGTTCACGCCCAGGTCGTAGCGGATGCCTCCCTTGGCCGGCCCGCGCGCGATGTTGTGCTGGACTCTATAGCCGGTGAAGACCTCCCAGCGACCATCGTCCATGCAGACCGGCAGGCTCACGATCATGGAGCGGGTGGGCGCCATGAACACCTGGAACAAGGTGTCGCCCAGGCCGTAAATCTGGGCCGCAGCGCGGAGCCGCGCCTGCATAGCCTCGAAAGGATTGTGGCTATGGATGTCTGACATGGAATTCTCCAACATTGATGGATGGACTAGTTGGCGGACGAGGATTCCGCGGGCAGTTCCAGCTCCGCGCCCTCTTTCCAAAGCCCTTCGAGGTTGTAGTGCCGGCGGGTCTCCTCGTCCATGACATGGATGATGAAATCGCCGAAGTCCAGCAGGATCCAGGTGCCGGTCTGCTCGCCTTCCCGCGAGATCACCCGGGTCCCCTTCGCTCGGAGCTGCGCCTCCACTTCATCGGCGATGGCGCGGTTCTGCCGGTCGCTGCCGCCGCTCATGAAGGCGAAGGTGTCCGTGAAACTCGCCAAGCCCGACACGTCCAAGAGTCGGATTTGAAAAGCCTTCTTGGACCGGGCAGCTTCCACCACAGTCAAAAGGCGATCCGTCAATGTCATCCAAGGCTCCCGTGCGTTAATTACCATAATAGTTTTCGGTGTCGATGGCAGCCATTACTTGCGGTTGCAGCCCTTCGACCGCCGTGGTCCGGTCCGGCCGGTCGCCCAGCCGCTGCCGCAGGGCGGAGGATGCATAGGGCAGTTCCGTGCCCGGCAGCCAGACGATTTCGCCGGGAGCGCCGGACCAGCGCTGCCTCTCGCGGTCTTTCAAGGTGTCCGGCAGCGCGCCTGGGAAACCCGGCCTGGGCGCGACCGCCACGGAGGCCAGCCCCATGATCCGGGCGAAGCGACGCCATTCCGGCAGCCCCGGCAATTGATCGCTGCCCAGCACAAGAATCCATTCGCCCTCAGGCTCGCGTGCGGACAGGGCCTCCAATGTATCCACGCAATAGCTCGTGCCGCCGCGTTCCAGCTCGGCCATCTCGATTCCAACGGCGCCCGGAAAGCCCTCCAGCGCGGCTCTCAGCAGGGCCAGGCGGGCGCCGGCATCGGGCCCCTCGACTTCAGGCTTGTGGGGTGAGACGGCGGTAGGCACAAATCGAAGCTGATCCAGGTCAAGGCATTGAAGCGCCAGCTCGGCAAGTTTCAGGTGCCCCAGGTGGGGAGGATTGAAGGCGCCACCCAGGAGTCCGATCCGCATCAGCCCACGGACTCTTTGGGCAGGACGGCGAGTGCGGCGCCGAGCTTGAACACCAGGGGCCTCAAGCCTTCGCCGGTGACGCCTGAAATCACGATGGGCTCCTGGCCCCGGGCGCGGCAAAGCGCTTCGAAACGCGCCAAGCGGTCCTCGTCCTGCAATGCGTCCAGTTTGGTGCCCACCAGCCATCTTGGCTTCTGGAAAAGCACTTCTGAAAAAGCGTTCAACTCGCCTTCAATGACTCGGATGGAATCCTCAGGCTCGCTCATGGGATCCGTGAGGTCCACGAGATGCAGCAGCATCCGAGTGCGCTCCACGTGGCGCAGGAACTGGATGCCGAGCCCCGCGCCCTTCGATGCGCCCTCGATCAGGCCCGGAATGTCGGCGATGACGAAACTGACCAGTTCGTCCACCTCCACCACGCCCAGCTGGGGTTCCAGCGTGGTGAACGGGTAGTTGGCGATCTTGGGCCGCGCGGCGCTGATGCGGCTTACGAGGGTGCTCTTGCCCGCATTTGGAAAGCCCGCCAGGCCCACATCCGCGATCATCTTCAGTTCGAGAGCCAGCGTGCGGGACTCGCCCTCCTCGCCCGGCTGGTGGTGCATGGGCACACGGTTGGTGCTGCTCTTGAAATTGTTGTTGCCGAGACCCCCGCGGCCGCCCCGGGCCACGCAGATGCGATCTTCAGGACTCAGCACCTCCGCCAGAACCTCGCCGCTGTCCGCATCCTTCAAGACCGTTCCCAGAGGCACGTCCAGGATGACGTCCACGCCGTCCCTGCCCTGGCGCCGGCCGCCCTCGCCGCTGGCCCCGCGTTCCGCCACGTATTCCCGCACGCTCCGGTAGAGGTTCAGGGTATTGAGGGACGGGTTCGCCACCACGAAGACCGAGCCTCCGCGTCCTCCATCCCCCCCGTCGGGGCCGCCCTTCTCCGCGAATTTCTCCCGTCTGAAGTGCGTGGACCCCGCCCCGCCGTGGCCGGCTTCAACCTTGAGCTGGACTTGATCTAGAAACATGGCGCCAGTCTTTGAAAAGCGAAAAAATGCGCGCGATCAAGAACTTGATCGCGCGCTGAGGATTTGATCACTGGACCGCGGAGGGCGGCTCCGGCTTCGTGGCCATCAATCCGTCAATCCATCAATCCTCGATGGGATCCACATGGATGAAACGGCCGTGCTGGCCGCGGTCCTGGAAGCGGACTTTGCCTTCGATGGTGGCGAAGATCGTGTGGTCCACGCCGATGCCCACCCCTTTGCCGGGATGGAACTGGGTGCCGCGCTGGCGCACGATGATGGCGCCCGCGGTGGCGAGCTGGCCGCCGAAGAGCTTGGTGCCGAGGCGCTGGGAATGGGAATCACGGCCGTTGCGGGAAGAGCCGACGCCTTTTTTATGTGCCATGGAAATACCTCGTGATCAATCTGCGGGACTTGAGACTTAGGACTTGAGACTTGAGACTTGAGACTTTTAGGCCTTGATGCCCTTGATGCGGACTTCGGTGAAGCCCTGGCGGTGGCCCTGGGTGCGCTGGTAGGTGGTGGTGCGCTTCTTCTTGAAGATGATCACCTTCTTGGCGCGGTCATGGCGGATCACCTCGGCCTCGACGGTGGCGCCCTTTACGGTGGGCTGGCCCACGGTGATCGAATCGCCCATCGCCACCAGCAGGACCTTGTCGAAGCTGACGGCCTGCTTGGGTTCCTTCTCCAGCAATTCCACGCGGAGGACATCGCCCTCGGCCACGCGGTATTGCTTGCCACCGGTCTGGATGACTGCGTACATGAAAACCTCGAAATATGACTGGCTTGCGGGCGGCGATCCGTCGGATGCACTTGTTGAGCCCGGTACCTAGCAGGTCAACCAGAATGCCAAAGAATGGCTGATGGGGCAAGGGAAAATCTGGTTCGCCACACCCGATTGGGTTGCTTGGAACCGCCCAGATGGGATGATGGCCCCATGGCAAACGACTTCCAGAACTTTCTCCAGCAGCTCGAAGCCAGGGGGGAATTGCAGCGGATCGCAGTGGAAGTGGATCCCTACCTCGAGATGGGCGCCATCGCCGACCGCGTTTCAAAGCAACCCGGCGGCGGCAAGGCGCTGCTCTTCGAGAACCCCAAGGGCCATGCCATGCCCGTGGTGATGAATGCGTACGGCTCCACCATGCGCATGGCCGTGGCCCTCGGAGTCGAAAAGGAGGCCCGCGGCCTGGACGCCATCGCGGACCGGATTGAAAAACTGATCCAGGAGGCCATGCCCAAGCCGGGGCTCGGGTTTTTCGACAAGCTTGCGAAGCTCCCCATGCTCGCCGAAGTGGGCAATTGGATGCCGAAGACCGTCCGCAAGGGAATCTGCCAGGAAATCGTCTGGCAGGGAGCAGAGGTGCAGCTTTCCAAGCTACCCGTGCTCACCACCTGGCCTGAAGACGGCGGCCCTTTCATCACCCTGGGCTTGAGCCACACCCGCAACAAGGAGACGGGCCATCGCAACATGGGCCTCTACCGCCTGCAGGTGTTCGATGACCGGACCCTGGGCTTCCACACCCAGCTTCATCACGATGGCGCCCGGAACCGCCACGGGTACGACGACACGGAAAAAATGCCGGTGGCCGTGAGCTTCGGCGGCGACCCGAACCTGACCTACTGCGCCACCGCGCCCTTGCCGCCTTTCCTCTCCGAGCTGATGTTCGCGGGGTTTCTGCGGGGAAGCGGCATCGAGATGGTGAAGTGCATCACCAATGATCTGGAAGTCCCTGCGGATTCCGAGATCGTCATCGAAGGTTACGTGAATCCCCGCGAACTGCGCAACGAAGGCCCTTTTGGCGACCACACGGGCTACTACTCCCTGGCGGACGATTATCCCGTGCTGCACGTGGAAGCCATCACCATGCGCAGGAACGCCGTCTACCCCGCCACGATTGTGGGCCGCCCGCCCCAGGAAGACGCCTACCTGGGATTGGCCACCGAGCGCATCTTCCTGCCTCTGCTGCGCATGGTCCTGCCCGAGATCCGCGATATGCATCTGCCTGCTGCCGGCGGCTTCCACAATCTGGTGATCGTCTCGCTGAAAAAGGAGTATCCCGGCCACGCGCAAAAGGTCATGAGCGCCATCTGGGGCACGGGCCAGATCATGTTCAGCAAGTGCGTGGTGGTGGTGGACGAGGACATCGACCCCCACGATATGAATGAAATCCTGTTCCGCATCACCAGCAACGTGGATCCCCGCCGGGACCTGCTCTTCACCGAGGGGCCGCTGGATGTGCTGGACCATTCCTCGGACCGCTTCGCCTTCGGCAGCAAGGTGGGCATCGATGCCACGCGCAAGAACAAATCCTTCGATGACTTCAAACGCGAATGGCCGAAAGATCTGGTTTTCCCCGCCGAAATCTTGGAGAAGATCACCGCGCGCTGGAAAGACTACGGGCTATGAGAAAAGGCCCCTTGCGGGGCCTTTTGCTGGTGCCACCTGGATCAGAAGCGGTACAAGGCCGCCACCTGCACGGCGCCGGCGGTCCGGTCCTCGTTTCCCTGCTGGAATTTCGTGGCCACGTACCGGGCTTCCACGCCAAAGGTGGGATTGAAGTTGAATCCCATCCCGGCGGCCGCGCCCGCCTTGCTGCTGGTGCTGGTGGAGCGCTCGCTCACGGTGGTGCCAGCAACCTGCACGGCGAAGTCGTACTCGGCCTTCCATCGGTGCCAGGCGAGGCCGGCGGTGAGGTAGAAGCCGCCTTCCTTTCCCCCGAAATCGTAAATGTAATCAAGGCCGAGGGAGGCGTCGCTGACTTTGGACTTTCCTGAAGCAGAGCTGCCAAAGCCGATATCCGCGAAGGCGCTGTTCTCCGGGTAGACCACGTAGTCCAAGCGGGGCCGCAGCCGATGGCCGTCCCCGAAATCGATGGTCATGTGGGCGCCGCCCCCGAAGCCTACTTTGCTGTCGGCGGCCTCCTTCAAGTCCCCCATGGGGACGTTCCCGTGGATCTGGAGGCCATAGCGCACCTCCTGGGCCCGGAGCGCCGAGGCGGCGCCAGAAAGGGCCAACAAACCGCAAAATATCCGCATGGAAGAGGGCGTCATGGCTGCTCCAAAGATCAAGGCCGCATCAGACGGCCGTTCTCTAAGGAATGGCCGAAATCCAGCAAGAGTTCAAATAAAAAACGCCCCGCAGGGCGGGGCGTTCAGCGCAGAAGAGAAATTGCCTAGATGGCCGCGTGGTGCTGGCGCTCCTTGAGGCGCCCGGCCTTGCCGAGCTTGGCGCGCAGGAAGTAGAGCTTGGCGCGGCGGACTTTGCCGCTGCGGACCACTTCGAGCTTGTCGACGGTGGGGCTGTTCAACGGGAAGACGCGCTCGACGCCCACTCCGCCGGAGATCTTTCGCACCGTGAAGCTGGTGCGCATGCCGCCGCCTTTGATCCCGATGACGAGTCCCTGGAAGATCTGGATGCGCTCTTTCTCGCCTTCCTTCACCTTCACGTGGACCTTCACCGTATCGCCCGGGGCGATCTTCGGGAGGTCTTTCCGGACCAAGCCTGCTTCGAGTTTGTCGATGATGTTCATGGATGCTCCAAAGGGCTCAGCGGTCCAGTTCCTTCTTGGAATCAGCGGACATGAGACACGAAAGCTCCGCGTTGCGGAGTCCACCAGTGTATCGAAACCCATGGGGAATGAAAGCCCTAATTGGTCCAATTCCCCTTCCAACCCTTGGGTTTGGGCTGGTCCCAGGTTTCGGGATGCTCCACTTGCCACGCGCACCACTGCTCTGCCCGGCCCAGGTGTCCCAAGCGTTCCGCGATGTAATGGCTCCAAAGGTCCGGCCTCAGCGCCTTGGTCCGCGCCATGGCTTCGCGCAAGCGCCAAAGGCGGATGGCTTCGTGGTTGCCGCCCTGCAGGATTGCCGGGACCTCCCGCCCCTCGAATTCCGCGGGCCGCGTGAAATGCGGGTGGTCCAGAAGGCCCTGGGCGAAGCTGTCTTCCGAGGCGGATCCATCGTTTCCCAGGACTCCAGGCAGCCAGCGGCAGACGGCATCAATGAGGAACAGCGCGGGGAGTTCGCCGCCGCTGAGCACCGCTTCCCCGATGCGCAGTTCCTCATCCACGTAGAGGTCCACCGCCCGTTGATCCAAGCCTTCAAACCGGGTGCACACCAGGATCAATTGATCGAATCGGGTCAATTCGAGCACCTTCGAATGGTCCAGGGACGGCGCCGCCGGGCTGAAGTGGATGACCCGGCTCGAAGCCCGGCGCGGCACCGAGGCGAGGGTGTCCCGCAGCACGTCCGGGCGAAGCACCATCCCCGGCCCGCCCCCGAAAGGCGCTGAATCCACGTGCCCGAAGGTGTTGCCGGAATAGGGCCGATAGCTATGGGTATGCAGCTCATGGCCCAGGTCCCGGAAGGCCCGGCCCGTCACCCCGAGCCGGGCCAATTCGAAACATTCAGGGAGGAGGGTGAGGGCGTCGATGAGCATCAGCCAAGCCTGCCCGCGATCCAATGCCAGATGCCCTGGATGGCTTGGATGGCCTCCCGGATGAAGAAGGCGAAATAGATGGTGGCGAACAGGGAGCCGCCGAGTCCAAGCCACAGCAGGAAGAGCCACTCCTCCACGAGGGCCAACCCGAGCAGCACGAGGCTGATGGCGGGGAGCACGTTGGCCATGGGCAAGGGCAGCGGCAGGAGGGCCAGGAAGGCTGTCCACGCCACGGCGAGGCCAAGCAGCCTCTGGTTCGGTCGACGGCGGGGGGCTGTACGCTTGCCCAAACGGAGCATTCCAGCCTCGACCTTGGCCAGGAACTCCTTGATCCGGCCTCGTCTCATTTCATGCTTCTGGGCCCATCTCGGCAGCCAGGGGTGGGGCGATCCCCAGGCCATCTGGAGGCCGATGCCCAGGGTCGCGAAAGAGATCCCATTGGCCACCCCCGGGATGAAGGTCACCAGGGCCAGCAGGAGCAGCGTGAGGCCATAGACTTGTTCGCCCGCCTGGTCCAGCAATTCGCCGATGGAAACCGTACCGTCTTCCTGGAGAAGGCGATCCAGGGCCTGGAAGAGGGGGCTGCGGCCGTCCACGGATCCAGTGTGTGTCATTGCTCCTCTGGATCGGACCAGGATTCGCCATCCTCCAACTCGGGTTTCGCGGGAACCCGATAACTCTCGGAGCTCCAGGCGCCCAGATCCAGGGTGCGACAGCGTTCAGAGCAGAATGGCTTCCAGGCGTTGCCCTCCCAGGCGGTGGGTTTCCGGCACAGAGGACAGGGGCGGAGCGTCGTCATGGCGTTCAGTTTAGCCGGGACTGAAAAGCCAAAGATTTTTGCCTGATCTGTGATCAAACCTTCGTCCCTGGTCGGGGTTTTTATGACCACGGATTGATGTCTGAAGGTCGATCGTTGAGTGAACACAAAAAATAATTGAACGAAAACAATTTATAAAATATGCATCAATTATTGAAGATTTCGTTGACAATTTTCTTGCTTTTCTTAGACTGGTTGCTACGGGTGCTGGCACCCGCCGTCCAATCATCCAAAAGGAGAACCCATGGGAAAGATCATTGGCATTGACCTAGGCACCACCAATAGCTGCGTCGCCGTGATGGAGGGCGGGATGCCCAAAGTCATCCCGAACGCCGAGGGCTCCCAGACCACGCCCAGCACGGTTGGCTACAACCCCAAGACCACCGAGCGGCTGGTGGGCGCCGCGGCCAAACGGCAGGCTGTGGCCCAGCCCAAAAACACGGTCTACTCCATCAAGCGGTTCATGGGCCTGCCCTACGCCGATTCCGACAAGGAACAGAAACTCGTGCCCTACGACGTGGAGCGCACCGACAAGGGCGCCTGCGCGGTCAACATCATGGGCAAGCACTTGAGCCCCGAGGAAATCAGCGCGGTCATCCTCGGCAAGATGAAGGAGAGCGCCGAGGCCTACCTGGGCGAAAAGGTCACGCAGGCCGTCATCACGGTGCCCGCCTACTTCAATGACGCCCAGCGCCAGGCCACCAAGGACGCCGGCGCCATCGCGGGCCTCGAAGTCATGCGCATCATCAACGAGCCCACCGCCGCAGCCCTGGCCTATGGCATGGACAAGAAGAAGGACGGCACCATCGCCGTCTTCGATTTCGGCGGCGGCACCTTCGATATCTCGATCCTCGAAGTGAGCGAGGGCGTCGTCGAAGTGAAATCCACCAACGGCGACACCCACCTGGGTGGCGACAACGTGGACCAGGTGGTCATGGATTGGCTGGTGGAGGAGTTCCAGAAGGCCGAAGGCATCGATCTGCGCAAACAGCCCGACGCCATGCAGCGGCTGAAGGAAGCTGCCGAAAAAGCCAAAGTGGAGCTTTCCGCCACCACGCAGACCGACATCTCCCTGCCCTATATCACCGCGGATGCCTCCGGTCCCAAGCACCTGACCCAGACCCTCACCCGGTCCCGGTTCGAGGCCATGATCGAGCCCATCCTGCAGAAGCTCCGACCCCCCTGCGAGAACGCCATCAAGGATGCGAAACTCCGCCACCACGAAATTGACGAAGTCATCCTGGTGGGCGGTTCCACCCGCACGCCGAAGGTGCAGGAACTCGTGAAGTCCGTCTTCGGCAAGGAACCCAACAAGAGCGTGAATCCCGACGAGGTGGTGGCGCTCGGCGCCGCGGTCCAGGGCGGCGTGCTGGCGGGCGACGTCAAAGGCGTACTGCTGCTCGACGTGACGCCGCTCAGCCTTGGCATCAATGCCAACGGCGGCCAGATGAGCGTGATCATCCAGCGCAACACCACGATCCCCACCAAGAAATCCGAGATCTACACCACCGCCGTGGACAACCAGCCCGGCGTGGACATCGAGGTGTTCCAGGGCGAGCGTCCGCTGGTCGAAGGCAATAAGCTCCTGGGCCATTTCCACCTGGGCGGCCTGCCCCCGGCGCCCCGTGGCATGCCCCAGATCGAAGTGGTCTTCGACATCGACGCCAATGGCATCGTGCACGTCACCGCCAAGGACAAGGCCACCGGCAAGGACGCCAGCATCACGTTGACCGGCAGCACCGGCCTGTCCAAGGACGACATTGAAGCCAAGGTCAAGGAAGCCGAGGCCCACAAGGCCGAAGACGAAGAGCGGAAGAAGCTGCTCGAAGACAAGAACACGCTGGATCAAACCGTCTACCAGGTGGAAAAACTGCTCAAGGAAAGCGGCGACAAGCTCCCCGATGCCGACAAGAAGGAAGTCGAGGATTCCGTGGCCGAAGCGAAGGCCGCCCTCAGCAGCCTGGATGCCGCCCGCATCAAGAAGGCCCTCGACGATCTCAACGCCAAGTCCCACAAGATGGCCGAGCACCTCTACCAGCAGGGCGCGCCGGCGCCGGGCCAGGCTCCATCGGCAGAGGAGCCGAAAAAGGAAGACAACGTCATCGATGCTGAAGTCGTCAACTAGGCGCAGTTGCGTCTTCTGCCGACCCTCCGCCGGCGCGATGGAGGATGCTCCGAGGCGGGCCGGAGAACAGCTTCACCGATGAATCCAGAAGAGGCCGGAGCCCATCCGGCCTCTCTCTTTGGACACCTATAACCTGAGTGCCCAACACGCAAATCATGCTAGCGTGAAGCCATGGCCCATCCCGATTACTATGCGCTGCTTGGGATTTCCAAGAATGCCTCGACCGAGGAGATCAAGAAGGCGTATCGGAAGCTCGCGCGGAAATTCCACCCGGATCTGAATCCCAACAACCAGGAGGCCGAGGCCAAGTTCAAGGACTTGACCGCGGCCAACGACGTGTTGTCCGATCCCGAAAAGCGCCGCAATTACGATCAGTTCGGGGATCCGAGCGGGATGCCTTCCGGCGCGGGTTTCAGCCCGGGGGCCGGGTCCCAATCCTTTGATTTCGGGAACATGTTCGGCGATCTGTTCGGAGGCGGGGACCGCCGCCAGCCAGGCCCCATGAAGGGCGAAAGCCTTTCGCACACCGTGCGCATTCCCTTCAAGGATGCCTTCGCCGGCACCAAGGTCAGCTTGAATCTCCATCGTACGGAGACCTGCAAAACCTGCCACGGCAGCGGCGAGAGCGGCGGCTCGAAAAGCACCTGCCCGGCCTGCGGCGGCCGGGGACACTTCGAACAGGGTTCAGGTTTTTTCAAGACCCGCCAAGCCTGTCCGGAATGCGGCGGCACCGGTAAAAAGGCGCCAGCCTGCCCCGCCTGCGAAGGCCGGGGCCGCAATCCGAAGCATGAATCGGTGACCGTGGCCATCCCGGCGGGTGTAGAAGACGGGACCCGCCTGCGGGTGAAAGGAAAAGGGGAGGCGGGCCGGCGAGGAGGCGGCCCCGGCGACTTCTTCCTGGAAGTGCAGGTGGATTCCGATCCCCATTTCGAACGGCGCGGCGCCAACCTGTACTTGCGCCTGCCCATCAGCTTCAGCGAAGCGGCCCTGGGAGCCAAGGTGGAGATCCCCACGCCTGAATCCACCGCCACGATCAAAGTCCCGCCGGGCACCCAGAGCGGCGGGAAGCTGCGGCTCAAGGGCCGCGGGATGCCCATCCCCAACAGCGACCAGCGCGGCGACCTCATCGCGGAAATCCAGGTGGTCACGCCGGACATCCATGATGAGCGCAGCAAGGAACTGCTCCGGGAGCTGGGCGAAATCAACGATGGCGCGATCCGCGCAAAGCCCTGGAGAACCTGATGCGCCGTGATCCGAAGCAAGGCGTGTACATGATCGGCGTCGTCGCCGCGCGCTACAACATCCATCCCCAGACCCTGCGGCTCTACGAGCGGGAGGGACTGCTCCGTCCGAGCCGGACGGAAGGCAAGACCCGGCTCTACAGCGATGAGAACCTGGAGCGGCTGGAATTCATCCTGAGCCTGGTCCGCGACCTGGGCGTGAACCTCGCAGGCGTGGAGGTGGTGCTCGACCTGCGGAGCCGCATGCAGCAGATGCAGGATGAAATGAGCGGCGCCCTTGAATCCATGAAGCAGCGGATGCGCGAAGCCGGACTCGATCCCGGCGAATTCCGGGCGCCGTCTAAATCCACTGGGCTGGTCAAGCTGTCGCACCAGGGGCTCGTCAAGCGCTGACAATCGCCGATCGAAATTTGCGACGCTCATCTTGTATGCTGGAATCTCCCCGTCAGGAATCCCTGTGCCCATTCGGCATCTCGAAGAGCGCGCGCTCGACAAATATTTTGATTCGATCCGCCACCTGCCCCTGCTCACGGCACAGGAAGAGCGGATCTACGGGCACATGTGGCAGGACGAACGCAATGCCGAAGGCCTCCGGAAGCTGGTGGAAGGCAATCTCCGTTTCGTGGTGAAGGAGGCCCGGAAATTCGAAGGCATGGGCCTCGACCTGCTGGACCTCATCAGCGAAGGCAACCTCGGCCTCATCGAAGCCGCCAAGCGGTTCGATCCGATGCGCGAGAACAAGTTCCTGACCTATGCATCGTGGTGGGTGCGCCAGGCCATCTTCCACGCGCTGGCCGAGCACGGCACCAAGATCCGCCTGCCCCAGAAGGTCGCCGGCCACCTGGTGCAGCTCAACCGACATACCGGCAAGCTGGCCCAATCCCTCGGACGCCAGCCCACGGTGGCGGAGATATCCGAAGCGAGCCATTTCTCGGCGGAGGAAGTGACCCGGCTCCAGGTGCTGCAGCAGACTACGAACACCATCTCCACCGAACAAGGCATGGGCGACACGGACCTCACGGTCGGCGACAGCCTCGAGCAGGAGGTCCAACCCAGCGCCATGCGGTCCCTGGACCACGAGGCCTTCCTGTCGCAGCTGCAGAAGTGCCTGGACAGCCTTTCCGAGAAAGAGCGGCGGATCCTGAGCCTCCACTTCGGGCTCAACAACCATGAGCCCATGACGCTGGAGCAGATCGGCCGCAGCTTTGTTCCGCCCATCTCGAGGGAGCGGGTGCGCCAGATCGAAGAACGGGCCTTCAATAAGATCCGCGAGCGGAGGCGGGAAGTGCTGGGCGATTTCCTGCGGGGGGAACTGCCGTGAAGCCGGATCCCGCTTGCCCCAAGTGCGGCGGCAAGGGCTTCATCCTGGACCGCGATCCCATGAAGCCGGCCATCGCCTGCGGATGCGCGGATGCCGCAGCCTCCCCGGGAAGCGATCTGGGTATTCCCGAACGCTATGCGTCCTCCACGTTTGAAAATTTCTGGGAGTGGTGGAAGGACCGCCATCCCCGCGTGTCGGTGCTGTTGAGCCTCGGCAAAGCCCAGGAACTCCTGGAACATCCCGCAGGCCGGGAATCGCTCGGATCGGAACTCGTCTCCAAGCTGGACCACATCGTCCACAAGTGCGGATTGCAGAGCCAGCAAGGCGGCGAAAAATCCTCCGACACCACCTGGAAGACCATCCGCCCGGCCCAGGAGCCTTCCGGCTTCCAGCCCTTCCAGGCCTGGGCCCAGAAGGACCGCACCAATACGGATCTCTGGTGGATCGACGGCCCCTCCGGCAGCGGCCGGTCCAGCCTGGCATCCGCGGCCCTGCGCGCCTGGTGCGAGCGCACCGGTAGACCCGGCCTCTTTGTCTCGGTGCGGACCTTCAGCCAGGAATTGAAGGACACCTATTACGATGTGCGCAGCTTCCAGAACCAGGGCTTCCAATCCGAACGGGACCGCATGGCGCCCTTGCTGGACGCGCCCTGCCTGGTGCTGGATGATCTCGACCGCCTGGACACCGACCTCCGCGTGGCCAGGGCCGCGGCCCAGTTGCTGGATTTCCGCTACGCGGCCCAGCGGCCCACAATCATCACCGCATCCCGCTGGGCCGAGACCCTGGAGAATGATGACGGTTATGCGCTCGGCCGCCTCAATGATCCAAGCCTGCTGCGGCGCCTGGGCCAAAGCCATCGCGTGCTGCTGCAGCCCACCCTGGACCGCCTCCTGAGCCACCTGTGAGCCGCGCGAGGAACCGATGCTGAACCGCCTGCTGCGCGCCCTGCTGCGGCTGCATCTAGCGCACCCCAGGCGCATCGTGGCCTTCGCGGCCCTGCTCACGGCGGTCCTGGGCTGGGGCGCGTTGCGGGTCGAACGGCGCCTGGACCTCATGAGCCTGCTGCCCACCAGCCACCCCATCGTCCGCGCCAGCCTCGAAGCCGGCGTGGGCCAGCAGGAATTGCTGTGGCTCGTGGCCGAAGGCGATTCGACGACCATCGAGGCCCGCGGTGAGTGGGCGGAAAACCTGGTGGGCCGCCTGCTCGATCAAGGCACGCTTCCGCTCAATGGCCTCAGCGGCGAGGGCCGCCTCTCGGGGCCGCAGCCGGTTCCAGGCCCCCAGGGCGTATCGCTCTGGCCGCCGCTGCTGGCCGCCGGGAGCCTCCTGGATGGCGATGCAGCCGTGGGCCGCCTGATCACCGAACAGATGTATGCGCTGGCGCCCGCGCTCCTTGGCGATCGCCTGGCGCCGCTCAGGAATCCAGCCGAAGTGGAACGGCGGTTGAAGGAGACCGCTGCTACCTTGGCGTCCCCGAATCCGATCCAGGCCCGGTTCGCGCAACTGGACCCCTTGAACCTCCGGAACCTGGTTCCCCCTGACCAGGAATCCATGCTCCGCGCCACCTCGGCCGGCAAGAATTTTCCCCTCCGCATGAAGACCGGCTACCTGGAAACCAAGGATGACCGCTATGTCCTGGTGCCGCTCGTGGTGGATTTCCCCAGCGCCGATGCCAAGGCCACGGGGCGCATCATCCGCTGGTTGGGGGATGGCGCCAAGGATGGGCTGCCCTCCCGCGCCTCGCTCGGCACGGTCGAGGCGGCGCTGGCGGCGCACGGCGGCCGCGCCTTTCCCCTGCAGATCACGGGCGCCCATGCGGTGGCCTTCTGGGAATCCCAACGGCTCACCAAGGAAATCCTGCTCAGCCTCTCGCTCAGTTTTCTGCTCATCGGGATCGTCTATTGGATCGGCTTCCGGACTCTCTCGGGGTTCGGCTACGTGGTGGGCCCGCTGCTGGTCGGAATGGTGTGGGCCCTGGGCCTGGTCGGATGGTCCCTGGGCGAAATGAACATGATGAGCGCCGGATTCGGCGCCGTGCTGCTGGGCATCGGCGACGATGTGGGGATCCTGCTCTTCAGCCGCTACCGGGATGAACGCCGCGCAGGGCGGAGGAAGCAGGCCGCGTTGCGCTCGGCCATGCTGAGCACCGGCCCCGGTGTGGTGGTGGGCTGTGTGGCCACCGCGCTCGCCTTCCTTTCCGCCATCGTGACGCCTTTCCCGGGCTTCCGCGACCTCGGCATCACCGCCGGGCTCGGCCTGTTGGCCTGCCTCTTCGCCAGTTTCCTTCTGCTGCCTCAACTGCTGTTGGCTTTGGACAAGGGCCGCGGCACCTTCGCCCAGACCTCGGCCCCGGTAGTCCCGCAATCCCGGATCGCTCCCTGGAAACCCTGGCTGGCCCTGGGCCTGCTGGCCTTCGCGCTGCTCGGAACCCACCGCCTGCGCTGGGAGGAAGATCTTCGCCGCTTCCGGATCGGAGGCAATCCAGCCCTCGCACTGCAGGAAAAACTCGGGAAAGTGCTGGGTTCCAGCCTTCAGCCCCTCGCCTTGCAGCTCGCTTTGGACGATGCGGCGCAGTTGCCAAGGAGGTGGAACCGCGTGGCAGAGCAGGTGCGGAGCGAAGGCATGCCGCTGCCCGCCTGGGAGCAGGCCGCTCCCGGACTGAGGCTCGTGCTGTCATCGGAAACCTGGCGCCACCGCACCCTGAATGCCGCCTCTGCCGCGGGCCTTGATCCCACGGCCCTGGAGCATCCCCTGGCGGCCCTCAGCCGCAGCCTGGTGGATCCACTCGCGGTGCCTGCGTCCTTGCAACAGCTCTTCCCGCCCACCCAAAAGGCCGTGCTCCCCCAACGCTGGACCCTGGCCGGGATGCTGAAATCCAAAACGCCCGCGGCCGATATCCCAACCGTCACCATTCCCATCCGGCTGCCGGAGGAAGCCCAACTCCGGATCGCGCCATTGTTGGAAGGCGATGGCGCGCGGCTGGTGGGCACACGCCCGCTCTTCTCCGCCATCAAGGATGTGGCCCGGCAGTCCACCCGCGACTGCGCGGCCGTAGGCCTCGCGCTGGTGCTTTGCATCGTGGCCTTTTTCGGCCGCCGCTGGCGCTTCGTGGCGCTGGCCCTGGTGCCCATCGCGGCCGGCCAGATCGGCCTGCTGGGCATCCTCGCCTGGACGAACGAGCCCTTCAGCTTCCTGTCGCTCATGGCCATCCCCATCTCGCTTGGAGTCAGCGTGGACACGGCCCTGAACCTGCTGCACCGGGCCCGCCTGGAATCAGGCGCCGCTGCGAAAGTGGCCAGGGTGAACGCGGTTTGCGCAGGCACCACACTGGCGGGATTCGGAGGCCTCATCTTCAGCAGCTACCGCGGCCTCCGGAGCCTGGGCATCGCCTGCGTCGGGGGTGTGGCCCTCGCCTTGCTCATCACCCAATGGGTGCTGCCCTGGCTGCTGGAGAAGTGGCCCCTGCAAAAGGAACGGCTTTGAATCCGCTGAAGGCTGGCCTGGACGCCCGGCTGGCGGCGGGTCCAGTTCCCGCGGCCGAGGTGATGGCCTTGGCCCTCTATCATCCGCAGCACGGGTACTACCGCCGGGCGGTCGGACCCTGGGGGTTCGAAGGCAAGGACTACTACACCGCGCTTGACCTGGGCCCCTTGCTGGGACAAGCGCTGGCGTTGCGCCTGGAGCAGGCCTGGGAACGGCTTGGCCGCCCCCCGGAATTCACGGTGCTGGAACCTGGCGCGGGCCGTGGCTGGCTGGGCAGGGACATTCTCGACGCGGCCACGGGGCCCTTCGCGGCTTCGCTGCGGTACATCCATCGCGATGACAACCAGGCGGCCCGGACAGCCGCGGCAGAGGCGTTGGCGCCTTTTCTCGCCACGGGCCGCGCGGCGTTCATGGCTGAAGCGGAATGCCTCAAACCCTTCCATGGCGCGGTCCTCAGCAACGAGTTGTTCGATGCCCTCCCCGCGCAGCCCTGGCGCTGGGACGGAACCCGCTGGGTCCGGGAAGTGCTCACGCAGAACGGGCCGGAATGGCACGCCCACGAAGAGCCCGCCAGCGCCGCCTGGTTCGAATCCCAGGGAGATGGGCTCGAGCCAGGTGATGGAAATGTGTGGTGCGAAGCGCTTCCCCAGGTGGCCTCGGCCCTTGCGGCGGGTCTGCGGGCGGGGCTGTTCATCACCATCGACTATGGCGACCGGGCCTCCCATTTGCTGGCCAAGGGCGCAGATCTCCGCCGTTTCAAGGGCCATGCGGTGGATGGCAGGTGGTGGGAGGGCCTCGGCGAGTGCGACCTCACCGCGGACGTCGATTTCACAAGGCTCTCAAGGATCCTCGATGAGCTCGGGCTGACGGAGGTCGCCCACGAATCCCTGAGCCGCTGGATCCGCGCCCACGCGCCTCTCGCGCAATGGGAGGCTCAATGGCAGGAGCTGGCGGCTCCCGCCCGGATCAAGCGCATGGAGAACCTGCTGCAGCTCACCATGCCCGGCATGATGGGGGAGCGGTTCCGCGTGCTCGAAGCCTGGCGGCCGGAGGATCCGCGGCGCTAGAGCGTGGCCTTCTCCCGCAGGCTTGAACTCCAATGTCCTGTGAGGCCGGAAAGGTCCGCGGCCAAAAGCGCCTCTTCCGGATGCTGCTTCGCGTGGCGGAAGGCGTTCAACACCCTTGCCACGGACCATCCGGGATTCGGGCGTTCCAGCAGCGCCAAGCCATCGCCTGCCTGCACCTGCCCCTCTTGCAGAACGCGCAGATACCACCCGCCCCTCGCGGTTTCCCAGACTAGAAGCACCACGTCATTCCGCTGGAACCGCCGTGCCAGCGTGGCGCAGGGTTGGCGCGGGTGGGAGATTTGCACGACCGCTCCGCCAGGCTTCCCGATGGCGAACACATCCCCGATGCAGGCCTCCTGGTCCGTAAGGCCCGCCAGCAGGAAATTTTCTCCGAAGGCGCCGGGATCCGCATCGAGGCCAGAGGCCTGCCAGAGCGGGTAGTGTTCCGACGCATAGGCCAGCACCGCCTGGTCCGGCCCGCCATGGTGGCGTGTGTCCGCAACTTCATCGCCGGCCAGGCCCAGGCGGGTGAGCTGCCGCGGACACGCGACCGGCGTTTTGAAAATGGCCGAACGCCAAGGGCGCCACGGGCCGCCGAGAGGATCCTCCGCGCCCATGGAGCCGCTGGCGTCCAGATTCATCGCTTTCCCCACCCGGATCTGGACCAGGTCCGCTGCGGGCCCCTGCATGGGTCTATTTCTTCTTGGTTGGCGTTGCCTGGCCGGGGGCCAGCTTCTTGCCCAGGTTCTCCATGTAGAGCTGGAGGATGCGGCCGCTCTCCAGATCCACGGTCGTCTGCTTGGCCAAGTAGGCCTGGCCTTCCTTGGAGGAGAAGAACTTGTTGAGGGCCTTCACGTCGCCGAGAGAATAGTAGTGGTCGTAGACATGGACCAGCAGGTTGCCCACCACGTTGGGCGTGGCCCCTTTTTCCAATTCATCGAACACCCTCGGATCCACCTTCGGGTTGGCCTTTTTCGTTTCCGCCAGGCTTTGTTTGATGGCGTCGACGTTCTTGGCCACGACGCCGGTGGTGTTCAACAACTTCGCGATGGCCTCGCCCTTGGCCTTGTCGACGACTTTTTCGGTGGGGGCGGGTTTCGGGGCGGCGGCGGATTTGGCGGTGGCCTGCTTGGTGTCGGCGGAAAGGCCGGCCGCGGAGAACAGAGCCGCGGCGGCAAGGGCAGTGGCGCAAAGGGATTTAACAGACATTCCTGAACTCCTTGAGAGGTGAAGTGAATTTAACCCAACCGATGATTGTCCCACCAAGCCTGGCCTTCCGCCACATCAGAGGCGATCTGGGCCCGCAGGGTTTCGATGCTGCCGAAGCGCCGCTCGCCGCGGATGCGGTGCAGGAAGCGCAGTTCCATGGAAGCGCCGTACAGGTCCCCATCGAACCCGGGCAGGTAGGTTTCCACCGAAAGGACCTGCCCGGAGAAAGTGGGCTTCTCGCCAATGTTCGTCAAACCCAGGCGGGGAGATTCCCAGTACCGGCTCCGCACTTCGACCACGTAGACACCGAAGGCCGGCAGTTGTTCTTGTTCCCAGCGCAGGTTCGCCGTGGGATACCCGAGATGGCGGCCCCGCCGCTCTCCTTCGATGACGATTCCCGTCAGGGCATAGGGATGGCCGAGCAGCACCGCCGCCTGGGCCACATCCCCGGCATTCAACGCCTGGCGGATGCGCGTGCTGGACAGGCGCCCGCCATCGGGAGCTTTGAGGGCATGGGCGAAGACCGTGCAGCGGGCCTGCCTGCCCCAGGCCTCCAGCGTATGGAAATCCCCCGCGCGGTTCCGCCCAAAGGCGAAGGCGCGGCCCACATGCAGTTCCACTGGGGACAAGGCGCGTTTGATCTCATGCAGGAAGGCGCTGGGGCTCAATTCGGAGAAGGACCGGGAAAAAGGCACCACCCAGGCCAGGTCCATGCCGGCGGCGGCGAATTCGGCGAGACGCTGCTGGAGGGTCATGAGCAGCAGAGGCTTGCGTTCCGGCGCCACCACGACCGTGGGATGGGGGTCGAAGGTGACGACGGCGGCGGGCAGCTTCTGCTCCCTCGCCCGGGAAGCGGCATGTTCCAGCAATTCGCGGTGGCCCCGATGGACGCCATCGAAATTCCCGAGCGTCACCACATGCGGACCCGCCGCGGGCGCAGCTTCCAGCTTGTGGTGCCAGACCTCCATCACTCTCCTTCTTCGGAGACGGCGGGCCAGGCCAAGCTGATCGCCACACTCAGGACCAGAACCGCGAGGATCACCAGGAGCGAGACCATCGTCGGGATTTTGATCCACTCGGCGATGCACATTTTGACGCCCACGAAAGCCAGGATGACCGCAAGCCCCGTCTTGAGCCGGTGGAAGCGGTCCATCATCTTCGCCAGCAGGAAGTACAGGCTCCTAAGGCCCAGGATGGCAAATACGTTCGAGGTGTAGACGACGAAGGGATCGCGCGTGACGGCCAGCACGGCGGGAATGGAATCCACGGCGAACACCACGTCGGTGATCTCCACGCTCAGGAGCACCAGGAGCATGGGCGTGGCGAAACGGCGGCCCTCCTTGAAGGTGAAGAAGTGTTCAAGGCCCCCCTTCTCATCAAAGGGAATCATCCGCTTGAACAACCGCACCGCCGGGTGCTCGGAAGGATCCCGCTCCTCATCCTCGGTGACCAGCATCTTGATCCCGGTGAACACCAGGAAGCCGCCAAAGACGTAGATCATCCATTCGAACCGGTGCAGGAGCGCGGTTCCCGCCAGGATCATGCCCGCGCGCATCAACAGCGCGCCCAGCACGCCCCAGAAGAGGACCCGGTGTTGATGCCTCAATTCCACCCGGAAACTGGCAAAAATCAGCACGAAGACAAACAGGTTGTCCACGCTCAGGGACTTCTCCAGCAGATAGGCCGTGAGCCATTCCAGGCCCTCCTGGGGGCCCTTCGCCTTGAATATCAGCAGGTTGAAGACCAGGGCCAGCGTGATCCAGACGCTGCTCCAGACCGCGGCCTCCTTCACGCTTGGGGCATGGACCTTCCGGTTGAACACCCCCAGATCCAATGCGAGCATCGCGAACACGAAAACATGGAATCCCAGCCAAGCCCACCAAGGTGCCGCATTTAATAAGATTTCGACCAAGAATCCTCCCATTCCAGTCTACAGGCCTTGAGAATGGGGTATGAGCTTGCCGCGGCTGATCGTCTCCACTCCGGGCCCCAATCACGAAGGCCGGCTGCTAGTCCTGGCTCCCGACCAGGCTCGGCATCTGCATGCGCTCCGGATGAAGCCCGGGGCCGCCTTGGAGCTGTTGCTGGAGGATGGCCCCTGGCAGGCGGATCTCACGGGAATAGCCCGGGATGCGGCCCAGGTCCGGCTCATATCGCCCCTGCAGGAAGTCCGGGAAGCGCCGGTCGACATCCATGCCTGCCTGCCCATCACGACCCACCTGGCCACCTGGGAGGATTGGCTGCCCCCGCTCGTGGAGCTGGGCGCGACGCACATCCACCCCATCATTTACGCCCGGAGCGAATTCGATGCCCGCCGGACGCTGGGCAAGGCGGAGCGGTGGTCCCGGCTTATTTCCTCTGCGGTGGAACAGAGCCATCGGAGCCGGATTCCCAAGTTGTTTCCCGCGCAACCCTTCGAGTTCCTGCTGGAATGCAACATTCCCCAACGCTGGGTCGCTTATGAAGCCGCCACGGACACCGCCAATCCGGCCCTGGGCCTGGAGGCCCTGGCCTTCACCTGCGGACCCGAAGGCGGGATCGCCGATCGGGAAATCGCGGCGCTGAGAGGCGCCGGTTGGCAGCCTGTCTGCCTGGGGCGCAGCATCCTCCGGGCGGCCACCGCCCCCATCGCCATGCTAGGCGCCATCCAATTCCAGTTGAACCGCTAGGCGCCGAAAAAGCGGAGCGCGAAGCAAGAGCCGCAGGCTCCCTCATCGGAACCTAGTCAGGCCATTCAGCCCTTCACCACGACCCAGATTCCCACGGCGATGAAGGCTCCGCCCGCGATGTAGCGGATCAGGTGCTCGGGAACCACGCGGAACAGGGCCTCCCCCACGGTGACGCCGATGGCCGTGGCGACGATGAGGGCGGCGCTGGCGGCCAGGAAGACCGTGAGCATCGCGCCGCTCTTGGCGGTGGCGGTCATGGCCGCAAGCTGGGTCTTGTCCCCCAGCTCCGCCAAAAAAACCGTCGCGAAGGTGGACCAGAATAGCGATCGCGTCATAGGGCCTCCGCGACCATGTTAAATCAGAAACGGCGCGCGACTGACCCAGCGCGGCAGTCTTTCAGACGCCCAATGACAGCTCAGGAGGCGACCAGGGCCTTCAATTCGTCGTTTCCGTATTCAGACGCGCAACTCACCACGATGGCGCAATGTCCGGGCTGGCTGGGGGGGAGCTCCACATGCCCATGGAAGATGCCCTCGTCGTCGGTCTTGCCATTGAGCAGCGGCGCGGCTTTCTTTAGGCTCGAGATGAGCCGGATGGCCACGTCGGCGCCACGCACGGGATTCTGGCTGTTGGTCAGGCGGGCGCGCATCTGAACGTCGAAGAGCTTGCCGAAGACCGGCGCCAGGGGTTTCTCGAGCACCAGTTCCAGGGTGTCCACCTCGCCCTCCTGCTGCAGGAACTCGAGGATGGCCTGGTCGAGGCTGCGCTCATTGAAGACCTGCTGCTCCTGGAGATCAGGCGGCGTGCTGTCGTACTTGCCGTTCTTGATATCCCGGATGATGGCTTTGTGCTGCTCGTCCATCCGGAGCTGGATCGCGGCATCGGATACCGGGGGATTGGCCAGCATGTCTTCGTAGGAAGACCTGTAGCTGTCGAGGATCTCGCCGCCCACATAGATCAGGGTTTCAATCTTCGGATTGGAGAATCCTTTATCCTCGGTCTGGATATGGTAGATCCGATTGCCGTGCCGGACGTCGGTGTTGTAGCCAGTGATCATTCCGTTGAGCCTATGCGCGAATTCAATGGGAAACCGGGGCCGGTTCCAGGGTGTGGGTATGAGCGGTGCCGTTGACTGGAACTAACGTGGCAATTTCTCGGCCAACTCCGGCATCAACTCCCATGCTATCTCACGAAGGGCCTGATCACCCAGCCTGGCCACCACGGCTTTTGCCAAGGCATCCATCAAGACTGGATCTGACATGAGCACTTGCACCAGGGCGCCCGCATCGCGCGGGAGTTCCCCGCCGGAAGCTGCGACAGGGAGCCCGGGCGTGGGCATGGCGATGGCGGGAGCGGGCATTGGAACCGCGGTGGGGCCAGGCGCAGGCTCAGACACGGCTGGGAGGGCATAGGCGGAAACAGACGGGAAGGCCGAATCCTCATGGAATTCAGCCTGCGGCAAGGCCTCCTCGAACACGGGTTGCGCAGGCCTTTCGTAATCCGGCATCTCGGTGGCGATGGTTTCGAAATCCGGTGCCTCGCCAAGATCTGCCAACGCATGCGCAGGGATGTCCTCGGAGAGGACTTCATGGGGGGGGAAGCCTGGCGCCTCGGGTGCACGAGCGGCGATGGCCTGGGCGTAGGTCGCCAAGCCCGGGATGGCCAACGTGTCCTCTTCAAGCATTTCGTCCGTGAAAGCAGGGGCTTGGGCCGCCAGGGGAGGTTCCGCATGAAGGCCGGCTCCGGCTTCGTCCACCGCGGGGAGTTCCCCGGCTGGGGGCGCCTGGAAGTCCATCTCGGCCTCCCCAACTTCGGGCAGGGTCGGAGCCGCTTCGCTGGGCAGGTCCTTGAGAGCCTCCAGGTCCAGCTCCTCCAAGTCCAAGGTCGCGTCCATGGCGCCCACCGGAGGCGTGGGCGCTTCGTGTTCGACCTGCGCCATGGCTTCGGCCGCGGCCTGGGCTTGCAGGAAATCCGGAGAGCCGGGTTCGAGCGGCGCATCTTCGAACCAGAAATCCTCAGGCGTGAGGAGCAGCAGATCATCCTGCTCGTCAGGGCCGCTTTCGACATCGTCGAATGCTGCCACGCCTCGCTGGACCTCCGGCGGCGGAGGGCCGTCTACCACGCCCCGGAACTCCGGCAGGCTTTTTATTTTTGTGCCCGGCACGGTGGAGAAAGGCGAGAGGACGGTGGGGTCCGCTTCGGCTTCAGCTGGTTCCGCAAGGGTCACGGGCGTGGCGAGCAGGTGCTGGACCCGCTCGGCCAATTCACGCAACTCGATCGGTTTTTTGATGAAACCCTGGATCGGCGCATGCTTGAGTTTTTCTGGATCCACCGTGTCCAGCACCCCCGCCATCATCGCGATGGGGATGTAGGCGGAATCCGGATGCTTGCGCATCCGCGACAGCAATTCCCAGCCATCCATCACGGGCATCGCCGTATCCAGCAAGGCCACATCGAACCGTTCGCCGGAATCCAGCAACATCAATGCTTCGCTGGCCGAACCCACGCAATATAATTCAATGGAACTCGAGCCGAGAAGCGTTTCCGCGATCTTGTGAATGCTGGGGTTGTCGTCCACAAGGAGAAGGCGGGGCATGGTTTCCTCGGGCGGATCACTGCATGAGTTACTGCGATCACGCTACCAGAATCAAGGGGAAGTCTGTGAATGAATTAGGGGGCGCTGCGAAATAACCAGCGCCTTCCCGGCCCGCCGATCCACCGCCTTGACTGGGTCCGGGACCGGAGAGATCGCAGACCCTTTTGCCGGACCGCACGCGCGCCCGGGCCACCCCAGCAGCGGCCTGATTTCAATCCGCGGCCCCCTTGAGTTTGCGCAACCGCTCGGTGCCCACCAGATGCACCAGCAGAATGCGGTCCCCCACCCACACCCAAGCCACGCCCTCCAATTCCCGCAGCGCCACCTGCGGCCCATGGGGAAGCCAGCCACGGACAGAAGCGCGCAGGTTCGAAGCCGCCCGCCACTCGGCCCGGTAGGCGCCGGTCAAGGAGCCCCGCTGACGTTCCCTGGGCAGTGGCGATCCACCCTCGTTCCAGCGCAAATCCCAGGCGGTCAGGGCCCCCTGGGCCTCATCCTTCCGCCACAACCAGGCGGCATCGTAGGCCGGCCAGGGCGCAAGATCCTCTGGGACCACCTGCCATTCCGAGGCTCCCACCTCGCTGCGGGACCGCACGGCACCGTCGGGGGAGGGCGTCACGAGCCCCATCCACCGGGGCGGCTGGGCGGACAGGATGCCAGGGCCGCTGGCATCCCGGCGCCAAACGCCATCCCGCAGCCGCCATAGGGTCCAGACACTTTCGGTCGAGACCCACAGGCGGTCCCGCCGAGGCATCCACACCTGGCTGCCCAGATGCCAGGGGAGGAGCAATTTGGGGCCCGGCAAATCCTTTCCGTCATCCCAGAGCTGTTCAAGCCGCACGGCCAATCCGCGGGGCGCCCCCGGCAGGCCATCCTCATTCCAGGGAGCCAAGCTGGAATCGGGCCAATCCCCCTCCACCGGAAGGCTGGTGAGCAACAACCGAGGGGCCTGGGAGGGATCGGGCAGCCCCAGCAATACCGCCTTCCCGTCCCAGCTGAAGCGGCTCCAGGGGCCGCTTTCCACCGCCCAGAGAACCCGGCCTTCGGGCACTTCCAGGAGCCTTGTCTGGAAGTGCCCGCGGCCAAGGCTGAGGGTCACCAGCAGCCGATTGTGCTTGCCTGGGTCCATGCGTGCGGAGGCCAAAGGCGCGTCGAACCGGTAATGGCGCCATTCCAGACCATGCCACAACGCCACTTCGCTCCGCCCGGCGGGTCCATTGAGCGCCACGGCTTGATCGGACAGAAAGGGCGAGGCAGGCTCCCAAGCGGTTCCGAAACCGCCTTCGGGAGGCCAGGATTCCCATTGATCCGGATCTTGCGCCGCCGTGAAGCGCGGAGCCCATCCATCTTCCAGACGCAGGTCCGCGATGGCCTCGAAGCTGTCCAGATTCAAGCTGAGCACCGCCGAATCCGGAGCCACCCCGCCTTCCCGCGGGGGCTTGAATGCCTGGACCACCGCCACCAGCAAAAGCATGCCGGCGATGAATAGCGTGGCAATGAGGTAGCGTTTCTGTGGCACCGATGACAGATTAACGGGATGGCACAGAGCAACCCGTTAGAAACCGAAGTGAAACTGCGCATTCCCTCCGCAGAAGCCCTGGGTCCCCTGCTGGCCGCCTTGAGTTTCACCCCGCTGGAACCCATGCAGGACGAGGAAAGCGTCCTCTGGGACCGGGATGGGGAACTCTTCGCCCAAGGCAGCGCCTTGCGCCTTCGCCGCTACGCCGGCAAGTCGCTGCTCACCTGGAAGGGGCCGCAGCAGCCGGACCCAGAGCTGAAGATCCGTCCTGAGATCCAGACGGTGGTAGTGGATCACGAAGCCATGGAAGGCCTCCTTTCGGCCCTGGGATATACCCCGGTGCTGCGAATGATCAAGCGCCGGGCGACTTTCAAGCGGGAAGAACTCGAAGCCTGTCTGGATGAAACCTCCTTCGGCAGCTATCTGGAACTGGAAGGCGATCCCCGGGCCATCCGGCTGGCCATGGAGCATCTGGGCCTGGATGCCTCCCACATCGAGCCCCGAAGCTACGCCGCGCTGTTTAAGGAACAGGGCCTCGCCTAAGCAAGGCCAGTGTTGTGTCGAATATGTCGTCTTACTAAATGATGGAATTCCATCTCGCGCCGCCGGTGATCCGGAGGCCACATAGGCCTCCAGACTCTACAAACCGGGTCTCGATTTATTCAGGCAGATGCGGGACCGTCTCTCCGGGCTTGCCAACCCAGGCGTAGAAGCTCGGAAGGGCCAGGAGGGTGAACAACGTGGAAGTGATCAGGCCTCCAACCATCACGATGGCGAGGGGCCGTTCCAACTCGCTGCCGCCGATGCCGAAGAGCATGGGCATCAGGCCGAGGATGGCAGCGCCTGCGGTCATGAGCTTGGGGCGCACCCGGCCGATGGAGGCTTCCCGGATGGCCTCGGCGAAGGGCATGCCTTCGGCCATCAAGTTTTTGGCCTGGATGATGAGCACCAGGCTGTTCTGCACAGCCACGCCGAAAAGCCCGATCACGCCGACGATGGAACTGATGTTCCAGGTCTCGCCCGCCAACCACAGGGCGATCAGCCCGCCTGCGAAAGCGTTCGGCAGTGTGGCGACCACCGCCAGCACTTCCCGCCAGCGTCCCAAAGCCAAGTAAAGGAGCCCCACCACCAGGACCAGGGCGACGGCGATGGCCACGCTCATCCTCCGCTCCGTTTCCCGGGCTTCCTCGATCTGGCCGCCGATCTTGACGACGGTGCCCTTGGGCAGTGACATCTCCGCCATGGCCTTCTCGACGCGGGCAGCGGTGCCACCCAGATCCCCCTTGGTCCTGATGTTGATGGCGAGGCGGCGCTGGGCGGCTTCCCGACGGATGAGGCTGGGGGTTGTCGTTTCGTCGAACCGCGCGACCTGACCCAGTTCCACGATGCGGCCGTCCTCCAGAACGATGGGCAGCCGTTTGAGCTTTTCAGGACTCACGCGGCCATCGTTGGGGAAGCGCAGGATCCGATCAATGCGTTGAGGCCCGTCGAAGCGGGAGTCCACCTCCAGTCCCTGGAGGCTGGCTTTCAAAGTCTGGGCCACCATGGTGCGCGGCACATTGAGCCGCCGTAGCGCATCCTCGTCCGGCACGATGCGCCACTTGGGCAGAGGGCCGCTGTCATCCGGGCTCACGGAGGCAACTCCGTCGACCTTGCTAAGGTGTTCCTGGATCTCCGGGAGTTTGGCCTGGAGGGCATCCAAATCCGGATTGAAGAGCTTCACCTGAATATCCGCAGGTGTGCCACCCGTGCTTTCTGACAACCGCATCTGCATGGGTGTGGTCAGCTCGACGGAATAGGGAAGGTCCTCGATGGCTTCCGTCACATCCCGTTCGACGGCCTTCGTCCCCCGCTTGCCGTCCAGCACCACCAAAACGTCGCTGATGGTGTGGGGCATGGGGTCCTCGGTCAGCTCGGCACGGCCGGTGCGGCGGTATACCGAAGCAACCCCAGGCACCTTGGCTAGTTTTTCTTCCAATTGGATATTCGCTTCGTCCACGGAGGCCAAGCTCGTTTCTGCGGGCAGGCGGGAATTGAGCATCAACGCTCCCTCATCCAGCTTGGGGAGGAAGTTACTGCCAAGATTGAAAGCCAATACCAGGCTTGGGATGGTGATGGCCAAGGCGATCAATTGGACCATGGCCCCATGGCGCATGGCCCATTCCAGGCGGGGTTTGTAGAACCGCTTGATGGCCACAACGAAGCGCGGCTCCTCCAGCGATATACCAGGCGGCAGGAACCGCTCCACCAGGGCCGGGACCAGGGTGAAGCTGAGGATCAGGCTGAGGGTCATGGCCGAAGCCACGGCCACGGCCAAAGGCGCATAGAGGCGGCCCGCCAGGCCACCGATGGCCAGCAGTGGAATGAACACCGCCAAAATCACCAGTACCGCCGTGAGGATGGGGACGCCCACTTCGGCGGCGGCCCGGATCAGGGCCACGCGCCGGGGTTCGATGTGTTCCTTGTGTTGGTGCAGCCGGTGGGCGAGATTCTCCACCATGATCACGGCGGCATCTACCAAAAGTCCTACCGAGATGGCGAGCCCGCCCAAAGTCATGGCATTGAGGCCCATGCCCATTGCCTTCAGGGGAATTGCCGCACCGAAAGTGGCAAGGGGCAGTACGGCAATGACCAGTAGCGCTCCACGGAAGTTTCCCAGCAGTAGAACAAGCACTGCGGCCACGAACAACCCGCCCAGGAGCAGCGCCATGGTGACGCCGTTGAGAGCGCTCGTGACAAGGGCGCCCTGGTCGTACATAAGGGTGAGAGACATGCCTTCAGGTAGTCCTTTGCGGAGTTCTTCCAGGGCCTTGCGGACTTCGACGGCCGTGCCCAACACGTCTGCCGTAGGCTGCTTCACCACGCGCAGGCTTACGTCCTCATGGCCTTCATGACGGGCCAGGCCGCGCCGGAAGGCGGGACCTTCCCGCACGTCGGCCACATCGCCGAGCTGCACCATGCCGCGGTGGGCTCGGAGGGGGAGGTGACGGATGTCTTCGGTGGTAGCCGCGAGGCTGCCCACGGTCATGAACCAGCCTTTGTCCTGGATTTCCATGACGCCTGCGGCCGTGTCCTGGGCGCTGCCTTTCATGGCATCCGCCACCTGATCTAGGCTGACCCCCTGAAGTCGCATCCGCTCGGGATCGAGGGTGACTTGTAGCTGGCGTTCTTCACCTCCCAGGCGTTCCACCCGGGCCACGCCCGGCACAGCCTGGAGTCGCGGGACCAGGACTTTTTCGGTGAGGTCCCGCAAACGCATGAGATCTACCGAAGGTCCCTCCAGCACGATTTCCTGGATCTCCTGGAGACGCCCCGCAGCGCTGGACATCAGGGGTGGTCGGGTCCCTTCAGGGAAATTGCCGACGATGCCTGACAGGCGTTCGGCCACAAGCTGACGCGCCCGCCAAGGGTCGGTGTCACCCTCGAAAGCCACCACCACCTGGACAACTTCGGCCTGAATGGTAGTGACCACACGCTTGACGCCCGGAAGGCCGCCCACGGCCTGTTCCACGGGCTGGGCGACCGTGAGTTCCAATTCCGTAGCTGCCCGGCCTGGACTTTGGATGAGCAGATTCAGAGACGGCAAAGTGAGATCAGGAAACAGGTCCCGCTTCAGGTTCAAGAAGGTCGCGATGCCCGCGACCAACCATACCAAGGCCAGCGCAAACACCCAACCCTTGCGGGGCAGCAGCCAGTCGAACCAGCGGCGGATGAGGGTCCGGTGCTGAGGTGTATAGACGGCGTAGGGATCGTGCGCCATGTGCGGATCAAGAGGGATTTCCTCATCGTTCGGCAAGTTGGGCTCAGTGGTCATGGTCCTCACCTCCGCTCTTGCGCTTGATTTGGAGTGATTTCAAGAGGTAGGCCCCTTCGCCCACCACGGTCTCGCCGGTCTTCACGCCCTCCAGCACCATCACGTCGCCGCCGAGTTCCACACCGCGTTTGACGGGACGGAATACAGCCTCTTCACCCTCCTTCACAAAGACGCCCCAGGTTCCTTCCACTTGCTGCAAGGCGCTTTGAGGCAGCACGATGGCCTTGGTGAGAGGCACATGCACTTCGAGCGGTGTGCCGGGAATGGGTAAGGGACCTCCCGACAGCCGGAGGCGATAGCTCAGCCGCCGGGTGTCTCCCGTCAGCGCTGCGGGCATTCCTTCCAGCCGGGCTTTCCAGTGGTGTCCATCGGCCCGCCGGACCTCTGTGATCGTTCCTGGAGACCAGTTCTGGGGTGCCGGAAGGGTCAGTTCCAGACGCGCCAAGGAAGCGGCACCAGATTGAAAACCACCCAGTTCCTGGCCCGCTTCAACGCCCTGGCTGAGCTGCACTTTGTAAACAGCAACGGTTCCGGCACTGGGAGCTTTCATCGTGAACGTGGCTCCAGCAGACTCGGGGCGCAGGCCCCGGGCCTCCAGGGCCAGACGGGAAGCTTCCTCGTCAGCCTGGGCCGTCGCGGCCTCGCTACGGGCCGCCTCCAAGTCGCGGCGGGAACCGGCCTGGGCCTCGAACAAGCGCTGCTCACGCGCCAACTCAGCTTCAGCCCTTTGCTGTTTGGCTTTCGCGGCAAGCCAATCACCCTTCAGTCGCGCCAGTTCTGGGCTCTGGAGGGTGAGCAGGGCCACGCCGGAACCCACATGTTTTCCAGGCGGGACCAAGATCGCCGAGATGATGCCCTTTACGGGTGTGGTGAGCATGGCCTGGGCGGATTCATCTCCGATGGCCTCCGCGGGATACCACGCACCCTCCGCTTTGGGCTCGGGTACCTGCATGAAGTGCAGGCCGCGAACAGATTTCAGCGGCAAACGATTCAAGTCCTCGTTCGCGATCGTCTGTGCGGGAGGCTCAGCGGTTGGCGCAGCTGCTTCCTTCTTGGGATCGCAGGCAGTGAAGGCGATAAGCGCAAGGCTCAAGGCAGAAATTCGAAGCAAATTGTTCATGGGTTGTTCCCATCGGTGAGGGCCTGGAGTTCGGCGGTAAGAAGATGGGCGGCGTGCAGGCGGCGTAGCGAGGCCACCTGGGCTTCCAAGAGCTGGCGGCGGATGGGCAGCGCTTCAGAAGGCCGCTCCTTCCCTTCGCTAAGACGCATGCCCACGGCGCGGAGCGCGGTATCGAAGGATGCGAAGGGCGTTGGCGCGGATGTGTTCACAAGCCGGGTCAGAGCCGATTGGAAACGCGCATCCAGCTCAATCCTGGCAATCTCCAGTTCCTGTTTGGCCGCGGAGAGATTGGCCTCGGTTTCCCGATGGATCGCCCGTGTCTCCCCGGGTCTCGGGAAGCGGTAGGCGAAGCCCAGCTTGGTAATGCGCTCCTCGCCTTCCCGGCTGGTGCTGCCACGCAGGCTCCACCGGCTCGTAGACAAAGCCTCCTGCTGGCGAAGGGTTTGCTCCTCCAGCTCCAACCTCGCGTCGATGGCGCGTCGAAGCGAGCTGCGATCGAACCGGGCTGGTAGATCCTGGGCAGGCAAGAAGACGGGATCTCCGGAATCTGCCAGAGGAACCGGCGCAGCAGGCACGGCTGAAACCGTGCGCAGGTTCGCCCATGCCTGCAGGCGATTCCGCCGGGCCTCATCCAAATCTAATTGAGCCTTCAGCGCCTCTCCTTCGACAAGGCTGACTTGGAAGGCTGGATCAGCCCCAGCCTCCAGCCGGACCCTCGCAGCTTGAAGCCAGGTCTGCACGGTGGTGAGGTCCGCCTCGCGCAGCACCAGCAAGCGTTCCGCGAGCCAGGCCTCCAGGTAGGCTTGGCGCAAGCGGAACCGGGCCTCGATGCGGGCGGACTCCCGCAGCGCGGGATCTGCTTTACCGAGTGCTTTCTCCAGGCGCCGTTGGGTGCTCTGGGATAGAAAAAGTGGCAGGTCGATTTCCACTGTGCGGTCGGTTGTGGTTGGGGTCAGCGGCGAACTGCGCGGACCCGCGGAGAATCCAATGGATGGACCCTCCCGCAGCAGTCCGCTGGATCCACGGAGCTGTCGCTCCCGGCCAGCCAGCAGTGCTTCAGTTCGAAGCTGTTCAGGGCTGGTTCGCGCGCGCTGAAGAATTTCATCATATGAAAGGGGTGCAGATGCCTGCGCAACCAACACGCAGGGCAAGGCCCCCAGGAAAAGGATTCTCATTCAGACCTCGGAAGAAGGACGGATAGCCAGGCAGGGCTAGGCCCGGCGACGCTCGAATTCAGCGGTTCCTCACGCCTTCGGCGGGTCCTTCTCTGGCTCGATGTTGAGGCTGATCAACGCAGGCGCCTGCTCATGTTCATAACGGTTCCGCGGAAGCGGATCGGGTGGCGGCGGTGTCGGGGTGGTAGGAAGGGGCGCCACCGAGCAGCCATCGGAGCAAAGGAGCTGGCAGATTTGAACACACTCGGTGTTGCCGTCTTCACAGCGGTCGAGACCCGCCGCACCCACGTAGAATGCGGTGAGCACCAGGAATAGAGCCGCGATCCAGCGCCTCAACGAGCCCTCCCGGGGCGGTGGCTTTGGGTCGCATGGTGCAGGCACAGGCCGTAGAACATGGATTTGCCGATGCAATTGTAGACGATGTGGTAGTGGACATTGTTTTCAAGCGGGACCTTCAGAGCACAGGCTGGAATGCCTTGGCGCGACATGGGGGGCCCTTTCAATACACGAGCAGTGTAACGGTCTTGCACAATGTCCCAGGCCAAGGTCTTCGAAAGCCTGAGAATGGGCTGTCGTGGCTCAGAAATGCTTGGATTCCAAGATGACAAGGGACTCTGACCGAGAAACTCAGGCCCGGTTCACAGGCCCGTTCCATAAAATCCTCGAACTAGCGACGCAGAAGACACTCCGCCTTCACAGGCAACTCGGATGCTTAGGTTCCAGAGGTGTACCCATGGACCCCGCTCCGCTCGAAATCCAATCGCCCCGCTACGTAGTCCGTCCCCTGGAAAGCGAAGATTTCTGGCATCTGCGCCGCCTCGAAGGCGAAATCTGGGGCGGGGATGCCACCGGCCAGCTCTGTCCTTATTACCTGCGGCTCTGCACGGAACTCTACCCCGAGTGGTGCTTCATCGCGCTGGATGGCGACCGGCCTGTGGGGTATGTGCTGAACTTTCCGAATGGCAAGGTGGCCTACTGCGCCACGCTTGCGGTGCATCCCGACTACCAGAAGGGCAAGGTCAACTACCTGCTGATCCGCGCCATGCTGGGCAAACTTTTTCAGGAAGAGATGAGCGAGTGCCGCTTCCTGGTGGAACCGGAGAACCGGGATGCCCGCAGCGTCCACAACGCCCTTGGCGCCCGCGTCGTGCGCGAAGTGGACGACTACTACCAACGGGGGGACCGCCGCCTCTGGTCCGCCATCACCAAGGCGGATCTCGACCGCGCCCGGGCCCGGTACACCCGGTTGCGGCTGGTGTCGTGAGCTCTGGCCAGAGCCTGCCCGTCACCGGCTGGAAGTACCCATACCTGCCGGCCGAACCGGATGCACCCAGGGGAGCCTGGCATCCCCGGACACTCTGGGCCTGGGGAACGGCGCTCGCCGCCACCGGCTACATCCTGCCCAGGCTCGGCAGGGCCCAGGAACCCGCCCAGGCGCTGAGCCGCTGGTCGCGGAACCTGTTGCGCGCGCTCCAGGTGGAAGTGGAATTATCCGCGCCGGTTCCGGAAGGAGCCCAGCTCTGGGTGGCCAACCACCTCAGCTGGCTGGATCCGGCGGTGCTCATGGCCCAACGGTCCATGGGAACCCTGGCCAAGGCCGAGGTCGCCGCCTATCCCCTGCTGGGCCGCCATGCGCGCCGCGCGGGCCTGCTGTTTGTGGATCGGGAGGACCCGGGATCCCGTGCCGCCGCTCTGCTTGAACTTGTCCGCCATTGGCGGGCGGGCGCGCCCTTCCTGCTCTTCCCCGAAGGCACCACCACCAGCGGAAAGAGGCTGGCTCCGTTCTATGAAGGCGGTTTGAGGGCCGCTTTCCGCTTGGGGCTCACTGTGCTGCCCATGCGCCTGGACAGCCCCGACCCCCATTACCCTTGGATCGGCGAAGCCTCCCTGGCCCCGCACCTCCAGGCCCTCTGCCGTTCACGGCGGACCCGGGTGAGGCTCCGGCCGGGCCCAGTGATGACCGCCACCGGCGATGAAGAGGCCTGGCTGCGGTCCCTCCGGTCGCATCTTGAGCCGCCCCCGCATTGAGGTATCTGCGCCCATGACCCCTGATTTGCTGCTCCAAGGCCTCCGCACGGGCCTTACTCCCTTCCTCGGCCTGCCCCTCCAGCTCGAGCCTTCGGAGGTTCCGGGCGTGGTGCTCGGCGCGCCCTTCGATGGCGGAGTGCTCAACCGCCCCGGCGCGCGCCTGGGCCCGTGGGCGCTGCGCGCCGCGAGTCTGGGCATGGGAAGGCTGCCCATGCCCCTGCGGCTCCAGGGCAGCGGTTCGGATGAGGTTGCCCGGGGCTTCGCAGCCCTGGATTGGGTGGACGGCGGCAACATCCCCACCCGGCCCTTCGGCATCGAGGAGGCGCTCACGGCCGTGCAGGAAACCGTGACGGCGTGGATCGGCCTGGGTGCACGGACACTCATGCTGGGCGGCGACCACCTGATGACCCTGGGCGCCCTGCGGGCTCATTGGCGGAAGCACGGAAAACTGGGCCTGCTCCACTTCGACGCCCATCCGGACGCGGGAAACGGCGAGGCCTGGGGCACCGTCCACCACCACGGGACTTGGGTCCGGGCCGCCATCGAAGAAGGCCTGGTAGACCCCCGGCGCACGGTGCAGATCGGCCTGCGGGCTCCACGTTTCGAGAGCGAGGAACTGGCCTTCCTCGCCAACGCCGGCGTGCGGATGTGGACGCCCTGGGATCTCCGCGATGGCCGCCTGGCGGCGCAGCTGCAGGGCGACATCGCCCGGGTGGCCCAAGGGCCGGCTTACGTGTCCTTGGATCTCGATGTGCTCGATCCCGCCCATTGCCCGGCGGTGGCGGAACCCGTTCCGGGCGGCCTGAGCGTGGTGGAGCTCATCGCGCTGCTGCAGCCCATCCACCGCTGGCCCGCCCCCTGGGTGGGGGCCGACGTGATGGAGCTGGCGCCGACCCTGGGGGGCGCCGGGGACAGCGCGCGGGTGGCTGCCCACCTCGCGTTACAGCTATTTCCCTGAACCGTCCCGCGGAAATCCAGGAACCTTCACGGGGCTTTCACACCTGGAAACCATCCTGGTGGTCATGAACCGAGCGAGGTGTTCCATGCCCATCAGCAACTGGATGTTCCTCCTGCAGCGCCAGTCCGGGGCCAACGAACCCATCACCTGGAATGAGATGGTGGTCGGCTATGATTTCGGCCTCCTGAAACCCGCGGACATCCAGTCCTGGGTCCAAAGCCACGGCTTCCGCGGCGAGGCCTGCGAGCGGCTCGTGGGCCTGGAGGGCGGAGGCCTGGACCGTTTTGAGGAAACGCTTTGGGAGGCCTGCCGCGAATGCACCGGCAAGCTGCCGCGTCCCGGCGGCACGCGCTGGTCCGCGGCCCAGGACCGCTGGCGGCTGGCCCTCATCCGGGACGCCCTGCAGGCGGACCTCACGAGCGAGGCGCTGGCGATCATCCTCGAAAACATCTGGGAGCGCGTGGGCTGCCCCGAGGACATGGTCGGCCTTTGGCACGCCGGCGCGCCCTGGGAAAAACGCAAGGCCACCGTGGACTATGAAGCGCTGCACGATTTCCTGCGCAAGCGGCAGAAGGACGACGGGGATCTGGTTCCGGCCTAGGCCTTTCGCCCACAGTCAAGCTATCAGCCAACAGCTATGAGCCATGAGCCATGAGCCATGAGCCAACATGAATGAGCAAAGCTGATAGCTGATAGCTGAAAGCTGAAAGCTGATAGCCCACTAGGCCTTCAAGGCGCGATCCAGGTCCTCGATGAGATCGCGGACATCCTCGACGCCCACGCTCAGGCGCAACAGGGAATCGGTGATGCCGAGCCTGGCGCGGTCGCCTTCCGGGACGCTGCCGTGGGTCATGGACACGGGATGGCAGATCAGGCTCTCCACGCCGCCCAGGGATTCCGCGAGCGCAAAAATCTTGAAGGCCGCGGCCATCCGGCGCGTGCGTTCGGCATCGCCGGTGTCGAAGCTGACGATGCCCGAAAAACCGGACATCTGGCGCTTGGCGAGTCCATGCTGGGGATGCGATTCCAGGCCCGGGTAGTAGACCGCCTTCAAATCCTTGCGCGCTTCCAGCCAGCGTGCGATCTCAAGCGCGTTGGCGTTGTGGCGTTCCATGCGCAGGTGCAGGGTCTTGGTGCCCCGCAGGATGAGCCAGCTTTCCATGGGCGAGAGGATGGCGCCCGCCGCGTTCTGGATGAAATGCAGCCGCTCGCTCAGTTCACGCGAATTCGTGACCGCCACGCCGCCGATGCTGTCGCTATGCCCATTCAAGTATTTGGTCGTGGAATGGAAGACGAGGTCGGCGCCGAAATCCAGGGGCCGCTGGTTGAAGGGGGTGGCGAAGGTGTTGTCCACGGCCAACAGCGCCGAGGTGCCCAGCTCCTTGAGCAGGCCCCGCACCGCCGCGATATCCGTGATCCCCAGCATCGGATTGGTGGGCGTCTCCAGCATCACGAGTTTCGTGTTGGGCCGGATGGCCCCGCGCAGCGCCTTCAAATCCGAGGTATCCACCTGGGTGTAGGCCAGCCCGAAGCGGGCCATGACCTTGTCCACCAGGCGGAAGGTGCCGCCGTAGACGTTGTCGCCGAGCACCAGATGGTCGCCGCTGGAGAGCAGTTCCAGGATGGCCTGGGTCGCGGCCAGGCCCGACGCGAAGGCGACGCCGAAGTCCGCCCCTTCCAAAGCGGCCAGGTTGCCTTCCACCGCATCCCGGGTGGGGTTGCGGGTGCGGGCGTACTCGAAGCCGCGGTGCTGGTTCAGGCCTTCCTGGATGTAGGTCGATGTGAAATAGACCGGCGTCATGATGGCGCCGCTGTAGGGATCCGGCTGCTGGCCCGCGTGGATGCAGGTGGTGGCGAAGCGCTGCGTGGTGGTCATGAAAATCCCTGGGCCGGACATCGGCCAAAGCTCTAGCATAGAACCCATGCGCCCGATCGCCCTTACGGCTTTGACACTTTGTAGCCTCCTGGGCTGCAAGCAGGGCAGCCCCGAGGACCAGGTGCGGGAAGCCTTCGCCTCCACGGTCGAAGCCCTGGAGAAGAGCGACGCGGGCGCGGCCTCGGACATGCTGTCCCAGGATTTCCAGGGCCCTGAAGGCATGGACCGCGGCGCGGCGCGGCTCTATCTGATGGGCGTGTTCCGGCATCAGAAAGTGGGCGTGGCCGTGCTGGCCAACAAGGTGCAGATCAACCGGGACGGGGCTACGCAGGCGGTGGAGCTGGTGCTCACGGCCAAAGGCGGCGGCCTGATTCCCGAGGACATGGGGCGGCGGAGTTTTGTCATCCGATGGAGAAAGATTGGGAGCCACTGGAAGATCCGGAGCGTCGAATCCATGGGGCCGAATCCATAAATCGGAAAGTTTGGCGGCTACTCGCCTGAATTGAAATCGTGCCCCGCGGCCTTCATGCGTTCCGCGAGCGGCCGGGGAATGCGATGGGCGCGGGCCTCTTCCTTCATCATCATCCGGAACCGCGGATAGGCGTTGAAAGCCCGCGGGTTGACGCCGCTGGCCTTGGCCTTGTGCAGGAGCGCGGCCATTTCGCCATACTGGCCCATGTGGTAGAGCGCCACCAGATCCAGCGCGTAGGCCCTGGCATTCTGGGGATCCTTCCGCTGCATCATTTGAAAAAGCTGATGGGCCCTCTGGGGATGGCTCTCGACGTCTCCGGATGCCTCGTTGATGCCCGCTGTTCCGCCGCTCTCCTGCACGGGTTGGGGCCGCTCTGGACTCATGGGAGGTTCAGGCGCCTTTTCGGCGTCGAAAGGGAGCGGCCTGGGAAGGATCCTGTCCTTCGGCTCCACCGGAATCGCCTTGGGGACCTCGATCTTTGGAGCCGGCGTCCTGGGGGGCACCGCCGCCGGACTCATCGCGCTGCCGGCCGGGTTGGCCTGGGCGAGGGAGGTTGGAGGATTCGCCGGTTCCCGCAGCCAGAACCAGGCTCCGGCAGCCGCGAGACCCGCGGCGACGATGAGCCCCGCTGCCCAGATCCCAGCGTTGGATGGGGTCTTGGTGGCGGGCCGGGCCGCGGCGACCGGGGACGATGTCGCCGTCCTGGCGCTGTTCGCCGCCACCGTGGGTGCCGCCTGGGCCTCCCGGCTGGAGGACTTCATCGACGCGGTGGTGCCCATGGCCACGCCTCCCAGCCAGTGCGGATCCTTGGCCGAGCGCAGGGCCGCGGACATGACCTCCGCCCGCTGGTAGCGCAGGCTGGGATCCTTCTCGAGGGCCTGGTCGAGGATGCTCTGCACCGCTGGGCTGATGCCATGGAGATGGGCGGGATCCATGGGTTTTGGTTGTTCGTGGACGATGCGGTAGAGCACCGTGGCGGTGGTGTCGCCGAGGAAGGGCCGTTCCCCGGCCAGGGCTTCATAGAGGATCACGCCGCACGCGAAGATGTCCGCCCGCGGATCGGGTATGCCTGACGAGATGTATTCCGGCGCCATGTAGCCGAAGGTTCCGAGGATCGTTCCGGAGCCCGTCATGTCCGACCCCGCGATGCGCGCGATGCCGAAATCCATGACCTTCACGAAGGGCCGCCCCTGGTGCCAGTCCACGCGGATGTTGGAGGGCTTGATGTCGCGGTGCATGACGCCCCGGGCGTGGGCGTAGGCCAGCCCATCGCAGATCTGCGCCACGATCTCCAGGATCTGCGGCCGGGTCAGGCTGTGGTCCAGCAGCAGCGTTTGCAGATCCTGGCCCGGCACATATTCCATGGCCAGGAAAAGCGTTCCGTCGTCTTCCCCGAATTCATGCACCGTGACCAGGTTCGGATGGTTCAAGGTCCCCGCCGCCCTGGCCTCGCGGTAGAAGCGTTCGCGGGCTTCCTCTCCCGTGGCGATCTGGGGGCGGATGGTCTTGATGGCCACCTCCCGGCCGATGATCGGATCCCGCCCCAGGAAAACCTCGCCCATGGCCCCTTCGCCCAAGCGACGCTGGATTTCAAACTTGCCGATGCGGGTTCTCATGGGTTCTCGATCTTGGGATAGACGCCCCAGCATAGCCGAGGGTTGACCGGACCTTTCGGATTATCAGCCGGTGGCGGCGGAGCGATCCCCTCTCCTCGTTCCAAGACTCAAGGCCCTTGGCGTTAAGGTTTGGGTTCCAGGTCCAGCAGCCAGGTTTCATCCTGCACAGGGATGCCCAGTTCCTGGGCCTTGGCGAGCTTCGAACCGGCCTTCTCCCCGGCGACCAGCAACGTGGTTTTCGCGCTGACGGAGCCGGTGACCTTGGCGCCGAGCTGTTTGAGAAGGGCCTCCGCGGCTTCGCGGCTGAGGGTCGGCAGCGTGCCCGTGACCACGGCCACCTGCCCTTTCAACGGCAGCGCGCTCAGATCCCTTGGCACCGGAGGCGCCGGATGGATGCCCATGGCCTGGAGGTGGGAGGGCAGGTCAGGGTGCAGGGCCGCGAAGGCCCGGATGGCCGAGGCCACCTTCGGGCCCACCTCCTCCACCGCCTGAAGCCGCTCCTCGGTGGCGGACCAAAGGCCTTCTAGGCTTGGATGGGCTTCGGCCAGCAATTCGGACGTCTTCGCCCCCACGAAGGGAATGCCCAGGGCATGGATCCAGCGGGACAAAGGCCTGGTGCGCGCGGTTTTCAGGGCCTCGATGAAGTTCTGTCCGGATTTCTCAGCCATGCGATCCAGGCCCGCGACGAAAGGCAGGCCTTCACCCTCGAAGCCCAAGATGGTGAAGGCATCCCAGGGTTGCGCGAAGCGGCCGGAGGCCACCAGTTGTTCCGCCATGGCATCGCCCAGGCCCTCGATGTCCAAGGCGCTGCGGCCTCCCAGGTGCAGCAGGCGCGCTTCGAGTTTCGCGGGGCATTCGGGATTGAGGCAACGAATGGCCACTTCGCCTTCGTCATCCTTGCCCACTTCACCGCCGCACATGGGGCAGCATTCTGGAATGGCCGACGGCGGCAGTGAACCTGCATCCTGGCCGGGCACCACCGCCACGACTTTCGGAATCACGTCGCCGCCTTTTTCGATGAAGACCCTCATCCCGGGCCGCAACCCGAGGCGCTCCACCTCGTCCGCGTTATGCAGGGTGGCCCGCCGGACCGTGGAACCCGCCACGAAGACCGGCTCCAGTTCCGCCACGGGCGTGAGCTTGCCCGTGCGCCCCACTTGCCAGGTGATGGCCACCACCAGGGTCGTCGCCTGCGTGGCCGGGTACTTGTACGCGATGGCCCAGCGGGGAACGCGATCGGTGTTGCCGAGCCGCTGCTGGAGCGCGGCATCACGGACCTTGATCACCACGCCGTCCGTGTCGAAAGGCAGCCGCAAACGGGCTTCCGCCTGTTCCTGGATGAACGCCAGCACGGCCTCCAGATCCCCTTCGACCTTCCCGGGCATGGCGGTGAAGCCCCATTCCGCAAGCTGGCGCATCGCGGCGCAATGATCCTCGGCGCCCAGCCATTGCCAGGGCAGGAACTGCAACCTCCGCTTCGCCACGATGCGGCTGTCCAGCAGCTTCATGGTCCCGCTGGCCGCGTTCCGGGGATTCGCGAAGCGCGCCTCGCCGGCAAGATCCCGCTCCGCGTTGATTTCCGCCCAGCGGCGCCGAGAAAGGAAAACCTCGCCTCGCACCTCGACCAGGTCCGGGGCCTCGGGCGCGAGGCGGAGAGGAATGTCGGCGATGGCGCGCGCGTTGGCCGTGACGTTTTCCCCGACTTCGCCATCGCCCCGGGTCAGGGCCTCCACCAGCGCACGGTCCTCGTAGTGCAGGCTCAGGGAAAGGCCATCCACTTTCAGTTCCGCGGCGAAATCCAGGTGCGTGTCCGGCGGAAGCAGCCGCTGCATCCGGGCGGACCAATCTTGAAGCTCGGCTTCGGCGTAGGCATTGTCCAGGCTGAGCATGGGTGTGCGATGCCGGATTTTTTCGAAGCTCTCCACGGGCGGCGCCCCGACCCGGAGCGTCGGACTGTTGGGATCCGCCCATTCCGGATGGTCCGTTTCAAGTCCTCGCAGTTCCCGCTCGAGCGCGTCGTACTCCGCATCCGAGATGGCCGGCGCATCCTGGACGTAATAGCGCCGGCGGTGCTCCAGCACCTGATCGGCGAGTTGCTTCATGCGGGCGCGGAGATCCATGCACCTAGGCTAGCGGGCTGCGGCCATCCGCCATAGCTCCCGATGCGGCCTTGAAATCGGTATTCTTGGAAATGGAGTTCCGATGATCCAAACCCCGCTCACACCCGAAGCCAAAGCCGCCCTGGAAGCCGGAATCAAGGAATTCCCGTTCTGGTACCACCGCATCGAGCTGGCGGAGGGCGTGGTGACCCCCGGCTGGGCGCCCCTGGAGGCCAAGGCCTACCAGTTGCCAGATCGCCTGGATGGATTGCGGGTCCTGGATGTCGGCGCCTGGGACGGCTACTGGAGCTTCGAGGCGCTGCGGAGGGGCGCGCGGGAGGTCGTGGCCATCGATGATTTCTCCGACTTCCTCGGAAAACTTGAGACCCGCCAGCGGAAAGGCTGGGAGACCTTCGATTTTTGCCGGGAGGCCCTTGGCTACGGCGAGGACCGCTGCAAGCGCATCGAGATGAGCGTCTACGACGTGACCGAGGATAAGCTCGGCCGCTTCGACGTGGTCTTCTGCTTCGGCACGCTGTACCACCTGCGGCACCCCCTGCTGGCCCTGGATCGCCTGGGGGCGGTCTGCGACCGCGAAATCTATATCGAAAGCGCCATCTGCGACGACTACAGCCCCCACCAGGGCGGTTTCGGCCGCGGCTACGCCGGCCACATGGTGATGGAGTTCTACCCGAAGAAGGAATACGGCAACAACGAGACGAACTGGTGGGCGCCTTCCCTCAACTGTCTGGCTTCCATGGTCTACGCAGCGGGTTTTCACAAGGTGGAGTATTGGAAATTGATTCCCAGGGCCGGCCAGCTCGCCTATTGCCGCGGCTTCTCCAAGGGGACCAAACAGGAGCCGGAGGCGTAGTTCAGCCCTTCTCCCGGCATTTCTCCCGCCAGATCCGTCGGAGCAGCGCCTCCAATTCCCTGGCCAGTCCAGCACCATCGCAGAGGCTGGAGGCCGCCATGGCAACCCTCAAGCCCTCCCGCATCCGGTTGCGGCGCGGCTCATCCACCGCCAATTCCAGGGCGATGCGCTGGTAGGACTGTTCATCCGCAGCCACCAGCTCGCCGTGCCCCACGGCGTTCAGCAGGCTCACGCCCACCCGGCCCGCGTGCCGGGAGCCTTCCAGCGTGACCACCGGGACTCCCATCCAGAGGGCCTCGCAGGTCGTGGTGGTGCCCGCGTAGGGGAACGGGTCCAGGGCGATATCGACCTCCTGGTAGGGCAGGAGCGGCGATCCCTCGAAACTCCAGCCCCTCAGATCCAGCCGCTCCGAGTCGATCCCATGGCGCCCGAAACGCTCGCACAGCCCTTCGCGCACGCTGCCGTCCGCCAGGGTATGGGACTTGAGCAGAAGGCGGGAGCCGGCGCAGTCGCGCAGTATCGAGGCCCAGAGGGCCACTACGCGGTCGTTCGCCTTGGCGAGGTTGTTGAAACTGCCGAAGGTGATGAATCCATTTTTATCCGCCGGAGAGGGACCTGGCGCTGGGGCATCCGGAGGGGGCGCATAGGCCAGGAAGGTCCGGCCCAGCCGCAGGAGCGGCTCGGTGCCATGGGCTTCGGAACCAGCGGGGTCGGTGAGGGTGTCCACGATGCGGCCATCGAAGCAATCCATGCCGGTCGTGGCGGGGTAGCCGAGATAGCTGAGCTGGATCGGCGCCGGCCTCACGGCGAAAACGGGCAGCCGATTGGAGGCGCTGTGGCCCGCTAGGTCGAGGGCCGCATGGATGCCATCCGCGCGGATCATTTCAGCGACCGCCGCGTGGGACTTGCCCGTCACATCGCGCCACTCATCGCAAAGCTGCTTCAGCCGCTCCGTGTCCCCATCGGGCTTCAGCGTGTCGCTGTAGCCGAAGACCCGCACCTGTCCACGATCAAGGTTGCGCAGGAGGCCTTCCAGGAAGAAGGCGCAGGAGTGCCGCCGGAAGTCCGGCGACAGGAAGGCGACCTTCAGCCGCGCGTCCGGATCCTTCCCGGCGAATGCGGGACCCGGCCGCGTGGGCGCGAAACGGCGCACCCATTCCCGGTGGGCGGCCACGAGATCCCGGACTTCCAACGCTGGGTCGAAAAGCCGGGCGTACAGCAGATACTCCTGGGCCACCGGGTCGTTGGGCGTGAGCGCCACCGCCCGCTCCAGCAAGGGCATCGCTTCCCCGGGCCGTCCCGTAGCCAGGGCCGATTCCCCCAGGGCCATCCAGGCGTCGCGGTTGCTGGGCTCCACCTGGGCCACGAACTCGAAGTGGGCTTTCGCTTCCTGGAGCCGCCCCTCGTGGCGCAGCAGCTGGCCGAGTTTGAGGCGGCCCGGGATGAACGCTGGATGGGCCCGGGCGACGGGCTCCAAGGCCTCCACGGCTTCGCGCAGGCGCCCCGCCAGGCCGAGGGCGTGGGCCAGGTTGATCGCGAAGCCGGGATTCAGGGGACGAAGTTCAAGGGAGCGCGCGAGCAGCGGCAGCCCCTCCTCCAGCCGCCCGGATCCGCTCAGCAGCATCCCCAGCAGATGAAGCGCGTCGCTGTGCTCCGGTTCCCGTTCCAGCAGGGCGCGGCACTCCGCTTCGGCCGCGACGGATTGGCTCCCTGCGCTGAAACGCAAGGCCGCATCGAAGGAGCCTCCCCCGGCGCTCATCGGGAATTCGCGCAGGCTTCGACCCAGGCGCTCCGGATCAGGGCTTCGAATTTGCGCGCGAAGCCTTTGCGATCGCAGAGGCTCGACTCCACCAGCCGGGCCCGCAGGGAGGCGCGCAGATCCGCGAGGCGCGTGGCATCCATCGCAAGCTCCAGAGCGATGCGGACGTAGGCGTCCTCGTCCGAGGCGATGAGACGGGCCAGGCCCACCTGGTTCAGGAGGCTCGCGCCGACGCGGGCCGCGTGGCGGTCCCCGGCCAGCGTGACCACCGGGACGCCCATCCACATGGCTTCGCAGGTGGTGGTGGTGCCGTTGTAGGGAACCGGGTCCAGCGCGATGTCCACGTCGCCATAGCGTTCGAGGTGGAATTCCGGGCTGCTGTCCCATCCTCTGAGGTCCAGCCGGTCCGGCGGGATCCCCGCTTCGGCGGCCCGCTTCCGGGTCAGCGCTTGGACGCCGGGATCCGCCAGCTGGTGGGCCTTCAGCAGGAGCCGAGCTTCGGGCGCGGCTGCCAGGACCCGTCCCCAGAGCCTCAAGGTCCGGCCGTTCTGCTTGTGCAGCGCATTGAAACTGCCGAAGGTGGTGAACCCCTTGCGGACCGAGGGCGGCGCCGCGGGTTTGGGCGCGGTGATCAACGGCTTATAGGCCAGGAAACCGCCGGGGAGGCGCACCAGGGGCTCCGTGTGGTGCGCCTCGGAGCCAGGCGGATCGGCCCATTCATCGGTGATGCGGCCATCAAAACAGGTGAGTCCGGTCGTATTGGGATAACCCAGCCAGGTGAACTGCACGGGGGCGGGGCGGTTCACGAACACCGGCAGGCGGTTGCGGGCGCTGTGGCCCGATAGATCGATCAGGACATCCACGGCCTCCCGGCGGATCAGCGCTTCGGATTCTCCGAGCGACCGGGCCCCCAGCTCATGCCAGGCCCCCGCGCCCCGCTTCAACCCCTCGGTCACCAGATCCTTTTCCGAACCCGTGGAGAACACCCACAACTCGAAGGCTTCCCGGTCCAGGTGCTCGAACAGGCATTCATAGAAATACCAGCAGGAGTGCCGGTGGAAATCGCCTGACACCAAGCCCACGCGCAATTTCCGGCCGGGGACCGGATCAGTGATCGGCGCCCGGGCTTCAGCGGTTTCCACCCCGAATTCCCGGCCATAGGCTTTGTGGGCCTCGAACAGTGCATCCGGGCTCCAGTCCTCCAGATCGTTGAGGGCGAAGAGATAGTTGCTGTGGGTTTCCCATTGCCCGGTGTGCAGGGCCTTGGCTTGGGCGAGCACCTTGGCGGCCTCGGAGGCCAGGCCCATCGCCTTCAACAGGTTGCCGTAATTGTTGAGGGTGAGGATGTCCGTGGCGTCGCGGGCCAGCGCCTTCTCATAGTGGAGTTTGGCCTCGGTGAACCGTGCCTGGCGGTAGCGCATGAGCGCCAGGGATTGATGGGCGCCCTTGGAGGTCGGGTCCAGGACCAAAGCTCCTTTCAAGGCGGTCTCTGCATCCTCCCGGCGGCCCAGTCCCACCAGCTCGTCGCCCAGCCCTTCCAGCATCCGAGCGAACTCCGCCGCACCCGCGGGACGCAGCGCCGCGGCCCGGCGCAACGCCTCCTGCGCGCCCAGGGCATCGCGTTGCCGGATGAGGGCCTGGCCGAGGTTCAGGTGAGCGGCCAGCAGGCCTGGCGCCACTTCCGAGGCCCGGCGGAAGCAGGGGATGGCTGCATCGAGCTGATTCGATGAAGCCAGGATCAGCCCAAGGTTGTTCCAGGCTTCTCCGCTGCCCGGAAAACGCTGCGTAGCCTCCCGTAGAAGCGCCATGGCGCGCTGGGGATCGTCTCCATGGAGCTGGGCCAGGCCGAGGTAGGCCTGGGGATGGGGAGCACCGAGCTGGATGCAGGCCTCCATCTGCTCCCGGGCCTCCGCCTGCCTGCCTGCTTCCTGGAACAGGGCGCCGAGCTGGAGTTTCAGGGCGGCCATCGTGGGCGCGGTCCCCACCGCCCGGCTGAGGAATTCGACCGCCTTGGGCAGGCTCCCCAATTCGCGGTGGACCAGGGCGCTGAGCTGCAAGGCTTCGGTGTGGCCGGGGTCGATCTCGAGGACCTGGGCGGCGGCGGCCAGCGCATCGGCGAACCTGCGGCCCTCGAAGGCCGTCCTCGCCGCATTCCAGAAGGTTGATGGATCGATCGCCATGGGATCAGCCCACCGTCCCGCAGCGTTCCACCCAGGCGGAGCGCAGCGCCCTTCCAAATTTGTCCGCGAAGGCCGGCCCGTCGCAAAGGGGAGAGCCCATCATCCGCGCGCGAAGGCTGCCCCGCAGCGCCTTCAGGCGCTCTCCATCCCCGCCGAGCAGCACGGCCCTCTCCACGTACTCCGATTCAGAGGCAGCGATGCATTCCCGGAGCCCCACCTGGTTCAGAAGGCTCGAGCCCACCCGCGCCGAATGGCGATCGCCCTCCAGGGTGATGACCGGCACGCCCATCCACATGGCTTCGCAGGTGGTGGTGGTGCCGTTGTAAGGAAAGGGATCCAGCGCGATGTCGATCTGGCCGTAAAGGCTCAGGTGCTCGCGGTCGCCCTCGACCCAGGAGGAGAGCATCAGCCTTTCCTCCGGCAATCCGGCATCCAGGAGGCGCTGCACCACCAGCCGCTTCGCGGCTTCATCCCCGAACGCCCAAGTCTTGAGGTAAAGCCTGGCTTCCGGCACGCGCCGCATCACCTCCGCCCACACCCGCAGCGTGGAATCACTGAGCTTTGCCAGAGCATTGAAGCATCCGAAGGTCGGGTAGCCCCTCCTTGCCATGGGCGTTTCCGCGATCTCCGGCGACTCGGAGGGTGGCTGGTAGCAGAGGAACCCTCCCGGCAGCCGCACGACCTTCTCCGAGTGCCAGGTGGTGCCTTCCTCGGGATCGGCCCAGGCATCGCTGATCCGCAAATCCATGCGCGAGAGGCCGGTGGTGTTCGGGTAGCCCAACCAGGTCACTTGCAGCGGCGCGGGCTTGAACGCGAAAGCCCCGAGCCGGTTCCCGCCGGTATGTCCTCCCAGGTCCACCAGGATGTCGACGCCATCCCGCCGGATCAGCTCCGCCAGCGGCTTGTCCTCCAGATCCTTCACGTCCCTCCAAAGGTCCACTAGGCCGCGGAACCGGTCCGTCACCGCGTCCTCCACCTCCACCGATGCGTAGGCGACGGCTTCCATGGCCTTCCGGTCATAGTGGCTGAGCAGCGGTTCCAGGAAGAACGCGCAGGAGTGGCGATGGAAATTCGCGGAGACGAATCCAACGCGGAGCCGCTTTTCCGGGTCCCGCACGGGGAGTTCCGCCAATGGCTCCGTAGGCGCTTCGTGGACCGCCGACCAGGTCCGATGGGCCTCCGCGATCATCTCGTTGGAAGGTCCATCCGGGAAATGGAGTCCGTAGATGTAATTGCTGCGCATCAGGGCTGAATCAGGTTCGAGCTCGACCGCCCGCTTCACCCTCGGGAGCGCTTCATCCAACCGTCCCAAGTCCTTGAGCAGCCGCGCGTGGTTGTTCAAAGTGGGTGGATCCGGCCTGAGCCGCTCAGCCTGTTCGAAGACCGCCAGGGCTTCCTGGATGCGCCATTCCCAGCGCAGCAGCGTCCCCAGGTTATGCAGGGCCGCGCTGTGCGCGGGATCCAGATCCACCGCGCGCTGGAAGGCTGAAATGGCTTCCGCGGGATGGCCCATGCGCCGGTTGATCTCGCCCAGGTTGAAGTGGGCCCCGGCGTCCCCGGGCAGAAGCGCGGCCGCCTTCTGGAAATGCCATCGGGCCTCGGCCGTCCGGTTCGCGCTGTCCAGCAGGGCGCCCAGGCGCGCGTGGGCATCCGCAAGATCGGGGGACTGGGCCAGGGCCTTCCGGAGGTGATCCACTGCCGTGGCGCCCTCGTTGCGATCATAGGCCATCAGGCCCAAAAAGTAGTGGGCCTCGAAATTCATCGGCTCCTGTTCGAGCACGGCTTCGAAGGCGCGCCTCGCGGCTTCGGCCTCACCCGTCTCCCGCAGCATCAGCGCCCTGTGGAGCAGGGGAACCGGCGAGCCGGGGTTCAGCGCTATGGCTTTGCCGATCCACTCGAGCGCCTCCTCCAGCTGGCCTGATCCATGAAGGATCACGCTTCCGAGATGCCAGGCCTCGCCATGTCCCGGAATGGCTTCCACCACCGCCCGGCAATGGGCCAGGGCGCCCGCCCCATCGCCGTTGAAATAGTCTTGCTGGGCCGAGGCCCACCGGATTTCTGGACCCTGCACCTTCACCTCGACTTGGCCTGGTGGTGGATGTTCATGATGATGCCCAGGGCCAGGAAGAAGGCCAAGGTGCTGGAGCCGCCGTAGGTGAAGAAGGGCAAGGGAATGCCCGTGGTGGGAAGGGCACCGCTCACCATGCCGATGTTGATCAGGATATGGAAGCCGAAGATCCCCGCCGCCCCCACGCAGAAATAGGTTCCGATCGCCGTGGTCGCCTCCCCCGCGATGGCGAGGATCCGGTGCAGGAGCACGCCGAACAGCGCAAGCGCGATCAGGATGCCGACGAACCCCCGTTCCTCGGCCCACACGGAGAACACGAAATCCGTGGTCTTCACGGGAAGGAAGTTCAACTGGGTCTGGGAGCCGCTCATGAAGCCCTTGCCCCACAGCCCCCCGGCGCCGATGGCGATGCGGCTCTGGTTCACCTGGTAGCCCTTCCCTTTCAAGTCGCGGGAAGGATCGATGAAGGTGAGGATGCGCTCCTTCTGGTAGGTCTTCAGCTTATAGTTCCAGACCACCGTGGAGAGCAGCGTGAAGCCCAGGACCCCCGCCACGACCCATCTCCAGCGGATTCCCCGCAGAAGGGGGAAGAGCAGGAGGATCGGCGAATAGGTCATCGCCACGCCCAGATCTGGCTGCTTGAGCACCAGGAACATGGGGAAGAACAACAGTCCCGCGGCCCCCACCAGATCCCAGTTCGTGAGGCCCTCCGGCGACTTGGTGCCCAGCCGGTGGGCCACGAAGAGCAGGACGATCCACTTCACGAATTCGGACGGTTGGAGGCTGATGCCGCCCCAGGTCAGCCAGCTCTTCGAACCGGAAACCGTATGCCCGATGACCAGCACCACGAGCAGGCCCAGAAGGCCCGTGATGTAGATGGACAAACTGCTTTGCGCCAGGCGCCGGTAGTCGAAGCGCGATAACAGCAGCATCGCCAGCAGGCCCAGTCCGTTCCAAACGCTCTGCCGGAGCCACAAAGCCTGGTGCGCTGTGCCCTTCCCGGCGGAGTAGAGGGTGAGCGTGCCGAGGGTGCTGAGGACCAGCACCAGGAACAGCAGGACCGGATCCAGGTTCCGGGTGGATTTGTTCAATGCGCCCGGCGTCATCGGCAGGTTCATCACCGGGCACCGTCCGCTTGGGGCTTGGGCGGGGCGGCCGGCTCCTGGTCCTGCTCGGCCTCATCGCTTTGGGGTTCTTCAAAAGCGTCCGGCAGTTTTCCGCCGGGAGGCGGCAGCGGTTTCTTCAAGCGGTCGAGGAACCAGTACTGGCACAATTTCCGGGCGATGGGCGCGGCGGCATCGGCGCCAAACCCAGCGTTCTCCACGACGACCGCCCAGGCGATCTGCGGATTCTCGCGCGGCGCGTAGCCGGCGAACAGCGCATTGTCCCGGAACTGCTTGGCCAGGGTCCGATAGTGCGCCTTGTCCACGAAGGTCGTGACCTGGCTGGTCCCGGTCTTGCCGCACATGGTGACGCCCGGAAGGGCTGATTTGTGGGCGGTGCCGCTGCGCACCACTTCATACAGGCCTTCATCCAGGACGGCCCAGACCTTCGGATCCAGCCCCGCGTCCCTCGGCTTCTGGGGAGGGATGATCTTCATCTGCCCCGATTCGTCGCGCTGGCCGTAGAGCAGGTGCGGCGTGAGCACCTTCCCCTTGGCGCCGAGCATCGCGTAGAAGCGCGCCAGCGCGATGGGCGTGACGCCATTCTGGCCCTGGCCGATGGCCACGCTGATGGTTTCGCCGGCGTACCACTTCTTTTCCTTGCGCCCGTGCCTGGCCTTCCAGTCGCGGCTGGGAATGCGCGAAGGCAGCTCATTGGGGAGGTCCACCTGGGTGAGCTCCGTAAGCCCGTATTTGGCGGCGGTCGCGTGGATTTCATCCACGTCCAGCCGCGCTCCCAGCTCATAGAAATAGACATCGCAGCTCCGGGCGATGGCCTGCACCAGATTCAGGGTCCCGTGGACGCCGTCGCACCGGAATTCGCGGCCGTAGTAGGTCTTCCTGCCATGGCAGGTGAACGTGGATTCCGGAGAGATGATGCCCTTTTCCAGGGCGCAAAGCGCGATCAGCAATTTGTAGGTGGAACCCGGCGGATAAAGCCCCTGGGTGGCCCGGTCGAGCATGGGCTGGGTGGGGTTGCGCACGTACAGGTCCACGTCCTCCTGGCTCATGTGGCCCAGGAATGCGTTGGGATCGAAGGACGGGCTGGAGTAGAGCGCGAGGATGCCGCCATCCCGCAGATCGATCACCACGCCCGCGCCCCGCTCTTCGCCAAAGGCATCCTGCATGGTCTTTTGGAGCCCTGAGTCCAACGTGAGATACACGCTTTGGCCCGGTGTGGAATTCTCCAGCCCGTAGAGCGCGACTTCGCGGCCGAGGTGGTCCACCAGGCTCTTCCGCTGGCCATCCTGGCCCTTCAGCAGATCGTTCCGGGCAGCTTCGAATCCGCTGCGGCCGACGATCTCGCCCAATTGGTAGCGGCCCGGCTCCTTCGACATGAGCTGTGGATTCACCTCGCCCACGTAGCCGAGCACGTGGGCGGCCAGCTCGTCGCCCTGGTACACCCGCCGCGGCGCCACTTCGATGCTGAGAAAAGGAAACCGGGCCCGCAGGTTCTCCGCCCTCGCCAGGCCGGAGTCATCCAGGTTGTCCTGCACGATCAGGGAGCGTTTCATCCCGGCGCTCCGCGCCATCTGCACCCGCCGAGCCAATTGGGCCGGGTCCTGCTCCAGCGCCTGGGCCAGGGATTCCACCTGCGAGGCTTCCTTCGGGAGGTCCTCCTGCTGGATCACCAGGTGCAAGGCCCTGCGGTTGTCCACGAGGCGATGCCCGTTCCGGTCGAAGATGATGCCCCGCGGCGCGGGCGTGGTGCGCACCTTCACCGCCTGGCTCAGGGCCAGCTGCTGCAATTCGCTCCGCCTCACCACCTGCAGCCATGCGTAGACCAGGCCGAGGCCCAGCACCATCAGCCATGCGGCGGCCTGGAGCGTGGCGAGCCGTTTGCGCAGGAGGTTGCGTTGGCGGAGGTCCACGGCTACCTCAGATAGGCGGTGGGTTTGAGCCGCCAGGCCAACATCGCCCACAGGGGCGACGTGAGCAAGGCCCAGAGCCAGCCCCGGCCCCAGGCGTGGGGTCCGGAGGCCAGAGCGGTCGCAAGATGCAGCAGCAGCGCGTGCAGCAGGGTGAATCCGGCCAGCCTCGCCCACCAGATCAGGCGCCGGTCCGCGGGCCAGAACCGGTTCAGGAAAAACACGACCAGAGTGGCGGTCAGGTCCACCCAGGCGGCGGCGCCGGGGTGGGGCACCATGCGCAGGGTGCCCTCGGCGACCCAGCCCGCGGCCACCGCCCAGAGTCCCGCCACCAGGGGCAGCGGTTCCAAAGGCGCAAGGCCCAGCACCAGCGCCACATGGAAAACCGCCTGGAGCGACGGCCATGGCGCCGCGAAAAAGATGCCGACCAACGCCAAGAGGCAGACCAGCGAGGATCGGACCCTGGATGGAGCATTGCGGGCGGTCATTGCGGCCCCTTTCCAGGACCGGCCTGCGGCGCCGCGGGAGGACCCACCTCGATCGGGGGCTTGGGCGGCAGCACCAGCAGCAGGTGCAGCCGGTCCAAGGGCGCCGAAAGGGCCACTTCCACCTTCAATTCGCTATCCCGCGGCCGCACCTGGCTCACGAAGCCGACCAGGAGCCCTCGCGGGAACACCCGGTCCAGGCCGGAGGTGTACACCGCTTCACCCGGCTGGACGCCTTCCTGGCTGCTGATGTAGCGGATCTCGGCTTTGCCGGGGCCCGTGCCTTGCAACACCCCGGTGGCGCGGCTCCGCGCCAGCATCACGCCCGTGGAGGCATTGTAGGCATCCAAGGGAAGCACGCTCGCCTGCCGGCGGCCGACGCTCCAGATCCGCCCCACCACCCCTTCGGGGACGATGACGCCTTGGTCGGGCTGGAGGCCGGGTTCGGGGCCCTGATCGATCACCAGTCCTCCGAAGGGCGTGTTCCGGGTGTTGGCGATGACCCTGGCGGCCCGGGCTTCCAGGGGCAGCTCCTGCTTGAGCCCCAGGAGCCGGATGGCCTCTTCAGCCTCGGCGCGGCGGGGGGCTTCCCTGGCTTCCTGGAGTTCGAAGGAGGCCACCCTGCTCCTGAGGTTGGCGATTTCTCCCTGGGCGATTCCGAGATTCCGGACTTTTTCGTCCTTGGCCTCGCGGCGGGCCTCCCATTTGGCGGAAGCCCTTAGCACCGGCCCCGAAACCAGGTCCAGCGCTTTCGAGATGCCCAGGCCGGGCCAGCGCCCGCTCATCACCCAAAGCCCGTGCCCGAGCCAGAGCAGGCCCAGGATCCAAGCCTGCCAGCCCGCGGAGCGCCATCCGCCTCGGGTGGTGGCCATCAGTCGAGGATCTGAATGCGCCTCAGGAAGGGGATGTCCTCAAGCAGCATGGCGGTGCCACGCACCACCGCGGTCTGCGGATCCTCCGACCGATAGCACGGGAGATGGGTTTCCTTGCGGAGCCGGTCATCCATGCCCTGGATCTTGGAGCCGCCGCCGGTGATGCAGATGCCGCGCTCGATGAGATCCGCCGCCAACTGGGGCGGGGTTTCATTGAGCGCCTTGCGCACCAGATCGATGATGGCGTTGATGGGTTCCGAGAGGGCTTCGCGGATTTCCGAATCATTCAGCGTCAAGGTCTTGGGCAGGCCCTCGAACTGGTCCCGGCCGCTGATCTCCATGGTGCGGACCTGTTCGGAAGGGTAGGCCGAGCCCAGCTCCCACTTCACCCGCTCCGCGCTGGTTTCGGAAATCAGCACGTTGTACTTCTCGCGGATGAACTTGATGATCGCCTCGTCCATTTCGTCCCCGGCCACGGTGATCGAGTCCGAGAACACCTTGCCGTTGTAGGAGATCACCGCGACATCGGTGGTCCCGCCGCCGATATCCACGATCATGCAGCCACGTTTTTCATTGATGGACAGGCCTGCCCCGATGGCCGCCACCATGGTCTGGTCCACCAGGAAGACCTCGCCGGCCTTGGCGTCGTAGCAGACCTGCTTCACCGCGCGGCGCGCCACCTGGTGGGCCCTGGGCGGCACGCTCACGACAATGCGCGTGCGGGCCAGCCCCTTGTTGGGGCGGGCCTTCAGGATGAACATGGCCAGCATCTTCTCGGCGGCGTCCACCTCGAAAATCATGCCGTCCTTCATGGGGCGGACGGTTTTCACCCCCTGGGGGGCCCGGCCCAGGAGCTGCTTGGCCTCGTCGCCCACGGCTTCCACATCCCCCGTCTGGGTGTTGATGGCCACGATGGAGGGTTCATAGACGACGATGCGTCCCGCTTGTTTGGTGTGGATCAGAACCGAAGCCGTGCCCAGGTCGATCGCAAGGTCGGACGTGAACAGATTGGACCAGAATCCGGCTGATAAAATGGACGCCACAGCTCAACTCCAAAGGAACCCCTTAGGATGCCATGGAGGCTAGGCGCTTCCTAGTAAAAGCCTCAAAACACTCAGGCTTTCGCGGCTTCCAGGAGTTCCCGGATGAGGAGGTCCGTGTCCAGGCGTTGCGGAAGCTCCTTGTGGTAGCCCCGGACCCAGCGTTTCCCTCCCACCAGGAAATACGGGATTCCGCGTTTGCCAGTGCCCGCCTCCAACCGCTCGGCGGCGCCTTCCTCTGATTCGATGTCCACCTTTGGGATTTGGAGGCCCTGCTCCGCCAGCCACCTGTCCAGGCGGCGGCAGTCGCCGCACCAGGGGGCCGAGTAGATTTGCAGGTCCAGTCCTGCGAGGGGGGAGGCATTAACCATGGGTCGATCCTATATGCTCAATTGGCTATAAAAGCATGTTTTTGGAAATTCCGCAATACCTTTCGTGCGCCAAGGCATCCATTGGAGCCGTCCGGGCTCAAGGCTGCGTCGGACCGACGCGGACTTGTGGCCAGCTCGCATGCGTAAGCGGCATAAATCAATCGTCTTAGATTCTGTCAGCCGGTTTCGAACGGACCACTGCGTCCGGCGTCGGCCATTGCGGCGCCCGCGTTCCTCCCTCAATCTAGAACATTCGCGGAGAAAACACATGAAGCAGGCGACCTCGAGCAGCAAAGCCATCCCACAGCACCTGGCCCCTTTCGCTCTTGCCCCCATCCTGGCGCTGGCCCTTGGCTGCGGAATCGGTTCCCGCGATTCCAGCCCCGTGGTGGCGAATGTGGCTGGGCAGAAGATCACCCAAAAGGAATTCGAAGGGATTGTCCGCGCCTTGGCCCCTAAGCAATCGGACGCCGACATGCTGCTCACGGATCCCAAATTGAAGGAACGCCGCAATCAGTGGGTCGGCAGCCTGGCCGAACAGAGGGCCTTGATCGAGCTGGGCAGGCTGGAAGGCCTGGACAAGGATGTGAAGGTCCGCCTCCAGGCGGAATCGGCCATGGCCGATGTCTACAAGCGCGCCCTTATCGAAAAACGTGCGGCGGCCACCGCCGCGCCGGAAGCGGAACTGCGCAAGATCTACGATGAGGCGGTCGCTAAGCAGAAGGCGGCGGGCGGCACCCAGCCACTCCCGCCCTTCGAGGCCGTGCAGGCGGAGCTCACCCAAGCCTGGCAGCAAAAACAGCAGGCCCAGGCCCAGGAAAGGTTGGTCAAGGATATGAAGGAGCGTGTGCCAGTGTCCTACGGCGAGGGGTACCAACCCAACCAGATGGGCGGGAACTGACAGGCGCTTCCGCCAGATGGAAAGGATCCTCGAAAGGGGGCCTTTCCATCCGGTATTTGGGGATGGAATTTCGGCGAGCAGGCAGTCTTGAAGGAGTCCAAACTGACGCTGCCTGCCTGCAGTGGATCCCCATGATGAGCAAGTCCCTCGAAATGCCCCGCCAAGTCCAGGGACCAGCTGCCTCCGGGCAGGCCCGGCGTACCGGCCGGCGATCCCGATGAGCTCGATCCAAGGATGGTACGCCCGCCTGGAACAAGCCTGGGGCGGGTCCATCCGCCGCAGGCTGGTGTGGTCCTTTTCGCTGGTTTCCATGGCCATCATCCTCGGCAGCGGCCTGCTCCTGTATTCGTTGCAGAGGGATTTCCTTTACGCCCAGGGCAACAGAAGCGCCATCGACCTGGCGCGGACCCTCTCCTTCAGCGGCGCCTCATGGGTGCTGGCGAACGATTCAGCGGGTTTGCAGGAGGTGTTGAAGGGCGCCTCGGAGGCCACAGACCTCAAGTTCGCCATCGTGCTCTCGCCGCAGGGCGAAATCCTGGCCTCCACCAGACCGGCCTACATCGGCCAGTTCTTCAGCGATGCGCCCAGCCAGCGTCTGCTGGGATTGCCTCCGAAACCTCAAATCCTCCTGGACCAGTCCGATCTGATCGATGTGGCCGTGCCCATCCAATCCGGCGATCGCCACATCGGCTGGGTGCGGGTGGAGCTGACCCGGGACACCGCAAATGCCAATTTGCGCCGGAATGCCGCTGTCGGCGCCGGCATCGCAACATGCCTCCTGCTGATGATCGCAGTCATCGCCACGAAGTTGGCGCGCGGCTTGACAACCGGGCTCCACCGCTTGGCGCGGGTCGCGGACGATGCGGAGCATGGGCGCGCGTTCCAGCGCGAGGATACCGAGCGTGCGGACGAAATCGGAGTGCTCGCGCGCCATCTGTACCGGTCCCTGGATTCGATCGACGAGGAGAAACGAGCGAAGATCGAGAGCGAGACGCGCTTCCGCAGGCTCGTGCAGGTCGCCCCGATTCCGCTGGCCTACCTTTCGAAAAGCGGTGTGATCGAACATTTCAATGACCGGTTCGCAACGCTTTTCGGCTACACGCACGAGGATATCCCGACCATCGAAGCCTGGTGGCGGCACGCCTACCCCGACGAAGCCTATCGCCAGTGGGTCATCGCCACCTGGAGCGCAGCGGTCCAAGCCGCTTCGGAGTCCGGCCAGGACATCCAGCCTAGCGAGTACCGGGTGGCCCGCAAGAATGGCGAAGTCCGGATCATGGAGATTTCGGGCGTCCTGCTCGGAGACGACGTGCTGGCGACGTTCATCGATCTGACTGCCCGCAAACAGGCCGAAGAGGCGCTGCGCGCCTCATTGCGGGAAAAGGAATCCCTGCTCAAAGAAGTCCACCACCGGGTGAAGAACAATCTGCAGGTGATCACCAGCCTGCTGCGCCTCGAAGCGGGACGGAGCACCCAGCCCGATACGAAATCCGTTCTCAAGGACATGCAGAACCGCATCCGGTCCATGGCCTTGTTGCACGAATCCCTGTACCGCGCTGAGAACCTGGAGCAGGTGAACCTTCCCGACTACATCACTCAAGTCACCACCCATCTTTACCGATCGATGGCTGTGGAGCGCGGGAAAATCCAGCTTCATCTGGATCTGGCTCCGATGAGCATCGCGCTCGAACAAGCGGTCCCCTGCGGCCTCCTGGTCAATGAATTGGTCTCCAATTGCCTGAAGCACGGGTTCCCCGATGGCCGCTCCGGAGAAATCCGCATCGAGCTCCAGGCCGGAAGCGGCGGACCGCAGGTCCGGCTGCGGGTAAGCGACACCGGCGTGGGCCTGCCGCCAGATTTTGAAGAAAAACGCGCCTGCTCGCTGGGCATGCAACTGGTGGCGGATCTGGCCAGGCAGCTGAAGGGCCAGCTCGAAATCGGCGGCGGCCCTGGTGTCGGCGCCGTCTTCGAAGTGGCCTTCACCCCGAAAGGATGGACCGGCATCGAGAATTGAACGCCACAAGCAGGAGGAAGTCAGTGCGGCAATTTCCCGGTTTGGATGAATGGCCGGAATTCGGACTATTTGGAGCCGATGCGAGGCGAGCCCCGGTTTCAACCGCATTGCTTTTGAAATAACCAAGTCATTTTATCGCAACGGTTTATTCGTTAACGGCTCATAATCACGCATCAGCCTTCCTCCCTACCGCCTGCCCCCAGGTGCTCCCATGAGCAAGCCCCGGATTCTCATCGTTGAAGACGAGCCCTTCGTCGCCCGGGATATCCGCAAGCAGCTTGAGGAACTGGGCTATGATCCTGTGGCCGATACGCCGCGGGCCGAGGACGCCATCACGCTGGCCGAGCGATTGAGGCCTGATCTGGTGCTGATGGACATCCGCCTCGAAGGAGAGATGGACGGCATTGCCGCCGCGCAGGTCATCCACGAGCGCTTCAACCGCCCGGTGGTGTTCCTGACGGCCTACGCGAGCGAAGAGACGCTGGACCGCGCCAAGAAGAGCAATCCTTTCGGGTACATCATCAAGCCATTCGAGGAGCGTGAACTGCGCACGGTCATCGAGATGGCCCTTTACAAGCATCGGGCTGAAACCTTGCTGCGGGAGGGCCGGGAGGAACAGGCCGCCATCCTACGCACGGCCCTGGACGGCTTCTGGCTGGTGGACCTGCAGGGCCGCATCATGGATGTCAATGAAGCCTGCTGCCGCATGCTTGGGTACACCCGCGATGAAATGCTGGGGAAAACCATCGCCGATTTCGAAGCGGATGAATCCGCAGAGGAAATCGCGGAGATGATCGGACGGATCGCCCAAACCGGATCGGCCTTGCTGGTGCGGAGGCACCGCTGCAAGGACGGGCGTCTGATCCATGTTGAATTGAGCATCACCCAACTTCCGGGCGTGGCCGGTAGGTTTTCCGCGTTTCTAAGGGACATCACCGAACGCAGGAAGTCGGAGGATGAACTCCGGATCGCGACCCAGCGCATCACCCTGGCCACCGACGCCGCTTCGATCGGCGTCTGGGATTGGGATATCCTGGCCGACCAGTGGTACGCGACGCCCAACTATTACACGATGCTGGGCTATGAACCGGAAACCGGATTCGGCGACCGGAGCGTCTGGATCGAGCGCCTCCATCCCGACGACAGGGAGGCCGTGGTCGGGAAGATCAGCGAGATGCTGGCCGGAAGCGGCAAGCCTTACCAGTACGAGGCACGCATCCGCCATGCTGATGGCTCCTACCGCTGGGTCCAGGTCATCGGGCGCGTCGTTGAGAAAAGCCCCCAAGGCCAGGCGATCCGCATGCTCGGCGTGC